>JBEKVD010000056.1:0-19241 GCA_049514315.1 Candidatus Limnocylindrales bacterium | reverse complement strand
AAGATCGAGGGTTGCGACGTCAGCGAGGAACTGAAGAACCGCATCTTCTATCAGAATGCCGTTGACCTCTACGAGAGCTGCGGCAGGAAGCGATAGGTCGCGCAACAGGCCAGAACGCTGGCTCGCAGCCCATTTAGGTTGTGCCAGCCGAAGCGACGCAGGAGGTTTCGATGGCCCGGGTCACGATTCCGGTACCCAATGAAGGCGATCTCCTCTACGGTGAGGAGAAGCTTTTTCCTGACTACAAGGCCAAGCCCGGTGACAGGGCGCTGGTCCTGATGCACACCGTCCCGTACGAGGGATCGGTGGCGCTGATCAACATGCTCACGGCGACTCGACTCCATCGCAAGGGATTCGACACGACGATCTACCTCTACGGCCCAGGCGTTCTGCTGGGCTCCGGCTCCCGCGGCTTTCCGGCCGTCGGCCAGGAGGGTTTCCCCGGCGCGCTGGCGATGAACAACCAGCTCAAGACCATCATGAAGGAGGGATCCAAGATCTACTCCTGCCGATTCGCGATGGGCATGCTGTACGGTCACCGGGAAGAGGACATGATCCCCGGGATCATGTGTGCTCACCCTCTCGACCTGCTCGACTGCATCATCGAGAACTGGCAAGCCGGCGGACTGGAAATCACCACTTGGACCGTCTGAACTGACTGTTCCGGGTCGGGTCACGGAACTCCTCGTTTTCCGGGCCCTGAGTCGACTCACGAGGCCGGCCGCTCTCGGGCGGCCGGCCAACCACTCGACCTGAGGAGCGGCCCCATGCCCAAGTACATGCTCATCGGCAGCTATACCACGGAGGGCGCCCGCGGCGTCCTGAAGGAGGGCGGCACCGGCCGACGTGGCGCAGTCTTGGAGCTCATTGCCTCGCTCGGCGGCACGGTCGAGGGGTATTACTTCGCCTTTGGGTGCGACGACGTCTACATAATCGTTGATCTGCCGGGCCCTGCGGCGGCCGCTGCCGCTTCGCTCGCCGTGGCTGCTTCTGGCGCCGCCCGCCTGCGGACGGTGGTGCTCCTCACGGCCGACGAGTTCGACGCCGCCACCAAGCTCTCGCCAACCTACCGACCGCCGCACCGCTCGCTCGGCTAAGCCGCCGACGACGAGGCCGTGTGCCCATCCGGAGACACCGAGGAGGAAGTCGTAGTGGCTGGTACGAAGCCGGACGAGGCCGTTCTTAGGGGTTGGCTCGCCACGATGCCTCGCGAGGCCCGCAACAAGATCCTCGAGATGGCCACCCCTGCGGCCTTCCCGAGTGGCACCGAGATCATGCGCGAGGGCGACCGCGTGGGCTGGTTCGGGATCGTTACCTCGGGTCGGGTTGCGCTTCAGCTCGCCGTCTCCGGGCGAGGTCAGGTCACACTCGAGACGGTAGAGGTCGGCGAGGTCTTCGGGCTCTCCGCCCTTGTGCCGCCGCACCGGGCGACGACAACCGCGACCGCAGTCGGTGACGTTGACGCGCTGGTCATTGATGCCCCTGCAATACGGTCGCTGTTCGAACAAGACTGCGAGTTCGCGGCGTCAGTCTACTTTGCCGTGGCCCGAGCACTCCTCGGACGACTGGGCGCGGCCCACGAGGCGCTCATTGACCTCGCTGGCGGCGCAAGCTCTGCCCTTCGGTAGTCGGGGCCCGCGCCGACCTCTCTTGACCCGTGCGGTGATGGACCGCGGTGGGACTGGCCGCAGTCGGTCACCTTCACGACCTCGGCCTCTATGCCGTCCATGACGACAGCCTCGCGGGCGTTTGCCTCCAGCCGTTTGCAGTTGGCGCAGCCGGGACCCAGCACCTCGATCTTCTTCGAGAGGTGGACTCCTTTCCGAATCAGGCGATGAGGAAGTTGAACAGGTAGCCGATGGCGATGAGGCCGATCGACGAGTAGAACGCGGCTCCACGTACGACAAGTGCGAGCGGTCGCGATGCGGTTCCCGCGGACCTCGACGTGGAGCCGTTTAGCCCTACCACCTCTGGCGCTCTAGCGCGTACAAGTCAATTGAAGCCACTGCGCCGGACATCGGTCCCGCGTTGTCGAGTCGGGTCGTGCAGCGGCTGTTGGCGGCGCCCATGCTGGTTTCCTGGCGGCAAGGCGAAGGTGGTAATCGATGGCTGATACCAAGAAGCTGGTGTTCATAGTCACCCACGGTCCGGACAACCCTGAGATGGCGATCACTCCGTTCGTCATGGCTGGTGCGGCCTCTTCAGCCGACATCACCGTGGTCATGGGCTTCCAGGGAGAAGGCGTCCGGATCGCAAAGAAGGGCGTTGCCGAGACGATCGCGGCGTCGAAGGTCATGCCGCTGAGCGAGCTGCTGAATACGATCCGGGAGTTCGGAGGTACCTTCCTGGTCGCCTCCCCGGCCATCAAGAGCCGCGGGATCAGCGAACAGGACCTCATCGAGGGGGCGCAGGTCGTGAACGCAAGCCGTTTCGTGGCCGAGATTATGTCCGCGACTAACGCCCTGATCTACTAGGAGGTGCCGGCATGGCAGCGGTGTTGACCGAGGCGGAGGTGGCTGGCCTCGGCAAGTCGACGGTCATCGATGCGCGCGGCGTCGCGTGCCCGGGTCCGATGATCGAGGCCAAGAAGTCGATGAGCAGCATCGGCCTGGGCGAGGTCATGGAGCTCTGGTCCAGCGACTCAGGGACCAAAGAGGATATGGGGTACTGGACGGAGATGGCCGGGCACACATTCCTCGGCGTTGTTCCCGCGCGCGGGTACGACCGCCTCTTCATCCGCCGCGGTAAGTAACCCCGTTGGATACCGGAATTGCGGCCGCGGCGCCGCCAGCCCCGCGTGTCCTCGTGTTCTCCACCAGCGGCATCTCGGACCCTGGGATCGACCTCGCGGGCAGCCTTCACATGCACTACTCGCCGGAGGTCGTGGTGATCAGCCTGCCCTGCACAAGCGCGATCAGGCCGGGCTGGATTCTGTACGCGCTGGAGCAGGGTTTCGACGGCGTCTTCGTCGCCTCGGACGGGGACGAGTGCGCCTACCTGTCAGACTGCTCGAAGCGGTCGGCGCAGATCATGGACCAGGCGCAGGACCTCCTGGCCGAGCACGGGATCGACGATCGCCGGCTGAAGATGGCGGCGATCTGCTCGGTCTGCGCCGATTCGTTCACCAGGCAGATCCGGGAGTTCACCGCTACGCTCGCGGACCTGAAGGCGGCCTAGATGGACTACGACGCCTTGGTCGTCGGCAGTGGCATTGGGGGCATGGAGTCGGCGCTCAAGCTCGGCGACATGGGCTACCGGGTCCTGGTGGTGGAGAAGGAGCCGAGCGTCGGGGGCCGGATGGTTCTGCTCAGCAAGGTGTTCCCGACCCTCGACTGCGCCAGCTGCATCGCGACGCCGAAGATGGCGGCTACGGCCCACCACCCGAACGTGACGGTCGTGACCGATTCGGAGGTCTCGCGAATCTCGCGCGATGGGGCGGGCTCCTTCCACGTCGAGGTCCACCGGAGGCCGCGGTACGTGGACCCGTCCAGGTGCACGGGCTGCCGGCAGTGCGAGCTGGCCTGCACCGTCGCCGTCCCCGACGAGTGGAACGGCGGGATGGTTTCCCGGCGGGCCGCCTACATCCCCTTCCCGCAGGCCATTCCACAGAAGGCCCTGATCGAGCGCACGGGCACGTCACCGTGCATCGATGCGTGTCCGGCCGGTATCAAGGCCCATGGCTACCTATCACTGATTCGCAGCGGACTCTGGGAGGAAGCCTTCCAGCTGGTGCTCGAGGTGACCCCGCTCGTGGGGACGCTCGGGCGCGCCTGCTACGCACCCTGCGAGACCGAGTGCACCCGCGCCGACCTCGAAGGGCCGGTGGCCATCCGACGGCTGAAGCGATTCGTAGCCGAGCGACATTACGCCCGCCGGGACGGTCCGGGCGTGACGGCCTCCCCGCCCAACGGAAAGCGCGTTGCGATCGTGGGCTCGGGGCCCGCCGGTCTCACGGCGGCGTGGCAACTGGCGCGAGCCGGATACGGCGTCAGGATCCTCGAGGCAGCCGCGGAGCCGGGCGGATTCCTGCGCCTGGCCATCCCCGCCTATCGGCTTCCCCCCGAGGTCGTCGAGCTGGACGTCGCGAACGTCACGGCACTCGGGGTCGAGATCTCTACAGGCACACTGGTTCGAGATCTGGAGGTCCTGAGAGCCGACGGCTACGACGCGATCCTGGTGGCAACCGGGACGCCTCAGTCGAGGGCCCTGGACGTGCCGGGAGTGCGCCTGGACGGTGTTCTCGCGGGTGTTGACTTCCTGTGCGACGTCAAGGCCGGGCGAACTCCTGGCCTGGCGGGAAAGCGTGTGGTCGTCGTCGGCGGCGGAAACGTCGCCATGGACGCCGCTCGAACCTCCGTTCGGCTGGGCGCTGCCGAGACGCTGGTAGCCTACCGGCGCGGCCGCGAGGAGATGCCCGCGCACGATGCCGAGGTGGACGATGCGCGGCAGGAAGGCGTCCAGTTCATGTTCCAGGTCGCGCCCGTAGAGGTGAGCGGCGACGGCCGCGGACGTGTGGCCGGGCTGAGATGCCGGCGTATGACGCTGGGCGAGCCCGACGATTCGGGACGGCGTCGGCCGGAGCCGCTGCCGGGCAGCGAGTTCGAGGTCCCCTGTGACGTCGTTGTCGCCGCGGTTGGCATTGGGGCCGAGACTCAGGCATTCGCCGCGTCGCTCGGGGCGGCGCCCGATGGCCGCCTCCGCGTCGATCCGCGCACCCTCCAGAGTCCGGTCCCCTACTTGTTCGCCGCGGGCGACGTGGTTACCGGAGCCAGCGACATCGCGCGCGCGATCGGGCAGGGGAGGCGGGCGGCGTTCATGATCGATCGCTGGCTGCAGGGCCGCGAACTTGGCGTCTTCGAGAACGTAGATGATCGGCTGGCCGTCGTGGACAAGGCCGAGGTTCTGTCCCGACAGAGATCGTTCGCTCGCCGGGAATCCGAGGTGGCGCGCGTCAGCCTCGCCGCGGGACCGCGCGATTTCGCCGAGCTGGAGCCGTCGATGACCGAAGAGGAGGCGCGGGCGGCCGCAGGGCGCTGCCTGGACTGCGGCGTCTGCTCGGAGTGCCACCAGTGCATCCCCGCCTGCCCCGCCAACGCCATCGATCTGGACATGCGCGGAGAGGACCTCAGGTTCGACGTGGGAGCGGTCATCGTCGCCACCGGGTATGGGCTCTTCCCGGCCGATCTCAAGCCTCAATACGGTTACGGTCGCTTTCCGAACGTCATCACCGGCATGCAGATGGAGCGCCTCCTTGCACCGACCCGGCCCTATACGAGCGTCCTGCGGCCCAGCGACGGAAAGATCCCGGTACGGATCGCTTATGTCATGTGCACCGGCTCACGTGACCAGAGCGTCGGCAACCCGCTCTGCTCGAGGTTCTGCTGCATGTACTCACTCAAGCAGAACGAACTGATCATGGGCGTCCTCCGGTTCGCCGATGTGACCGTGCACTACGTGGACATCCGTGCGGTCGGCAAGGGCTACGACGAGTTCTTCGAGCAGGCCAGGGGAATGGGCGTCAACTACATAAAGAGCCGTGTCGCCGGAATACGAGAGACGGAGGGCGGCAACCTGGTCCTGCGGTACGAGGATGTCGACCATGGCGTCCTCGCCGAGGCCGAATATGACCTTGTGGTCCTCGCCGTGGGCGTCCAGCCCAACAGCGCTGTCGCCGGGCTCTTCGGCTCGGGGGAGCTCTTGCTCGACGCGCAGGGCTACGTCGATGAGGTCGACGAGGACTACGGGCCCGGCGCCACGAGCATTCCCGGGGTGTTCGTCGCAGGTGCCGTCTCGGGTCCGCGGGACATCCCGGAGTCGATCCTGCATGCCGGGGCGGCCGCCGCCCAGGCCGCGGCTCATCTCGAGCGTCAGAAGGCGCCGGCATGAGCGAACGCCGGATTGCGGTCTACGTATGTCAGTGCGGCGGGAACATTGCCGACTACGTAGACGTGGATCGAGTTATCGAGGCTGTCAAGGACTCGCCAGGCGTGCGTGTCGCACGCAACACCATGTTCACCTGCTCCGATGCGAACCAGCAGGAGATCATCGAGGACGTCACCAAGGAGCAGCTCGACGGATTCGTGGTTGCGTGCTGCTCACCTAAGCTGCACACGTTCACCTTCCGCGGGGTGGCAGAACGGGCCGGTCTGAATCCGTATCTGTGCACCCATGTGAACATCCGCGAGCAGTGCTCGTGGACTCACACCGACGATCCCGAGGGCGCTACAAGGAAAGCTATCAAGCTCGTCCGCGCCGGCATCGCCCGCGCCCAGCTGAGCCAGGCGCTGGACCCGATAGTCGTCAATACGACGCCCCGGGTCGCGGTCATCGGCGGCGGCGTCGCCGGGATGCGCGCCGCCATCGGCCTGGCAGACATCGGCCTGGGCGTCTATCTGATCGAGCGCGAGGCCGCGCTCGGCGGGTGGGTGGGCGGTTTCGGTGAGATGTTTCCGCGCCGAATCAGTGGCCGTGCGCTTGTCGAGCGCATGCTCGAGGAGATCGGGCGCCGGCCGGCTATCAGCGTGTTCACGAACGCAGAGGTGGTCTCCAAGTCCGGGACTTATGGCAACTACCGTGTCGTCATCGGCGCGGCTGACGGCCGGATCGAAGTCACGGTCGGCCAGATCATCGTCGCCACCGGCTTTGACAGCTACGAGCCCGAGGCGGGCGAGTTCGGCTATGGCGGCCGCGGCGTGGTCACGCTGCCCGAATTCAGACGACTGCTGGACGAGACGGAGGGGCCGATCCTCCACGACGGGAAGCCAGTCGGCAGCGTCGCCTACATCTACTGCGTCGGCAGCCGCGGAGGCGATCGGGCCTACTGCTCACGCTATTGCTGCACTGCCGCCATCCACACGTCGCTGCTCGTCGCCGACCGCGATCCGGCCGTCCGCCAGTTCCACCTATACCGTGATATGAGGACGTACGGACGCAATGAGCTTATGTTCAACGAGTCGCGTACACGCGGATCGCTCTACTTGAGGTTCGGGGACGACGATCCGCCGAAGGTGTCGCCCAACGGCAGCGGAGTGAACGTAACGGTTCATGACCTCTTGACTGCCGGCATCGAGTTGACGGTGGCCGCCGACCTCGTGGTCCTCGTGACCGGGATGGTGCCCCGTGAAAACGACGGGCTGGTGGCTAGCCTCAAGCTGCCTGTCGGACGGGACGGCTTCCTCAACGAGATCCACCCCAAGCTGCGGCCGGTGGAGACCGTCGTCGACGGTGTCCTGATCGCCGGGGCCTGCCAGGCGCCGAAGACATCCGCCGAGAGCGTCGCCTCCGGTCTTGCTGCCGCGACGCAGGCCGCCGCCGTCCTGAAGCGAGGCGTCGCCTCGCTCGACCCCCAGGTCGCCGTGGTCACGGAGGACGCCTGCGACGGGTGTGGCGATTGCGTCGCCGCGTGCCCGTTTGGGGCCATAGTGCTGGACGGGAGCGACGGCTCCAGGCTTGCGACGATCACGGCCGCCGGTTGCAAGGGCTGTGGTGCCTGCACACCCGTCTGTCCGACTGGCGCGATCGATCTGCAGGGTTACACCGACGCCCAGGTCAGGGCAATGGTCGCCGGCCTCCTCTCGAGGACCGCGTCATGACCCGGGATATCCGCGAAGTGATCCGGGACGAACCGCTGATGCGCGACCGGTTGCTCGAACTTCTGGCGGCCGGTTCGCTGACCGTTCCGGAACTGGCCGCCGCCGCGGGCCTGCCGGCGGCAGAGGTGATGGTCTGGATCATGGGCTTGCGAAAGTACGGATACGTTGTTGAGGAGAAGGGAAGCGGCCGGGTTGTCGAGTACCGCTATGCGGCAGTGAGGCAGCGGTGAGCGCCGTAGTAGCGGCCGGACTGGCCCGGCAGCTGCGCGGGAGGGGGCCCTTCGATGCCGAAGCCTGTGTGAACTGCGGCTTCTGCAGTGCGACCTGCCCCCTCGGGATAGACCTCCTCCCGCGGCGCCTGTTCCGCTACGTCCTTTTCGGGATGGAGGAACAGGCGCGCGCCGAGAGCGAAGCCGTGTTCTCGTGCCTGCTCTGCCGGGCCTGCGAGCAGAGCTGCCCGGCCGGTGTGCACATCACGGAGAACGTGCGTCTACTGCGTGGATGGCTGCTCAGGGAGGGTCGCTGATGCCGCTTCCCACTCTCGACGTCGTAGGCATTCTCGCCGACAACCTGCGCATCCGCGGCTCGGTGCTGCCCATACCCGCCAGGCAGGCGACGCGCTGGGCTCGGGATATGAACCTGCCCAGGGGTGGCGAAACCGTCCTCTATACGGGGCTCATGTACCAGCTCATCCCGTACATCGAGCGGCTGGTAGCCATTGAGCTGCGGTTGGGCAACTCGCCGCTCGCCCGCCTGACCGGAGTGGGGCGACGGTTCAACCGCCTCGTCAACGGCGTGGCGTTCGTGGCCAGGCCCTCGGCCGCCGAACGGGCTGAGTACGACCGGATCCCCGCCAATGTGGCGCGGCTCCTGCAACGGGCCGGGGTCCAATTCGGATACCTGTACGAAGACGACCTGTACGCGGGGGCCCTGGCTCATGACCTCGGTGCGGACGACGCGGTCGCATTGCACGCCCGCCGCGTCGTCGCGCTGCTGCGCAAGCACGGCGTGCGAGAGGTGATCACAGTCGATCCTCACACGACCAACATGCTCCGCAGCGTCTACCCTGGGCTCGTCGATGGCTACGACGTCCGCGTGCGGAGCTACCTGGAGGTGCTCGCCGAGCAGGGCTTGTCCTTCCCGGCACCTCTCTCCGGCAAGGTTGTCGTGCACGATCCGTGCGTGTACGCGAGATACGAGAACGTCATCGAGCCGCCCAGGAAGCTCCTCGCTGCGGCGGGTCTCGACGTCCGCGAGCCGGAGAACGCACGACTGCTCACCTGGTGCTGCGGCGGCCCCGCCGAAGCCCTCTACCCGGCCAAAGCGGCGGCAGTCGCTGCGGCCCGGGTCGCGCAACTTCGGACGGTCGCTTCGGATTGCGTCACGATGTGCCCGATCTGCCTGGTCAACCTCCGCAAGTCCGCCGACGGCGCGATGCGCTTCCGGGATATCTCCGAATACCTGGTCGAAGCCAGCGCCCCCGCCCCGGCCGCTGGCTGAGCTGGTGGGCACAGGATCTGAGTGATCGCGGTGCCGGCGTGCCCGGGCCCTCCAGTCGCGCCGGGACAGCGGCGTAATCGCCGCAGGTCGGCATGGTCGTCTCTCGAGGCGAACGGCACGGACCCGGCCCGTGCCGGACGGTGCCCGCTGGCCAAAATGGCTGGCCGCGACTTCTATCTGGCCTCGGTGGGATTCGAACGGAGTGGCAATCAGGGTGCCGAAGACTACAGCCGCTCCGAGGCCACGTGGTCGAGAGCCCTTGCCAGAGCTGCTTCCTGCGCGGGTGTCAGGTTGTCTTCCAAGATGGGGATGTACAGCTCCTCTTCCGAGAGATGCGACTTGAGGAGGGCGTAGAGCCGTAGGAGGACGCGACGCAGCGCCAGCACTGCGCCCCGGTCAGCGTGGCTTTGAGGGTGCTCGGCGAACTCGCCGATCGCCCCGACGAGACGACGGATCTCGACGTGCTCGCGGGCCATCGGGGCGGTCGTCTGAGTGTCGGCCAAGAGCCGCTCGAGGGTGGGGTAAACGGCCGCCTCGACGGTCTCCATGTGTGGGATGAGCATGTTCGTCAGGCCGTCATGCAGCTCCCGCAACTCTGGCAGCTCCTCGATGAGCCTGGTCGTGTCCAGAGAGTCGCTGCTGAGGCGGTCGGCGAGCGAGTTCAGCTGGTTTACGTATTGCCACAGTCGGTCATGGTGCTCGTGGGATACCCGTGGCAAGTTTCGCATCTTGGACCCTCCTGGGACTCCTGACTACACCCGGAAGTCAGGTGCGTCAAGCCCAACGCACGGCTATCAGCCGGCCGGGGCCGCCCTATGGCGTCGCCTCGGTTTCCACGGGTGTCACGGCGTAGACTATCGCGTCTTCCCATGCGACGATCCCGGACAATTCGAGGAGCTCGTTCACCACGTGAGCACTGGGCGCGTCGATCAGGGCGAACGTCGTGTGCGCGCCCGTGTTGACCCACGCGCCCTCAAGGCGGGCATCGCAATCCTTGCCCAGTGCCCGCAAGCGCGCGAATGCAGCCCTGGCGTACTTCTGATGCTCCTCGGAGCGGAAGGCCAGGCTCTCAGCGTTATGCCTCAGCACCACGATATGCCGCATGATGGCGTCCTCCAAGTACGCGAAGCCGCAGGTTGGTCTTGCCGGTAATACGGTCCCATCGGCTCGCCGTCCTTTGCGCGTTCCTCCGGTCCTTGACGGACCTGGTCCTTCGCGTCCTATCCGTATGTCTGTAGATAGTGGTCAGTGCAGCCGCTCTGAGTGATCGACGATGCGGCCAGTGGCGCATTGGATGGCTGCCTCTTCGAAGTCTCGAATGTCGGTGACGATGGGCCTGATGCCGTTGGCCTTCATTCGACCGGAGGCACCCTGGCCCATCCCACCGCAGATGACAGCCGAACAGTCTGCAATTGCCGCCGCCATCTGATCGTGTCGGGCATCCGAGGTCGGGCCTATTCCGTGCGGGCCCGTCTCATGCTCCTCATGGGCCTCGGGGCCAGACACGTGAGGTGAGAACTTGGCGCGGATCTCGCTTGCGACTACGGTGCCGTTCTCGACGGTCAGGACGGCGTAGTGAGCCGCCCGTCCAAAGTGCTGGCTGATGGTACGGCCGTCGTCGGTGGCAATTGCTATCTTCACGAAGATGTGCTCCTTCTGAAACGTAGCGAACGGAAGAAGCCCGAGGCGCGAGGATCGGGGTCGCCTCGGGTCACGTGGATTCTCACGTCGGCATCAGAAACGCCGCTGGCCGGGCTCAGGCCGTCGGCCCGCCTTCGACGCCGCCTTCCTCTGCCCGAAGATCGCGCAGATCCTGCTCGGCGGCTCGTTACTCGTCTCGCAGGGAGGCCAGGTAGGCCTCCAGCTGTGTTGCGGTCAACCGCCACGCAACAGCGCCTCCGGGGCGTCCGCGCCACCGGTAAGGTCGCGGATCCTCGTCCAATGAATCCCAGCCCCAACCGTAGCCGTAGCCGGGTCCTGGGCCGTACCTGGGCTCCGGCCCGCAGCCCCTATGCCAGCCTTCATGGCCGTAACAGCCATAGCCGTGGTGGTATCTCATCTCAGACCTCCTTGGTCGAATCTGTCGGCCCGGCCACCCGGCCGGACCGCTCGTACTGCTTCAGGAACTCACCAACGAGGCGAGCCCGCTCTCGCATCACTGCCGCCCAGTCGTCAAGGACGGCCAGACCCGCATCGGTAAGGGCATAGCCCCGCCTGGCAGCTCCCGCGGTGGGCGTCTCCCAGCGCGACTGCACCAGCCCCGCCAGCTCGAGTTCTCGAAGGGTGCGGTACAGCTGACCGACATCCACGTCTGCCGGTGCCACGCCGAGATCGTTGAGCCGACCCAGCAGCGAGTAACCGTGGGCGGGCCCGCCCGCTAGCAGGACGAGCAGGAACGGCTCCAGCCAGCGGCGCCTGGGTCCGCCGGGCGACCAGCCGCGCTGGTGCTGGTGGTGTTCGTGATCAGGAGAATGGTGCATTATACATGTCTCACACATATATTAGGCCGGCGCTGTGGTCCGCGTAGAGCCAAACGGCCTGTCCGCCGAGCCCAGACAATTCGGTGGCACCCGATGGAAAGCAGTCGGCTGCTTCGGAAGGCGTCCCTGGCGGGATCTCGCTTCGGCCCGGGGCACATGAAGGCAGGTCGCTGGGCCCGACATGAGTGTCTGCCTCTTCGCGTTCATGACGCGCGCGACCCAGGCGCTTAGCGGCAAGCCCGAAGCCCTCGCTGGTCGCCGCTGGGTCAGGGCTGACCGAGCACGAAGTCAGCGGAGGCGACGCGGATACACGTCCGGCCAGGTTGCGGCCACTTTCTGAACTGCGCGGGAGTCCCCGACGCTCTACCGGCGGTTCTTGTTGACCAGGCTTCGCCCGGATACTTGCCACGCGTTCATCCCGCCGTCCAGGTTCCAGATGTTGGTGTAGCCCAGATCCAGGAGAGTCTGGGCCGCCTGGGCGCTCTCCGCGCCGCTGCTGCAGTAGACCAGGATCTTGGCGTCCCTGGCCGCCGGCAGCTCCGAGGCGCGAGCGGCGATCTGATCGTAAGGGATGTACAGGTCCGTGCCCTCGATCTCGCCGATGTAGGGCGTCTTGACGTCCACGAGGGTGAAATCCTTGTGCTCCATGATCTCGGCCAGTCGATCAGGCGTGACATCTGTCCACTGACCGCCGATGCCCTGGACGATCGTCTGGCCGGTGGCAGGGGACGCGACCGCGACCGAGCCTGAGCCGCCGAGCGCCATGAAGACCGCGACGGTAACCGCGGCCAGCGCAACGATGCCGCCCGCAACGGCCATGAACAGGCGGTTGCGGTTGACGGGGGTGCGAGGAGCGGAACGCCGCTGGCCCCGGGGCTGCCCGGCGAGCCGGCCGCCCGGATGGGTTCCTGCCTTTGGCATGCTCCTCCGACTGGCCATCTTCCGCCCCTCTGCTCTCTCAGCTACTGTGGATCTTGTTCTGGCTCACGGCGTCCGGCGCCGTGACGTCAGGCGCGCAGTCGGATGGCGAAGAGCGCGACCGGACGGTACAGGACATGCGCGAACTTGCCAAACGGGACCAGCAGCACGAGGGCCATCGCCACCGCGACGTGGACCAGGAACATCGCATAGCCCCATGACGGCGCGCTAGGAAGGTAGAGCCCGAGCTCCAGGATGAAGCCGGTCACACCGGCGACCCAGAGCATCGACAGGAAGGTCCAGTCGGAGACCGTCGAGTGGAGGCTCGACCGGTCGCTCTTGCGCAGGCGTCGAACGATCAGAACCGTTGTTCCGTAGATCAGGGCCGCGCCGGCGAGCGTTCCGAGCAGCCGAACCGGGTACCAGATCGGCACAGGTGTGCCGGTCGCCTTCAGGCCTAGCAGCTCCAACCCGTAGTCGAGCATCGTGGCGCCGAGCAGGCCCAGGAAGCCCCACATCGTCGCGAAATGGATGAACCAACGCTGGCCGTACCATGGCCGCGTTTCGGTGGCATCCGCGCAATCCTTGCGGAAGCGCGACTGGGCCAGCGATTCTGTGGCCACGGCATCCCAGACGGCGCCGGCCGCCTTGCCTGCCGTGACCTTTGCCTTGCCCGGGATGGGGCCGCGAATGACACGGCGGACCATCTCGAACAGGCCGATCAGCGCCGCGACGCCCATGATCGCCATCACGGCGATTCCCATGTTGTGGATGACATCGGAAGGCACGAAGTCGAACAAGGCGAGCGACGAACCGTCGACGGGCTTGTGGACTGAGTACATGAAGGCCGCGAGCAGCCCGACCAGGGCGACGATGAAGACGCCGGCGAAGAGTCTTGACGTCGCCAGCAGGTAGGCCAGATGGGTTCGGTCGTAGCTCGCCACGGCATAGCGGCGGGCTGCGGCCATGAACGAGGCCGGGTCGGCCTGGGTGGGGCACGACTGCGTGCACTCGGAGCAGCCGTAGCAGGACCACAGCTCGGGACTGGACAGCAGCTTGTCACGCATTCCCAGCTGGGCGTAGCGCGACATCTGCCTTGGGAACGAAGCTCCGTTCACCGACAGGGGGCAGATGGCCGTGCAGACGCCGCAGTTGAAGCAGGCCGAGATGTCGGTCGCGCCGAAGCGCCGCAGCTCTGGATAGAGGTTGTGGTCGACGCGGGTGGTCATGGCTGCTGCTCCTTCGAGACGGCGAAGTAGCGGAAGTAGCCGTCGACAGCCCCTTCCTTGGCGTCGCGGACCTGGCCGTAGCGTCGCATGCCCATGACCCAGTACATGGCCTCGTGAGTCGGCCGACCGATCGCCTCGGCGATCTCCGGCACGGTGAGCGGCCCGTTCGCCAGGGCCTCGAGAATGCGAAGCCGCATGAAGGTCTCCTCGCGCACTATCTCTCGGACATCCCTGTTCGGCGCGCTCATGCGATCGCCTCCTCGAGCAGACCGTCGATCATCGCTGTGATCTGGGCATCGGTGTAGCCCCGCAGGTCGATTGCGTTCTCCGGACACATCGGCACGCATCCGCCGCACCCCTTGCAGCCGGCCTCGCTGATCGTGACGATCTCTCGACCGTTGAGGGAGAGCGGCTCGATCGCGCCGTAAGGACAGGCGTCCAGGCACTTGCCGCACATGTTGCAGGCGTCGGGATCGACCGTGGCCACGAGCGGATCGAGCTCCGCGACGCCCTTCTTGAGGACCGAGGCGCTCTGGGCTACGGCGGCCAGCCCGGAAGCGACGCTCTCGGAGGAGTTCTTGGGCCCCTGGCAGGCACCGGCGATGAGGACCCCGTCGACGACGGTCTCGACCGGCCGCAGCTTCGGATGGATCTCGTTGAAGAAGCCGTCCCGGCCGAGCGGCAGCTTCAGGATGCCGACCAGCTCCTCGTTCCGGCGCGGGACCATGCCGGTCACGAGAACGACCAGGTCGACCGGGATCTCCAGCTCCTCGTCCCCCGACAGCAGGTCGCGGACCGTCACGGCCAGCCCGCCGGACTCCTCGCGGGCCACGGTCGGCGGTGCGTCGTGCGGGTACTTGACGTACACCGCGCCGTCCTTGCGGGCTTCGGTATAGAGGAGTTCGAAGGTGCCGTACGTTCGGATATCGCGATAGAGGTGGTACTGGCGCACCCTGGAGTCGATCTCGGAGACGCGGATGGAGGCGTGCGAGGTGGCGGCGCAGCAGTATCGCGAGCAGTACTCGTTTCCGTCGGGCTGTCGGCTGCCCACGCAGTAGATGTAGGCGAGGCTGCGGACCGGCCTGTCGTGATAGCGCAGCTGGCCGTCGGCTGAGTCGATGAGCTGCTTGAATTCGGGCAGGGTAAGGACCCCGTCCAGCCCGGCTCCGAATTCGCCGTCTGCCGGCTGATAGGTGTCGGTGCCGGTGGCGACGACGATCGAGCCGACCTCGACCGGGATGGTTTGCAGGGGATCGCCGCCGACGCGGATCTGCACCTGGTAGTTGCCGAAGCTGCCGGCCTTGCTTACCACCTCGGCTCCGGTGAAGATCTTGATCGCGGGTCGCATCCTTGCCTCGGCGACCAGGTGGGCGATGAGACCGCGGCCGTCGCGCTCGTGGGGGTACATCGGTCCCAGCCGTCCTACCCAGCCACCTAGCTCCGGCTCGCGCTCAACCAGGAAGACGCCGAGGCCGATGTCGGCCAGGCCGATTGCCGCGCGCACTCCGCTGATGCCGCCGCCGATGATCAGGGCTTTCTGGGTCGTCTCGACGACGAGCGGCTCCAGCGGCTCGCTCAGGCGGGTTCGGGCGATGACTCCGCGGACCAGGCCGATCGCCTTGCTGGTCGCGCCGGCGGGATCGTCGGTGTGGGTCCACGAGCACTGCTCGCGGATGTTGGCCTGGTTGTACTCGTAGGGGTTGAGGCCGGCACGTTTAGCCACGCCTCTGAAGGTCACGACGTGAAGCTTCGGCGAGCACGAGGCCACGACGAGACCGTCCAGCTCCATGCTCTCGATGTCGTGTTCCATCTCCGATTGAGAGGCGTCGGCGCAGGCGAACATCGTGGTCCTGGCTACGACCACGCCAGGCTCGTCCTTGACCGCATCAACGACGGCCTGCACGTCGACGTAGTCCGAGATGTTGCCGCCACAGTGGCAGACGTAGACACCGATCCGGCGGGCCTTCGCCTCCAACGCGTCGGGCCCCGGGTTGCTGAGCGGGACCGACCTGCTCATGCCGGCACCTTCTGGCTCTCGAGGTGGGCCGCGACCTGCGCGGCAGCCGCGCCGGCGTGCAGGATCGAGTCCGTGATGTCCTTGGCGCCGGAAGCCGTGCCGGCAACGAAGACGCCGGGAATGCTCGTCCGGCCGGGGTCGATGTCTTCGTTGGGTTCGGCCACGTAGTGGTAGTCATCGAGGACCAGACCGTCGCCGTCGAAGAGGCGCTCTACCTCGCGGTTCGGCTGGACTCCGACCGCCAGGACGACCAGGTCGTACTCGGCCTCGACCAGCGCCCCGCCGTGCTCGATGTCCTCGTAGCGAAGGACCAGGTTGCCGTCCGGCTTCTCCGTGACCTTGGCGACGCGGCCCTTGACGTAGGTGGCACCCATGGATTTGGCGCCCTCGTAGAACTCGTCGTAGCGTTTGCCGGGCGCACGGATGTCCATGTAGTGGACGGTCACCTCGGCCAGGGGCAGGGCGCCCATGATCAGCTGGTTCTGCTTGATCGAGTACATGCAACAGAACCGCGAGCACAACGGGTTGTCGACCGTTTCGTCCCGGGAGCCCGTGCAGAGGATGTAGGCGATCCGCTCCGGCACCTTGCCGTCGCCCGGTCGCAGGACGGTGTTGTAGGGCCGAGTGGGGGCGAGCAGCCGGTCCATCTGCATGCCCGTTATCACGTTCTTGAACCGGCCGTAGCCGTACTCGGGCTTCAGGTCGGCCGCGAAGAGCTTGTAGCCAGTGGCGACGACGACGGCGCCGACGCGTACCTCCTCGATCTTCTCCCGCATGTCCAGGTGGATCGCGTCGGACGGGCAGGCCGTGACGCACTCCTGGCACTCGGAGCAAACGCCGCAGTCCAGGCAGTCGCTGGCGCCGGCCCGGGCTTCCCCTTCGGTCATCGGGGCCTCGACCTCGGCGAAGCCGCGCGGTTCGGCCGAGTTCAACGTGGATGCCGGCGATTGGCTGTGGCTGTACTGCTGCTGGCGCGCCAGCACGGTCGCCCTTTCGACAACCGGCAGGGCATCGTCCATCTCGAACCCGTCGAGCGGCTGGCCCTTCAGCCAGCGATCGATCATGTGGGCGGCCCGTTGACCCTGGCCGACGGCCCGGGTGATGTCGGAGGGGCCGGTCGTCACGTCGCCGGCGGCGAAGATGTAGGGAATCGCGGTCTGGAGGCTGTGCGCATCGGCGACCACTGTGCCGTTGGCCTTCGCGCTCACCTGTCTGCCGAACGCGGAGCCCTCCGGGGCCATGCCTATGGCCACCAGCACGGTGTCGCACGGGAGGATGAACTCGCTGCCCTTGATCGGCTCGGGGCGCCGGCGACCCGACGTGTCGGGCTCGCCCAGGGCCATTCGCTGGCAGCGCAGCCCGGCCACCTTGCCAGAGGCGTCGCCCACCACTTCGGTTGGTGCCACCAGGAACGAGAATCCGACGCCATCGTGCTCGGCGTCGTCGACTTCGGCCCTGTGGGCCGGCATCTCCTCCCGGCCGCGGCGATAGGCCACGGTGGTTTCCGATGCGCCGAGGCGAACGGCCGTGCGGGCGGCATCCATGGCGACGTTGCCACCGCCGACCACGACGACGCGTTTGCCGGTGAGGTCCGCGGCCGCCCCGAGCCGGGTGGCCCGGAGGAATTGCAGGCCGCTCACGACGCCCTCGAGCTTCTCGCCGGGGACGTTGAGGCCGGTGGAGAGGGGCGTGCCGGTAGCTACCAGCACTGCGTCGAAGCCATCGCGGCGCAGCGCCTCCAGGTCCGTTACCGGAGTGCCCGTGGCGATCTCGACCCCGATTGCCGTGACGTTGGAGATGTCCTGCTCCACGACCTCCGCCGGCAACCTGTAGGCGGGAATGGCCAGCCGCAGGAAGCCGCCGGCGACCGGCGCCGCCTCGAAGATCTTCACGCCGTAGCCGCCACGGGCCAGCTGCCACGCGGCCGTCAGGCCGGCCGGGCCCGAGCCCACGATGGCGACGCGCTTGCCGTTGGGGAGCGGGACTTCGATCCCCGGCCCGTCCATGGCTTCGTAATGACGGTCGGCGGCGAACCGCTTCAAGCGGCGGATCGGGAGCGTGCCTTCAAGCGCGCCTCGCGTGCATTCGCCCTCGCAGGGCGCGTAGCACGCGCGCCCGAGCGTCCCCACCAGGGGCGTGGCTTCCAGGACCAGCTGGAATGCCTTTTCGTACTCGCCACTCCGGATCAGCGACACGTAGCCGTGGGCCTTGATGCCGGCCGGACAGGCGTACGTGCAGGGCGAGGTGCCGGCTCGTTCGAGAACGGCTTTCTTCGGCACGGCCTGGGGGAAAGCGATGTACGCCGCCCGGCGGGCCACCAGGTCGGCGTTGAACTGGTCCGGCACGGCCACGGTGCAGGCCGTCTCGCACAGCTGGCAGCCGGTGCAGGCCGCCTCGTCCACGAAACGCGGCTTCTGGCGGATGGTGGCCTTGAACGTCCCATCGCCGTCCCGCGCGACGCCGTCAACCTCCGTGTAGGTGAGGGCGGTCACGTTCGGATGATGGATCGCCTGGGCCATCTTGGGCGTGGAGATGCAGCTCGCACAGTCCAGGGTGGGAAACACCTTGCTGAGCAGGATCATCCGTCCGCCGACGCTGGCCTCCTTCTCGACAAGGAGAACCTTGTAGCCCATGTCGCCGAGCTTGAGGGCGGACTCCATGCCGGCGATGCCGCTGCCGACCACCAGGGCGTCATAGTCAGCCATCACTTCGCACCTGCTGCCCGCAGCGCGATGAGCGCCTCCGAGAACTGGTTCATGAACTTGGCGAAGTTCTCGGCGCAGACCGAGCAGATAGCCGCCATCTTCAGGCGCTGCGGTGAGAAGCCTTCCGCCTTCAGCAGCGTCTGCGCCTCGGCCACGATCCGCGAAGCACGCTTGGCGCAATCGGGCAGGTAGGCACATTCGTCCCCGTCCGAGGCGATGAACACGCCTTCGAAGCCCTGGTGAATTGCGTGGAGGATCCACGCTGGGCGGATGCCGCTGGTGCAGGGCAGGCTGATCACCCGGACCCCCGGTGAGTAATGCAGGTGGGCGCTGCCTGCCAAGTCGATGCCCGGGTCGGAGATCGTGTTCGTGGAGAAGACCAGGATCCGCGGCGTGGCGGTCGGGATCTTGTCTTCCACCGGGGCGGCGGCTAGCGCGGTCATCTCTCGGGTGCTCCTGGGTGTTCAGAGCCCGGTGGAGCGAGGGCGCCGCTCCGCCGACGGCATGTTTCCGGCTACTTGCCTCGGCGAATCAGGACCCGTTCGTAGCCATCGGATTCGATGGCGCCGAGGAAGTCGTGCCCGACCTTGCCCGCCCAGGCGGCCGTATCGGACTTCGTGACCGGGTCGGTGGACCAGATCTCGATGACGTCACCGACGGCGACTTTGCCGATGCCCTTCTTGGCCTCGAGCAGTGGACCAGGGCAGGCAGCTCCCCGAGCGTCGATGATCTCGGCGGCGGTAACGGTTGTTAGCTCGGCCAGGCTGAGAGTGCTCATTGCGAACTCCTTCATCTAGATC
>JBEKVD010000055.1:0-19673 GCA_049514315.1 Candidatus Limnocylindrales bacterium | reverse complement strand
GCCAGGTCGATGAATCTCTCGGGCGGGCAGCAGCAACGCCTCTCGATCGCCCTGGCCCTGGTGAACGACCCCGAGCTGGTCTTCCTCGACGAGCCGACGACGGGCCTGGACCCTCAGGCTCGTCGCTCGCTTTGGGACCTGATCAAGGGCCTCCAGGAGAAGGGCAAGTCGGTGATGCTGACCACCCACTACATGGAAGAGGCCACCGAGCTGTGCGACCGCGTGGCGATCATGGATCACGGCCATATCCTGGAGATGGGCTCAGTGCCCGAACTGATCGGGCGTCGCTTCAAGGAGCGGGCGGTCTTCTTCGACTCGAACCCAAAGCTTCCGACCGATCAGCTGGCCGGGTTGGGCGGCGTGACGCGGGCGGCGCAGGAGGACGGCCAGACGGTGCTCTATTCGAAGGACGTTGCGGGCACGATCGGGGCCCTGCTGGCGACGGCCGACGGGCTGAACGTCGAGCCCCACAACCTGGGCATTCGTCAGGCCACGCTCGAAGACGTCTTCCTCGACCTGACCGGTCGGGCGCTGCGCGACTAGGAGCGAAACGATGAAGACACTCCTGGTCCTCACGATTGCCAACGTCAAGAGCCTGGTTCGCGATCGGGCGGCCCTGTTCTGGACCTTCTTCTTCCCGATCATGTTCGTCTTCCTGTTCGGCTGGATATTCGGCGGCAGCGGCAACACGAAGATCACGGTCGGGTTCGTCGACCAGGATGGCACGGTCGCCTCGGCCGGCCTCCGCCAGGCCTTCGCCGCCGTACCGCTCCTGACGTTGCAGGACGGCTCGCTCGATGCCGAGAAGGCCGCGATGCAGCATGGCGACGTGTCGGCCGTCATCGTCGTCCCGAAGGGTCTCCAGGACGCGCTGGTGCAGACGAAGTCCGGCCATCCGGCGTCGGTCGCGATCCAGATGTACGGGGATCCGTCTCAGACCCAGACCACGCAGGTCGTCCAGGCCGCCGTCGCCCAGGTTGCCAACGCCTTCAACCTCGAAGCACAGGGCGGCTCTGTGATCCTGACCGTGAACCAGAGGTCGCTGCAGTCCACCAACATCAGCAACGTCGCCTACCTCGTTCCGAGCATCCTGGCCATGGCCCTGATGCAGCTGGGCGTCTTCGCCGCGATCCCACTCGTTCAGCAACGCGAGAAGGGCATTCTCAAGCGCATCGGAGCCACGCCGCTGGCCCGCTGGAAGCTGGTCGGCAGTAACGTGCTGCTTCGCCTGCTGGTCGCCATCGTCGACGCCGTGCTCATCCTCGGCATCGGCATCGTCTTCTTCAACGTCCAGATCGTCGGCAACCTGTTCGAAGCGGCAGGCATCGTCCTCCTCGGAGCAGCTGCCTTCCTGGCGATCGGCTTCATGCTGGCATCCTTCCTCAAGACCGAGGAACAGGCCACGGGAGTCGTCCAGGTCGTCCAGTTGCCGATGATGTTCCTGTCGGGGATCTTCTTCTCGTTCGACTTCCTGCCCGGATTCCTCCAGACCGTCGCCCGCGTCATGCCGCTCACCTACCTGGGCGACGCGATGCGCCAGGTCATGGTGAACGGGACCCAGGTGGCGCCGCTTGGCGTGGACCTGGCCGTCCTGACCGGCTGGCTCGTCGTCTGCCTGACGATCGCGGCGCGCTCGTTCCGCTGGGAGTAACCGGCTCGGCTCCCGACGGCGAAGTGTCGGCCGTGTCGGGTTCGCCCGCGGGCGGCCCGAAGCCTTGTTTCGGTCCCTCAGAGGGAGGGTGTTGGTCCGCCGAACAATCGTGAGGTCTCGTCGACGCTCAACCATCGCCGCAGCAGATCCGGGTCGAGGATGAGGATCGCCAGGACGAAAAGGGCGATCAGGACAACCGCAAGGACCATTGCTATTCGCGCGCTCGTGGCCCAGGCTCTAACCGGATTCTCCCGTTCTGGATCCACCTGTCCCTCGGGGCGTCGGGTCTCGGGCGGCGGCGCGCTCACTGGTTCAGCGTGGCGACCACGTCCGCCCTCCTCTGGTCGGTCTTGCGACGAACAGGAAACCAACGGTCCATCCCCGCTACCCTGCTCCGACGGCCGCGCTCGGTCAAGTGTCGGCGCTCCAGGCCCGGCTCCGGCCGGTCGAGCGGCCGCGCGGGGGGGGAAAGGGGTCGGTCTCGATCTGGGAGTAGAGTAACCAGGCGTCCCACCTGGGTTGAGATAGGGAGTCACGCGTGTTCGACCGAGCGCTTGAGAACGTCGGGGTGGCGGCTACGTCATCCGATGCGTCGGGCAGGCCCGCTTCAACCGCTCCCGCTTCGTTCCATACTCTCGCTGTGATTGACGACGACGCTCCCTTCGACTCCCGACTCCCGCCCGCGCGGTCCCGGCGCTGGATACTTCCACCCCACGACGACCCGACGGCCGAGTCGGCGATCCGGGCATTCGCCAGCGGCAGACACGAGATGGAGGATGGCGGCGATGAAGAGACGGTCGTCGCTCCGACGGCCGGCTGGGCCACCCGCCGGGCCTGGAACGAGGCCTTGCGCCGCGAGGAGCACCGCCTGGCCCGCTACGGCCGCGCGGTGACGGTCGTGGTCGCGGAGATCGACGGACTGGACTCACTCGCCGCGATGCTCGGCCAGGGTGACGCGGGCCGGCTCATAACGCCGATCGAAGCGGTGATGCGGCGGAACGCCCGCGCGTCGGACGTCCACGCACGCCTCGGACGCACGCGCTTCGTCGCCCTGCTGCTCGAGACGGACGAGGTTGCCGCGATCAACTACGTCGAGCGGGTGCGATCGGAGTGCGACAAGCGGCTGGAGGCGGGGGGGCTCGCCGTCCGCCTGGCGATCGGCTGGGCGCAGCCGATCGCCGGAGGAAGCCTGGCCGCCGCGCTTCGCCTCGCCGATGACCGAATGAATGCCGACCGTCGTCGCCAGGACTTCCGCGCCCCGCCGGCCAGTGCGGTGCCGCTCACCGACGAGGAGGAGTCACCTCCCTCGGGAGATTGACGAGGACGATCGGGTAGCACTCCTGAGTGCCTGGCCTGCCGTGGCTGTTGTCGGGGAGGGCCGTCAGCCAGGTTCGTCCTGACCCCGCTCCGCGTGCCGACGATCCCGGCCATCCTGCTGGCCAGTCGAGCGACCCCGTCTGGGGACCCCGTCTGGGGTCAGGACCCCCGTGCGAGAATCCCCGCAGGCGCGGGAGGCTAACCTCCCGCCCCGCCTCGGCTCCGCTGGCCCCAACGATCCCGGCGCAGTCCGGCCAGTTCGGGCGGTTATGACGGCGGGGGACCATTAGCCCCAGGGACCATTAGCCCTCTTAACAGCGGTGCGACAATGTGCGGAGCACGGGGGCTTGGACGCGCGGCCCACACCCTGGCCGCCGGGACCGCGCCGAGCCACCCGCGAGAAAGACCGGCGTCATGCGCCCCGAGGGAGGAAGAGGGATGTCCAGATGGAGCTCGAGTGGCCGGGTTCTCGCGAGCCTCGCCATCGCGGTCATGCTGGCCGCGTGCAGCCCCAGCGCGAGTGCAACTCCGACGCCAACTCTGACATCAACTCCGACGCCAACTCCGACACCACCACAGACGCCGCAGCCAACCAGTACGCCCGACCTTGTGCTGGCTCGACAAACCGCAACCCTCTATGAGCAAGATTTCGAGTCGGGAACAGCACTGGGTATCTTCGATCAATACGGGAACTGGTCCGTCTCAACTGACAGTACCGGAAACCACATCTTCTGCCCTGAGATCTCTCAAGACTGGCAGTCGTTCAAGTTCGGCAGCGATACCTGGACGGACTACGGCGTGGAGGCACGCGTAGAGTTTCTGGACGAGTATGTCAATCAAAGTGTCGAGGTGTACTCAAGGATCAACTCGTCGATGGATGGATACCGGGCAACCCTGAACCAGGGCTGGGCCGGGTTGTCCTACTATCCCCCAGCGACGAGCCTGGGCGGGTCGTCCATCGGAACCGGGGCGAATACCTGGTACACGCTTCGACTCGAGGCCGCCGGCAGCCACATCAAGTTCTTTATCGACGACCAACCCATCGTCGATCGCCTCGACAGCCAGAGCCTGAGCGGGTCGGCAGGCTTCGGAGTCGGTCCCGACACCAGAACCTGCGTTGACGACATTCGCATCTGGCAACTGACCCCGGATGGTCAGATCGTGGACAGCAGTCCCCTGGCCAAGTACGAGGGTCCCGACGACTTGGCATTCCTTGGCGAAGAAGGTCCGCTCGCGCCTATTCCAAATCCGGCCACAGCCGGATACACATATCGACCAGGAGATGCAAAGCCAATAGTGACTTGGGATGAAAACTACCAGGTCCCGGCAGGCGCGAACGTCACCTTTGACAACAAGATCATCATCGTCCAGCCCAAAGAGAGGAAAGACATCCACGTCTTCGGGACATTGACCATAACGAACTCTCTGCTCATCTGGCAAGAACCGGATGACGGGTACAGCTGGCTAAGGATCGAGAAGGGAGGAGTTTTGATCATAAAGGACTCCTATTCCTTCCGTGGCGGTCACGACGTTGCATCCTGGGACTATGAAGACGGCTCAACGGTCAAGTTGGATCACTTCGTCGGCGATGCGTGGACAACCATACGCGGATCTGTCAACTACAGTGCGATCAACTACTCCACGGTGGACCTCACCCTGTTGGATGTGACCCACGATGCAAAGGTTCAAGTATCGAACGCGCATAGCGTTTGGTTCGAGATCATGCCACCGGCAGGAACTTACACCTTCACGTTGCCTGTCAAACGTCAATGGGCGGATTGGACGATATCGAACCTTTGGCCTAAGACGACAGTAGAGGTGCACGACTCCTACATCTACGAAAGGGACATTGACCTCATTCCAAATAGTCATGTGACGGTTCAGGATACCCCGAGCGGATTCGGTTCGGGCTGGTCTATATACAAGGACGGTCCTCCGTATGTCACCTGCGAATTGAGGAACGTGGGCCAACCTGGAACGGGAAACGAAGAACCAAAGTACTACGCAGATGTGACGTGGAACTTGCCGTGCATCAATTCATCGCTGACACTGAAGAACTCCGGCTTTGAGAGGATGTGGCCTCACACGTGGGGGTTTGTGCACTTGAAAGTCTACAACTCCAACCTGGCTGACACCGGGAGTGCCAGCAATTCCACGGAGGAGGTGTATAACTCAAGCATTGAGAACATCTCTTGCTATGCCGGAGGGCATGTTTATGTTGAGAACGCGCAAGTCCCCGATTTCATAGATGTGACGGATGCCGGTTCCGTGGTGTACGGTTACGGGGTGACGGGCACGTATCAGTTATTGCAGAGTAATGGTGGTGCCTATGTTACATTGGATAAGCCGGGTCCGCCATGGTGATAGTGGCCTGTGAATGTGTAGCGTGTGGTCTTTCGCGCTTCTTGACGGCAGGCGTGTGGTCGCGGTCTGCGAACACCGGGTCGAGTGGAAGGCGGCTGGGGTGGTTTTGCCGCGAGGTGATTCCGCGGAACGGCGCTCGCTGTGAACTCGCCCTCAACGGCCGCCGGTATGGCCCGAAAGTTGACCGTTGCGGCGCGACCTGGGCGCGAGTACCCCCAGACGAACCGGTGGACTTTCTGGCGAATCCGGGACGCGGATGGCCGTCTTGGCCCCCGTGGACGTGCTGCGCCAGCGGCATTCCGCCCGGTAGGCGCAGATCCCTCCGACACGTCGGAGGGTCTGCCCGGGCGAGCGGCTGCGTCGGGGGCGCGGTTTACCACCGTTCCCAGTGAACGACGGCCTCTGGAGGCTTGCGGCCGCCGGCTCGTTTAGGCCAGGTGAGGGCTTCGGGGTTGAGCGGATGGCCGAACGAGAGGTGATTCTGGTATAGTACCAACGCAGCCAGACAAGCCGCCTGCACCGGGACAGCCGACCCGGACGCGAAAGGATCGGGCAGGGGATGAACAGGTACGCCGCTGCCTACCTGCGCCGAAGCAGCGCCGACGAGGACAATCCGGGCGACGTATCGCGAGAGGCGCAGGAGGACGCAATCCGAGCCCTCGCGGCTAGGGACGCCCCCTGCGAGCTTCGCATGTTCGTGGACTGGGGCCGGTCGGCGGATGAGGCCAAGGAGGCCCAGCGGGCGGAGTACGGGCGGATGCTAGCTGCCATCGAGCGAGGAGAGGTGAGCACGATCTACGCCTACGCGCTCGACCGCCTAGCACGGTCGACGGTCTCGTTCGGCAAGCTGCTCAAGGCGACCAAAGAGCGGAACGTCCGGATTGTGACAGCCCGCGAAGGAGACTTGTCTGACACCGGCAACTTGTCCTCTTGGTCGCTTGGCTTCTTGACTTCGTTCTTCGCCGAGTACGAGCTACGGACGAGTAAGGCCCGCAACGCGGCCATCCGCAAGAGGCGGACCGAGCGGGGAGACGAGATGCGGAAGGCTCCCTTCGGCAAGCGGATAGCTCGCGATGAGCACGGCGTGGCCTACAAGCCGATCCGATGGGAGGATGACCCGGACCGACCGGTGCAGGCGCTCATTGATGCCTACCGCGAGGCTGGTACCGTCCTCGGGGCCTGCAAGCTCCTAAATGAGCGCCATGTCCCGACCCGACACCGAGGCTCTCGCGCGTGGTCTCCCACGAGCCTGACGAACATTCTCGAACGCGAGAGCGTGCTACCGCCGCGTGGTCGGAGGACCTACCACGGCCGAAGCGAGGCGCTGTTCGCGGGGATGATCCGCTGCCACTGCGGCCGGGGGATGACGCCCGATGTCTCGACCAACGGCTACTACTGCGCGAACGGCAAGGTCATCGGCTCCGCGATGCACGGCAAGACATGGGTTGCCGAGCACGCAGTCCTGCCGGCGCTCATCGATGAGGTCGCCCGCCTCCGCACTCCGAAGGTAATCGAGACCCAGACCAGCGACGAGGAGCGGCGCCAGCAGTTGACGGGCAAGCGAGCCCGCTGGATCGAGATGTATGCGGAGGGCGTCATCGACAAGGCGGAGCGCGACCGTCGATTGGCGGACATTGACGCTGCGCTGGCGAAGCTGGAGGCCCGACGCGAGCTTGTCCCGATCAAGGCAATCGACTGGACGTGGCCCGTCGAAGATTTGAACCCGCTGTTGCGAGAGTTGTACGTGGTCCACTTGGACACGGAGATGAAGCCGACGATCGAGTGGCGCGTGCCGGAGTTCCGCGACGCCGCCCCCGTGGGCACGGTTCGCATCCAAGACCTGCCAGCGCACCAGCAAGCGGCTCTGCTGGCGAAGATGAACGCCTCGCGCCACACTGCCGCCCGAGCCGCGACGGAGAAGTGATGAAGCCGCCCATAGAGACCGTCACTGTCACGGACCTGTCACGTTACTGTAACGGTCGGTCCGTCTCGCCCGCGATGCCCTGGCACCTAGCGGAGACGCTGATGGCTGGACCGAATGCCGTCCACATCGAGGAGGCCGTTCGCCCGGCCCTGGAGCGCAACTTTGCGAGGTCGGCAACCCATGTTGACCCAGACGCCCCAACCATCATCGAGATCGGCAGACCGCCCTCGGCCAACGCCCTGAAGGTCTCCAGCATCCTAACGGCGCTCTGGCTCGATCGACCATTCCGCGGCTGCTATCCCAGCAAAGGCGAGCACGCCGATGCCTGCCCACATCAGGACCGGCGGTTCACGACGACTGTTCGACGGATCGCCCTCGAAGCTTTCGGACGCGATGCCGGTGACGCCTACGCGCAGACGATTCAGGGTCTCGCAGAGCTGGCCAATCGTGGCACGCGGATCATGGAGTTCGACCCGAGGTCCAAGAAGTTCATCCGCGAAGCCGCAGGGACGCTGGGTGAGTACAGGCGCACCGCGGGCAGGCTGGTGAGCTGGACCTGGGGTGACTCGACCTACTGGAGCCTCCTTGGCGGTGGCTTCCAGCGCATTCCGCAATCGCTCATCCTGGGTCTCACTGGGCGGTCGTTCTTGATTTGGGAGTGGGCGCTGACTCACTCGGCAGTCCGTCATATCCAGCCCAGGTACATCGAGCTGGTGCCAAACCTGGAGCGGCTCGGGCTGGACCGGATCAATCGGCCCTCGAAGGTTCACGCCATCCTGGAGCAGGCTGCCAGAACCGGCAACAGCCTCCAGAAAGAGTGGCACATCGAGGTCGCCGACCGCGTCCACGGACGGGGCTGGAAGCTCCTGATAGCCCGCGTCAAGCCCGCTAATGGTTCGAGGAAGGAGGGACGCGAGTTCGAGGATTCTGGGACGTCGGTTCGAGGATTCCAGGACGCAATCCCTCGTGAATCAGGCGGTCTTGACGGTTTTCTTGACATCTCTCCTGACGTCGCGCGTGCGCGCGAGAACGGGGCTACGCCCTCTCCTGAAAACCGGTCGGCGCAAAGCGCCGAGAACGATCGAGAGCAGACGACCTGGTATGTCAACAAGCTCGGCGACCAGCACGATGCAGCGGGCCTCACCGAGGATGACTACTTCGCCACCGACGACCCGGAGACGCGGGCCGACATTCTGGCGAGGCTCCCGGAGACGTGGCTGCGCGACGCTCGCCGCGAGGACAAGGATGGCTGGACCACGTCTGACAAGCAAAGGGCCCGACTCTTGTTCATCGAGAAGCGTGGGCTTCGTGCTGGCTGCGACAGCCATTTCAACCTGGTCAGCGAAGCCGTCGGTCGCCGCATCACAGGGTTCGAGGAAGGCGGTCGCAACCCCCAAGTGTATGACGACCCGTTCGAGGACTTGTTCGAGCATGACGCGGCCGACCATCCAATGAAGGCGAGGCTGGAGAGGATGGAGGTTCGAGAGGTGCCCGAGGACGAGGTGAGTTGGTACAGCCAAGACGAGCTGATCGCGTCCCTTCCGCCCGAGCACCGGTCCATCGCCCGTGCCATCGCGGTTGAGTACGACCTGCAGATAGCGGCTGCCTCCCGAGGATGGGAGATCGACCAGATGTCCTCAGACCAGTGGGCGGAGTTGGCCGCGAGCGTGAAGGTCGGTCGGGCCTGATAACGAGACTCTGCCAATTCCTGCCTTCGGCGACACCCCAACGCGCGCGCCCGATCAGGGAATCGCCGCATCGAAACCGATCGGTGCCGCCTCGCCGGCGCCTGGTAGACCATTACCGTCCAGCCTGTTCATACGCCCGCGAGATAGAGAAACTTGCCTTCGTGGAGGCCCTACGCGCGCGCGCGCGCGCGTGGGCCGAGGAGGACCAGGACTCCGAACCGGAGCCCCCTAGGGCGGTGGCGGCCCCACACCTCCTGCCCTCCGATCGCCGTGGCAACCTCGCGCCAGGCTTGATCCTCCCGGCCTTCGAGCCGCCGCAGGTAGACGGTCGTCACGGCCAGGGAGGAGTGGTCCAGGAACGACCCTGCGACCCCGGCCGCCTCAGATCGTCTTTGGCCTGGGCCTCCCGGAGCGTCTCGTCTGGGCCTCGCCCATGAGCGTCGGGAGGTCGACCGCAAGGGCCGTCGCCAGGCGATCGAGATTGATGACGCCGACGTTGCGGAGGCCGCGCTCAACGTCGCTGATATACGTCGTGTGGAGACCGGCGCCCTCAGCCAGGGCCTCCTGTGTGAGACCGCGCTCAAGACGGAGGCTTCGAACGGCGACGCCGAGCGCCTGGAGGAGCTCGTTCGATGCCCTGACTGCCACCCGCAGAACCTATGGTGGCTTCGACGATGAGTGAATAGACTATGGGTCAACCTCACAACAATCGGCGGGCCGGCGCGCGCGCGGGCCACGCAAGGCGGCGCCCTACTCGGTAACGATTGGCTCGCAATGAGGGCGGTGGTCGACAGGAGGGAGCGTGACTGGAACTGCGGAGGGGGGCCTCACTTTCCTCGATGCCGCAGAGCGGGTGCTCGAGGAGACGCCGGGCCATGAGCCGGTCTCCTACCGGACGATCACCGAGCAGGCTCTGCAACGGGGCCATCTCGTCTCGCGCGGGCAGACGCCCGCGTCGACGATGTACGTCCAGCTAGTGCACGACGTGCGACGGCGCGCGGACCGGGGCGACGAGCCGCGGTTCAGTCAGTTTCGGCAGGGCCGGTTCGGCCTCGCGAAGTGGAGTGAGGACGAGCTAATGGGCCTGATCGCCAGGCGCAACCGGCGCGTGAAGGAACAGCTTCTCGCGCTCATCCGCGAGCTCGATCCGCCGTCACGCTTCGAAACGGTCGTATTTGAACTTCTGACCAAGATGGGCTTCGACGCAGAGCCGCCACGGCTAACCAACGATGGGGGCATCGATGTCTACGGCACCCTCGACATCGGTGGCGTCATCCGGACTCGAATGGCTGTTCAGGCGAAACGCTGGGAGCATAACGTCCAGGCTCCGACCGTCCAGCAAGTGCGCGGGGCTCTCGGTGTCCATGACCTCGGTCTCATCATCACTACGAGCGACTTCAGCTCGGGGGCCCGGCTCGAGGCTATACGAGAGAACGCGACGCCGGTGGCACTGATGAACGGGAATGATCTTGTGAGCCTGCTAGTCGAGCACCAGATCGGCGTCCGGCGCACGAGCGCTGACCTGCTGGAACTCGTTGAGATGCCGTGGTCCGCGGGTGGTGAGCTGCTCGACACCAAGGCGACCCTCAGCGACGATTGAATGCGGGTGCGCCCGACCGGCCCGCTACAGGCCTATCGCTGCCGCCACCTCGCGCCAGGCCCGATCCTCCTGACCTTCCAGGCGGCGCAGGTAGACGGTCGTCACCGCAAGGCTGGAGTGATCGAGAAAGGCGCTCACATCCTCGATTGACTCCCCGGCGTCCCGACGCAGCTTCGCGGCGGTGTGCCTGAGTACGTGGATGCCGGTCGGAGCCAGGCCAGCCGCCCGCAGGTAGCGTCGGAAGCGGGCATAGAACGTCCCGCTCGTGACCCCCTCCGGGCGTGCGGCGGCCTGCCAGATCGACTCATCGGGAGCCATCGCTGCCAGCTCCTTGTGGGCGTCGGCGAGAGTGACCAGGATGGCATCGTAGGCAGGTCGTGGAAGTTCCCGCCGACCTCGCTTGCCGCCCTTACCGCGATAGCTGTAGAAGCAGATCTCGCCCTCCAGGCTGAGGTCGCCTGCCTTCAAGCCGATCACCTCGGCCCGTCGCCGGCCAGTCAACACGAGCGTCAGCAGGATCGCTCGGTCACGTCGTCCGGCGATGGTGTCTGGAACGACCGCGAGGAGCCGGCGCACCTCATCGGCGCTGTACCCACGTGCAGGAGACTGGACGCTCCTGGGACGCTCGACGGCATCGGTCGGGTTCGAGACCACGAGGCCCATCCGGATCAGGAAGCGATAGAAGCTCGACAAGCAGGCGATCCGGGCGCCGACCGTGGTCGAGGACGGAGTTCGTCCCGACTTGCCGATGCCGTGGACCCAGGCCAGGACGTCCGCCGGTTTCACGCGGTCGGGCGTCTTTCCGAGGTCGGCGAAGAACGGCCACAACATCCTGGAGTAGCTCTCGACCGTCCGCCGGGAGCCCGAGCGGTTGCCCTTCTCGACGAGGAAGGCGTAGATGGCCTGGTCCCAGGCGGAGGGGTCGCCGCTGGCGAGGGCAGGGAGGGGTTGCGGGTTCATGGTGGGTGCCTCGGGTGCGAGATGGACGCCCACATGACTCACTCGCCCGGCGTCGGAAAGCAACCCTATCGCGGCATCGTCGGACCCCAGCACAGAACCGGCCAAGACCTGACGCCGTGAACAACTTCGAGGCCCGACTCAGTCGCGCGGTGACCCGCGCCTGCACCGGAGCATCGATCAGTGGAGGAGGAGCGCCGACAGCCCCAGCGCGGCCCAGCACGGATCTGGTGCAGGTCCTCCCGAAGACATGCCTGCCAAGCCTCCGCGACTAGGGCTCGGTTCCGCGGTCCGACTGTGCAGGGATCATCGCAGCGCCGGCCATCAAGAACCAGATCAGCATCACGCCTTGCGCGATGAACGTCACGTAGCCGTTCGCCGTGTAGAACCCGGTCACGTCTGTCCCCGCGAAGATCGCCGGTGCGGCCGCCAGGTTCACGACAGCGGCGACGAGCGCCATCCAGCCGATCCAACGGGGGACTATTCCCGTAGCCAGGGTCGCGTAGCCCAGCGCCGCCAGCAACAGCGCCGACATCATGAGTCCGATAGCACCGTAGAAGACGATGCTGCCCTCCCACAGTCCTCGGACGACGGCGGGATCAGCCTTGATGATAGTGTCCAGCGCCGCACCGCCGGCCAGGGCGTCCCCGGCAAGCTCCAGCGTGAGTACGACCAGGCCGGCACCGAAGACCACGGCCGCGACCCACTCGTGGTCCGGCCGCGCTTGCCGGATGAGGCGACTGAACCCGGCCACAAACACGAGCAGGCATGCCAGGATGAGCGGGTCGGCAAGGGTGGTGCGCGCGAGGATCAGAGTGTTGACCTTGCTGACGGCGTCGGCGAACTGAGCGCTGTCCTCCAACCGGCCCATCGGCTGGGGACCAAGGAAGTAGAGGGGAAGCGCGACCAGAAACACAACAAAGCCGGCGACCCCCACCACGCCTGTCCAGCGGCGCACCTGAGCTTCTCTCATCAGCAACCCTCCTACGCTCGGTCCAAAGCATCCTATCCCAGACCGAACCGCTGCCGGTAGGCTCCCGAACCGAACCAGTCGGGTCGTCGTGCGAGATTGAAGGCACCGACCCGACACCATCACCCGCTCGTGTCGAGGCGAGAGGAGTCAGGCCGACACTTTACGGGTGAAGGTCCGAGCAAGCGAAAGCAGCGTCCGGAAAGCCACCCCGTGCCGCATCGCCAGCGGGACGGATTAGTCGGCCGGTAGGCTTTGCCTGGGGAACACGCTGTCCTGGCCGCGTCGAGTCGCCATCCGGACATCGGAGTTAGGCCCCCAGTGCTCTTCCCGGTGGGTCAGTACCGCGGCTTTCGAGAAGGGCCTCCTTCGTCCGGCGACAGACCGGTCCGTCGAGTAGCCTGCCCGTATGAAGCTGGATGTCGCAACGGCCGAGCTGCGGTCGCTCCTCGATGCGCCGTCTCCGGCCACCCTCACGCTCTACCGCGAGACCGGCGAGGCGATCACATCGCCAGTCTGGTTCCGGGTCCACGACGAGGATTTCGAGGTCGTCGTGGCCGCCACCGACCACAAGCTGGAGCATCTGCGACGTGATCCCCGCTGCGTCCTGCTGATCTTCGAGGCGGTTCGGCCGTTCCGTGGCGTCCAGGTCCGTGGCCGCGTGACCATCGAGCCCGACGAAGGGGCGAGGACCCGACTTGCGATCGCCTCGCGCTACCTCGGTCCCGAGGGCGGGCGCGCCTACGCCGACCTCGCTCTTCGTCCGCCCGGGTTCGTCGTCCGACTACCGGTCAGCGCGGCACGAGCTTGGGACCTCGCCGACAAGCTGCCCTGACTGGAGACCGATCCCGGCCGCCCGTCAACAACCTGATTGGGAACTAGAGCTAGCGGCGCCCAAAACGAACAGAGTCGGAGCTGGTGCTGGTAGAACCGACGATTCCCACCTGCCGGATCGTGGTACCGCGGTGGATCGTCAAGGCCCTCGATGCGGGGCGGTCTGGACTCCTAAGGTGGGGCTCGCACCGATGCCGCGCTACGTCGCCGCCAGCACCCCGGTCGGACCCGCAGGGCTCGTCAAGGTTGTCAGCAGGAACATCAGGAGCCGGGCGAAGGCGTCCCGGCTGGCCCCCACGTCGTAGTAGGCGGGCCTTGTGTCGTTGAAGAACCCATGACCAGCACCCTCGTAGACGTGCCATTCGAACGGCAGGCCGACCGCTCTCATGCCCTCGGCGAAGGCGGCGATACCAGCGTTGACGCGAGCGTCCCTCGCGCCATAGAAGGCGAGAACTGGGCAGCCGATGGCGCGGAGGCTGTCCGCTGGCGGCGTCATCCCGTAGAAGACGACCGCGCCGGACAGCTCCGGCTCGGCGCAAGCCAGCAAGGCCGAGAGTCCTTCCCCAACGCTCGCCACTCTCTGGCCGCGCGTCTCGCGACGCTCGTCCCGCAAGTATCGGACCGCCAGCCGCAGAGGGCCCAGGAGCGACCGGAGCATCGGGGGCGTACCGAAGGCGAAGACGCCGTTGATCGTCTCCTCTACTCGCAGTCGCTCAGGCTCGGGCAGCTCGGCCAGGGCTGACGTTCTGCCACCGCGATCGGTCAGGGCGGCCGCCGGCTGCCTGCTCAAGAAGGCCATGGCCTCGACTACTCGCTCCCGCGCCAGAAATGGAGGACGCGCTCCGTCAACCGCGAACAGGTCGGGCGCCAGGACTGCGTAGCCGGCCGCGGCGATCCGGCGAGCGACGTCCTCGGCATACTCATCGAGTCCCGTCAGATCGTGAATCAGCACCACGCCAGGCAGCGGTGCCGCCGCGTGCTGGGGGAGCGCCAGGTAAGCCAGCTGGTCCCCATACCGCACCCATTCGTCGACGACTGCCATACCGCCTCCCGCTCGAGTGCGCGGGCTCGCCCTTTCGAGCCGGCGGAGTTAATACCACGTCAGTGGTCCCCCGGCTCGCGCCGTCGTCCCGTGGCGGGCGTCTCCACGGCAGTCGCTGATGTCGTGGTGCAGTCAAGAATGGTCTGGGCGAGAGGACTTGAGGCCCAGATAACAAGCGAGCCTGCGAGACCCTGGCAGCCGAGCTAGCCTCAAGGGACCGACCTCTTCGTCTAGTCGATCGGGAACGTCGTCGTCCAGACCAGCAGCAGCGACATCAGCGTCAGGGCGATCGTGATGATCCAGCCGACGGCCCGGCTTGCAACTCGACGCTCTCATGGCATTCCGGCTCGGTCCCGGTCCTGCGCCAGAACGCGGGGACACTCAGCTTAGCGATGCCATAGCGGCCGATCGAGTGGTTGATGTAGGCGTAGGCCGCTCGCATCTCCTGTTTGGCCCTCATCGCGGCCACCGACAGGAACTCACACGTCCCGTATCGCTGCCCGCCGGCGAAGTTGGCCAGATGGCGCCAGACGAGGTTCTTGATGACTCCCTTGTTGAACTCCGCGAGGAGCGCTTGCGCCACGGTGTAATGGTCCAAGTCGCCGTGAGGCAAGCCCAGATAGGCGTCGTCCGGGCTCAACCCTTCGAAGACCACGGTTCCCGTCGTCTCACTCGCCAGCTTTGCTATCTCCTGTTCCACGAAGCCCAGCTGCACGCCCCCTCCGGTATCCGGCTCGTGCAGGAAGACCGGCACGATGCCGATGATCGCCAGCGCTGCTGTCGCTTCCTTGTCCCTTGCGGCTGCCACCTGTTTGAGGCTTAGTCGTAGCACTATTCCGGCAGCTGTAGTTTCTCCATCGGTCACGGTGATGAGGACATTCCTGTTGCCGGCTTCCTGGGACTCGTACATCGCCCCGGCCGAGGAGAGGGTCTCATCGTCGGGGTGGGCGAACACCCAGTACACCGTCGTGTGGCCATTGAAGGTCGGCATCGGGATCGGCGTGGGCTCGGGCGTTTGCGTTGGCGCGGGCGCCGGGGTTGGCCTGGGCGTCGGGGTTGGCGCAGGCGTCGGGGCGAGGGTCGGTGCGACGACTTGTGGGGTCGCGCTAGACGTGGCAAGCGGCGTGTCCGATGAAGGGCTCCCGGCCGGCGTGGGGGTCGGTGAGACCGTGGCGACCGAGTTCGCGCAGCCGATGGCGGCGACGGCCAGCATCGCGCCGAACGTGAGACGGACGGCGCGCCGGAGCCTGCGGCCAACTTCGACTTGGTCTTCCCGCTGGCTCCTGATGACCAGCCCCCCTCGGCAACTTGGCTGTGCCTGCTGCCCGCCATCGTCATAGACGCAGCTTGTGGCTATGTTGTTCCGCCCAACGAGGGAATCCTACCCGAGGCGCCGGCTGCCAGGGCGAGAGGAGTCGGATCTCTGACTGATGTACCGGATCGTCGTGTGCAAGTAGGTGCGGAAGCATCCCTATGGCTCGATCATCCGGCCCTGCCCGCCCCGGAGGGGCAACCGCAAGGGAGCCGTCGAAGCGTCGGTGCGCTTCTCCTGCGGACGCTGGTGGCGGACGATGACCGGGCAGACCATGGCCGAGGCGCAGGCGAGCCTCGATCGGTTCTGCGCGACGATCGGCGACGATCGCGAGCGAGCCGACTCCACCGTCCGCGAGCTCGCCCAAGCCGAGCCCCTCCTGCCACTGCCGCCGGTGCCCTATCCGGCCACGATCAGCGCGGAATGCCCGGTGGACTCGGACGCCACGATCGCCTTTCGCGGTGCCCGTTACAGCGTGCCGCCAGGCTTCATTGGCGCACAGCTCAGGGTCCGCCAGCGCCTGGGGACCCCGACTCTTGAAGTCGTCACCCGATCCGGTGCGCTTGTGGCCGTCCACCGTGCCGGCTCAGGTCTCGTGCGCACGCCCGAGCACCGGGCCGCTCTCGAGGCGCTCGTTCTGGCGGGCTTCACCAGTGCGCCAGCGTGTGAGCGCAAGGGCAACCATCCGCCTGGACCTGCTGCCCGGGCTGCCGCGGATGCCCTGCGACGAGGCGAAGACCGCGAGGTGCGAGTCGATCTCGCTCGCTATGCCGCCCTGGTGGAGGCCGCCCGATGAACGAGGCGTCGGTCTATCAGTCCCTGCGCGGCCATCTGGCGACGCTGCGGCTCGCGGCCGCGGCAGAGGCTCTGCCGACTGTCCTTGAAGAAGCGCGGGCCGAGAACCTGGGCCACACCGCCATGCTGGAACGGCTGCTCTCGATCGAGGTGCGGGTCACCGAGGCCCGCCGCCGGGCGAGTCTGGAGCGTTTCGCCTCGCTGCCGGCGCCCTGGCGTCTGTCGGACTTCGACTTCGAGGCCCAGCCAAGCGTCGATCGGGCCCTGGTGAACGAGCTATCCACGCCGCGCTTTCTCGAGGACGCGACCAACGTCCTATTCATCGGACCACCCGGCGTGGGCAAGACGATGCTCGCGGTCGCCCTCGCCCGAGCCGCCGTGGAAGCCGGCTACCGGGCCTACTACACCACCGCGGCCGAGCTCGCGGCACGCTGCCATCGGGCCGCCATCGAGGGCCGCTGGGCGCACACGATGCGTTTCTATGCCGGCCCCAAGCTCCTGGTCATCGACGAGGTTGGATACCTGCCCCTGCCGGCCGAGGCCGCCGCGGCGCTCTTCCAGGTCATCGCCCAGCGCTACCTCAAGGGCTCGATCGCGCTCACCACCAACCTCGGCATCGCGTCGTGGGGCCGCATCTTCGATGACCCGACGGTCGCCGCGGCGATGCTCGATCGGCTCCTGCATCGATCGGTCGTCTTCAACATCGACGGCGACAGCTATCGGATGCGAGCCCATCGCGCTCGTGCCGAGAGCGTCCGAAAGGGGGTGGTCGTCCGCTCAGGAGGCTAAGCTTGTGAGGCCCATCCGGGGCTCGTCAGTTGGGGAGTTTCGCTGATCGAGCCTGGGGAATTTCGGTGATCGCCGACATCGTGCCAGCCGGGCGAAATCACATCTGATCTCGGGAGCGAGAGGGAGTAATGGCGCAGGGGCCGAGTAGCCGGCCGTACTGGGGTCGGAGGGTAGCGAGATGGAGATCAACCCAGGGACAATAGGGGCAGCGCTGTGGATCCAGCAGCGGGAGCAAGAGCGACGAGACAGGCTCACCCAAGTCGCTCTCAGCCAGAGCGCATTCGAGACCTCGGTCCGCCAGGATCTGCTGCGCGGCGAACTGCGCGCTGCCCTCGCGCAGATTGCAGAGCGCGACGAGGCACTGACGGACGCCGTGCAGCAATTGCTCGAACTTCAGTGCACAGGGCTCGGACACCCTTCAGGCAAGCACGACGAGGCCGGAAGCCCCTTGTCTCGTTGCAGGCGGTGCCACGCAATGCTGGATCACTCCGCCTGCTGCGAAGACGCTTACGGGGCGTATGCGGAAGGACTCGCGAACCTGGAGGATGGGCTGGCTGCGCGTGCCGCTACTTGCTTTACTCGCGCCCTCGACAGACTCGCGGGTGCAGGTAGCGACACATACGACCAGTTGCCGAACGGGTACCTCGTCGACCCAAGTGCTCGTCAGGTGACGCCCTTCTCTGTGACGGCAGCACGCGCTTTGGCGCTCGAGACACTTGAACGGTTCGACGATGCAGCCGCCGACTGGACGTGGATCCTCACGGCTAACCCTGACGATCTGGCGGCGCGTCGGGAACGGGCACGGGTCCTGAGAGGGGCGGGACATAACGAAAAGGCCCTGGCTGACTACGACCAGGTTGTCGAAGCCAACCCAGGCGACGCAGCGACTCGGCTGGCCCACGCTGACGTGGCCTTCGCTCTCCACCGCTACGACATGGCTGCTGCGGACTTTCGGGTTCTCGCTTCTCAGGCGCCGTCGGATGACCTGCGCAGAACGGCACTGATCGATGCGGAGATCAGACTAGACGCCCTGAGCCCTCGCGACCAGTGGCGGGAGATCCTCGACCTCGCAGCGGCCAGTTCCGCGCTCGGACAACTCCAGCCGAGAAGCCGCCGGACCATCCAGCAGGCGCTCTGGTATGGCAACGCCTCCGGCGAGGACCATCAACGGGGTGGCGAGCACGAACGCGCCGTCGATGATCTCGAGAGAGTCCTAGCATACAAACCCGACTCCCCCAGGACTCTGTTTGGACGTGCCTGCTCCCTAGCAGCGTTGGGCAGGCACGGCGAAGCGATGGCGTCCCTTGCTACAGCTGCAGAGATGGATCCTTCTCTGAAGACTGAGGCCCGCAACAGCGCCGACCTCCAGGTGCTGGCTGCGGACCCAGACACTGCGCTCTCCTTCCGGCAGCTGCTTAGCGTCAGCATCGGCGAGCGGTTGTTCGGGTTTCGGTCAGCTGCAGCGGAGCCCAAGGCCGCACCACCGCCTCTTCGGCCGGGTTACAAGCGCTTCGACGCCTGGCAACTGGTGTGCGACAGATGCGGGCAGCATGTTGCCCAACCCTCTCGCGAGGTTCCTCGCGCCATGGTGGGGAAGGCTCACCACTGCGGCGGCACCTTGAAGGTGGAGAAATCCTGGATCGATGTGTGAAGTAGTGGGCGGTCAACGTCGGCTCGGCTAGCTCATTGGGTTGGCCAACTGCCTGTCCGGCGGGACTCCCCGCCCTCCGAAACTTCCCGAAACTTGATATCGATGGTCGAGCCGCCTCCTGTACGCAACCGAACGCGACGCCGCTGATGCCGCACAAGCCGTCGGTGCATTCTGGGCAGCACTGGCTGACGATGATGATCTCGCTCTCCTGCGGGTCGTCGACGAGGCCAGCCGATCCAGCGCCGGAACGCAGGCTGGCATTTGCGATCGCTTCCGCCGGCAGCTTGGACTGACGCCTGACGAGTGCCGGACGGTGGGGATGAGCTCGAAGGTCCGCCTGATACCCGGTGGGCCTATGGTGTTCATCTGCACGAAGCTCGAGTCGGGCGAGCCGAAGGTTCTCGCACTTTGGGGACCCGAGCAGATCCAGGCTTGCGCCCTGACCGTCGTGCTCGAGCGTGGGTTCTGGCGTGTATCTGGCACCTGGGAAGGTGAGCAATGGCCAGGGGGCACTCGCTACCTCGATCTTCCGTGGGCGCCCGCTCGGGAGCCAGAGCACTGACCTCCGCCCGACAGTCGACACGATGTTCGCATCGTCGCCGTGGATCGGCGGCCCTCATCGCGCGGGGCACCAGTCTGTACACTCAGGCGGCGGGTAGAACCCGGAGCAGGAGGCCAGGGTGCCGACACCGGCCGAGTTCGTGGCGAAGTGGCGGGGCAGCACGCGAGCCGAGCGGGCCGCGGCGCAGGAGCACTTCATCGACCTGTGCCGGATGCTC
>JBEKVD010000054.1:0-20347 GCA_049514315.1 Candidatus Limnocylindrales bacterium | reverse complement strand
GTCTGGCTGTGAGACGACCTGGCCGACGTCGCTGGCGATCCCGACCGGCCCCTGCACTCCGGCCGGGCCCTGGGTCGGGTTGGATGCAAACTGCTGGGCGATATTGACCAGCGCGCCGATGATCAGGTTCACCGCCCGAGTGGTCCCGGTGAATGCCAGCCCGACTGCGGCGACGGGGTTTCCGGCCGCGTCCGCGAGCGTGAAGCCACCGATTCCGACGCCGAGCGCACCTTCATTACCCGTCGGCACGCGCAACGTCACCGCCACGGTACGCTGCCGGCCACTCGCGTCAGCCACCACGAGGTCCACGGTCTGCCCCCCGTGGTCGAGCAGATCCTGCCTCCAGGCAAGGGTGGAATCCGTGCCGGAGAACTCGAGCACGGAGTGCGTGCGGCCATCGATCGAGACGAGCGAGTCGCCGGCCTGCAAGCCCACGGCCGCCGCGGGCGAGCCCGTTACCACCGAACTGATCGTCGGCTCGACGACGGGATTGAAGGCCCAGGCGACGACGAAGAACAGGACGAAGGCCATCAGCAGGTTCATCGCCACTCCGGCCACCAGGACGATGAGCTGTTTCGCAAGCGGCGCGTTCGTGAAGGCCCGGGGATCGTCTGAGGCCGTCTCCTCGCCCTCCAGACGCACGAAGCCTCCGATCGGAAGGTAGTTGAGCGTGTACTCCGTTTCGTGGTCGTGGCCCAGAACCTTCGCTCGGGGCGGGAAGCCGAGCCCGAACTCAAGGACTTTGATCCCCGAAAGACGCGCCATCAGGAAGTGCCCGAATTCATGGAACAGGACCAAGGGAACGAGGATCAGCAGCAGGACCGGTATCGCCACTACCCAGAAGAGCAGGCCATCGAGGCTCACTTGTAGGCCTCCGCGAAAACCCGAACCTGGGCGTCCAGGCTGACAAGTTCGTCCAGCGCCGGCTCCGTCGGCCCGCCGGCCCCGAATCGTTCGACCGCGGCACTCAGCAAACGCGGGATGCCGTTGAAGTCGAGGCTACCACCAAGGAACCGGGCGACGGCAACTTCGTCGGCGGATATCAGGGTGGCGCTGGCCCGCGGGCCGGCCAGACCGGCTTCGCGAGCGATACGCAGCGCCGGAAAGCGCCCTTCGTCGGGGGCGAGAAAATCGAGTCGTCCGGCCGCGATCAGGTCTACTGCGGCCGCGGCCGAGGCTGCCCGTTCCGGGTAGGTCAGGGCGTACTGGATCGGGAGCCGCATGTCCGGTGTCCCCAATTGTGCCTTCACCGAGCCGTCCACGAATTGCACGGCCGAGTGGACGACGCTTTGAGGATGTATCAAGACCGTGATGGCCGCGAATGGGACGTCGTACAGCCAGCGTGCCTCGATGATCTCGAGGCCCTTGTTGGCAAGCGTCGCGGAGTCGATCGTGATCTTCGCCCCCATCGTCCATGTTGGATGCCGCAAGGCCTCTTCGGGCGTGACCGTCGCGAGGTGCGCGACGCTGGTCTCGAGGAACGGACCCCCCGAGGCGGTAAGGAGCAGACGCTCGATGGCGGCATTGTGTTCCCCGGCCAGGCACTGCCAGATCGCGGAGTGCTCCGAGTCGATGGGTCTCAGCCAGCCGAGCGGGCTCGCCAGCGGGTGGTACGCGTCACCCGTGGCGCCTGCGGTTCCGGCCGCCAGGCTGCGGACGAGCGGCATGACCAGATGGCCGCCGGCGACCAGGGTCTCCTTGTTGGCCGTGGCCACCACCTTGCCCGCCTGGAGGGCCGCGAGCACGCAGCGCAGCGCAACGAGCCCAGCCGTGGCTACCAGCACGAGGTCCACGTCGGGGCGAGTGGCCAATGCCTCGAGAGCGTCCGGCCCGCCGACGATCTGGGTGCCGGCGGGGAGATCCAGCCGCCCTGCCGACGAATCGTCCGCCAGCGACACCGCCGCCGGCCTGAGCAGCCGCGCCTGCTCTTCGAGGATCCCGCCCTGCGACCCGGTGGCCAGGGCGACGACTCGAAAGGCCTTCGAATTGCGAACCAGCACGTCCACGGCTTGCCGCCCGATCGAGCCGGCCGAACCCAGCAGCGCGACCCGCGTGGGCGGACGAACCCCGGCGGCGATCAGGTGCCCTTCCGAGGTCGCCACTCAGCGCACCAGCGCGGCCAGGAACAGGGCCGACACCGGCGCCGCGAAGATGAACGAGTCCACGCGGTCCAGGATGCCCCCGTGGCCCGGGATCAACGCGCCGGAATCCTTGGCACCCGCCGCTCGCTTCAGCATTGACTCGGCGAGGTCCCCGGCCTGGGCCGCGGCCCCGATGAGCGGGCCAAGCGCCAGGCCCATGATCGCCGGCTGGCCGAGTGCCCAGAACCCGCCCACGGCCACGGCCGTGGAGGCGGCGAGCCCTCCGAACAGACCCCAGTAACTCTTCGCCGGGGAGATGTACGAGAGGAACTTGCGCTTGCCGAGGGCGATGCCGACGCAGTAGGCGCCGGTGTCGAAGGACCAGACGAGCAGGATCACGAGCAGTATCCAGCCTCTCTCGGCTCCGAATTTGGCCGCGGGCGCACTCGCGGCCAGCGCCGGAACGACCTGACCCAGGCGAACCAGACCCCCGAGCATCCCCACGTATAGGGCCGCGAACGCTGTCGCCATCCACGACGCGAAGCCGACCTTCGCATCCTTCTCCGCGAATGCGACGACGCCGGCAACGATCACCACGGCCGCTACCGGGAGGTCCGCGTACGGACGCAGCCCTCCCACCGAGGCGACGTCCGCAGCAACTGCCAGCCCTCCGGCCACTGCCACGGCGGACACCACCGGATAGCCGGCCTCACGCATCAGCCTAGCCGTCTCCCAGGCTGCGACGGCGACAAAGACGGCTATCAACATGCCAAACCACGGTTCGCCGAGGACGACAACGATCAGCAGCGGCGGAACGAAGATGGCGGCGCTGAGCGTCCTCTGACGCATCCGATCCCCTATCTGCCGAACCGCCGCTGTCGGCTTGCGTACTCGACCAGCGCCGCATCGAAGGCCTCCGGCCCGAAGTCCGGCCAGAGGATCTGGCTGAAGTAGAACTCGGCGTAGGCGGCTTGCCAGATGAGGAAGTTGGACAGCCGTTCGTCGCCGCCGGTCCGAATTACGATGTCCGGATCCGGCAGCCCGACGGTGTAGAGGGCGCCCGCAAGCACGTCCTCGTCGATCTCGTCCGGTCGAACGCCGCGTGCCACGAGGGTGCGGGCCGCGTCAACCAGTTCCGTCCGGCCAGAGTAGTTGAATGCGATGTTCAGCTGCAATCGCGTGCCGCCGGCCGTGGCGTCCAGAGCCGCCTGGATCGAAGCACGGTCCTCGGGGGGCAGCTCATCGATGCGACCGAGCAGCCGGACCCTGGCCCCCTGCTTCCTCAGCTCCGCCGTCTCGTTACGGAGCACCTTGTCGAGCAGGAACATCAGGCCGGCGACCTCTTCGTCGGAGCGGGCCCAGTTCTCGCGGCTGAAGGCATAGAGGGACAGGACCCCGATGCCGCGGCGCACGGAATGGCGAATGATCTCCCGGGTGGCCTCGACGCCGGCGGCGTGGCCTTCCATCTCGGTCAGACCGCGAGCCCTGGCCCAGCGCCGGTTGCCGTCCATGATGATCGCGACGTGCCGTGGGAGCTCGTTTCCGGGCACCTGAAAGGCGTCGGTCGGTGTCGAGGGAAGAGGCGCGAGCGCTCCTGCGCCCCGATCAACCATGGTGGTCGGCTCGCGGTGGACGCGCGCTGGGGCGTCGGTCGGGCGGAAAATCCGGCGGGCCACTAGACCTCCAGGATCTCCTGTTCCTTCGCGGCGCCGACACGGTCCACGTCGGCGATGTGCTTGTCCGTGATCCGCTGCAGGTGCTCGAGCTCGCGCCGAGCTTCGTCGGTGCCGATCGTGCCGTCGTGCTCTTCCTTCTTCAGCCCGTCGGCGGCCTCACGGCGCAGGTTCCGGATCTCCACCCGCGCCTCCTCCATGCGTTTGTGAACCCCTCTGACGAGCTCCTTGCGTCGTTCCTCGGTCAGGGCCGGGATGTTCAGCCTGACGACGGCGCCGTCCAGGTTCGGGACGAGGCCTATGTCGCTCTTGATGATCGCCTTCTCGATGGCGCCGAGGATGCCGCGGTCCCACGGCTGGATGACGATCTGGTGGGCCTCGGGCACGTTGATGCCGGCCAGCTGGTTCAGGGCCGTGGGCGTTCCGTAGTACTCGACCATCAGCCGCTCGACCAGCGACGTCGAGGCGCGGCCGGTCCGAACGCCCTGCAGGTCGCGCTCGAGAACCTCCACCGCCCGGGCCATCTTGTGCTCGGTGGCCGACAACGTCTCGCTGCTCATTCGGGGCTGCCTCCCGCGATCAAAGTGCCGACTGACTCGCCGGCAGCGACTCGCGTGATGTTTTCCGGCTTGTTCAAATCGAAGACGACGATGGGCATCTCGTTCTCCATGCAGAGCGAGACGGCGGTGGCGTCCAGCACGCGCAGCCGCTGAACCAGGACCTGGGAGTAAGTCAGGCGCTCGTAGCGGGTCGCACCCGGGTTCGCCTGTGGATCAGAGTCGTAAACCCCGTCCACCTTGGTTGCCTTGAGAATGATCTCAGCCCCGATCTCGACGGCCCGAAGGGCAGCGGCGGTGTCCGTCGTGAAGTACGGGTTGCCGGTGCCGGCGGCCAGGATGACTACCCGGCCCTTCTCGAGGTGGCGGACCGCGCGGCGTCGGATGTAGGGCTCCGCGATCTCGTTCATCCCGATCGCGCTCATGACCCGCGTCGGGACCCCGGCCTTCTCGATCGCATCCTGCAACGCAAGGGCGTTCATCACCGTGGCCAGCATCCCGATGTAGTCGCCGGTAGCCCGGTCCATCCCCTTTGCCGCCGCCGCGAGGCCGCGGAAGATGTTCCCGCCTCCGACGACGATCCCAACCTCGATCCCCATCCCGTGAACCTCCGCGACCTGGGCCGCGATGAAGGCACAGAAATCTGGATCGACACCGTATTGCCGGCTGCCGAGGAGCGCCTCCCCCGACAGCTTCAGCAGGATGCGCCGGTAGCGCGGCCGCTTCGGACTCCCGGACGCCGGTTCAGAGCCAGCCGCGCCGGCAGCCTCGCCTTTGGCCTCGGTGGCCTCGCTCATCTACTCCCCCAGTTCGAAACGGACGAAGCGACGTACCTTGATATTCTCGCCGGTCCTGGCAATTGCTTCATTGACCAGGTCGCCAACGGTGCGGTCCTGATCGCGGAAGGGCTGCTCTACGAGCACAACTTCGGCGAACCACTTCTTGAGCTGGCCCTCGACGATCTGCGCCCGGATCGCCTCCGGCTTCTTGAGGGTAGTCTCATCGGCCAGCAGTTCCGCGCGCTTGGCCTCGAGATCGGCCGCCGGAATCGAATCGACGGTCGGGTACAGGGGCCGGAGCCCGGCGACCTGGATCGCCAGGTCGCGGACCAACCGTTGGAACTCGTCCGTCCGGGCGACGAAGTCAGTCTCGCAGTTGACTTCCACGAGCACGCCTATCTTCCCGCCCATGTGGATGTAGCTGCCGATCTGGCCCTCGTTGGCTTCGCGACCGGCCCGCTTCGCGGCTGCCGCGTGGCCGCGCTCGCGCAGCAGGGCCGCGGCCTTCTCGATGTCACCGCCGGTCTCTTCGAGTGCACGCTTGCACTCCATGACGCCTGCACCACTCTGCTCGCGGAGGATCTTGACGGTCTCCGCTGTGATTGTCGCCATAGCTGTCTCGCGTCTCCTGTGTCGTCGCCTTCCGGCCGCCCGGATCCAGGGCGGGCGCGGCGAGGCGAGTCGTCGTTATCGTTAACTCAATGGGACCGCGGGGCCACTTCGCCATCGGCATCGCGGGGGTGAGATGGAACCCGCGCGCCGGGAAGCAGGACTTCCTCCTCGTCGATGTCGGGCTCGAACGTCAGAGCTGCGCCTCCGGCAAGAGCCGCCACGAGCTCCTCGGAAGGAGCCTCTTCGATCCCGATCTCCGCCTCGGCCGTCGACCCTGGGGCCTCCGCCTCGGCGCTGATCCGGATACCGCGCTCGCGTTGACCCTCAATGCAGGCGTCGGCCACGAGCTGGCAAAGCAGCCGGATGGCGCGTATGGCGTCGTCGTTTGCGGGGATGATGTAGTCGAGCTCGTCGGGGTCGACATTCGTGTCGCCCGTCCCGATGATCGGAAGCTCGAGCTTTCGAGCCTCGGTCACAGCGATTCGCTCGCGATGCGGATCGACGATGAAGACCATACCGGGCAAGCGCTTCATCTTCCGGATGCCGCCGAAATGGTCGCGCAGATGCTCCATCTCCTCGACGAGCCCCGCCGCTTCCTTCTTCGTCAATCGCTCGAAGTCGCCGCTTGCTTCGCGGGCTTCCAGCTGGTCGAGCAGGGCGATGCGCTTCTTGATGGTGAGAAAGTTTGTCAGCATCCCGCCCAACCATCGTCGATTCACGTAGGGCTGGCCGGCTCGGGTAGCTTCCTGGGCGATGGGCTCCTGGGCCTGCTTCTTCGTGCCGATGAACAGCACGCTGTCACCTCGGGCGACCGTTTCGCGGGCGGCATCGAGAGCAACGTCGAGCCGCTTGACGGTCTGGGCAAGGTCGATGATGTGGATCCCGTTGCGCTCCGCGAAAATGAACGGACGCATCTTGGGATTCCAGCGACGGGTCTGGTGGCCGAAATGGATGCCGGCCTCCAGGAGCTGTCGCATCGATACCGAAGGCATGAACAAACCTCCTGCGGTTGCTTCCTCCGCAGCGCTCCTGCCGAGAACCGGGAGCACCGCTGGCTGCCCGGCACCGCTCCCGACAGTGCGGCCCTGCGTGTGATCTCCGCCTCCGCCCGCCTTGCGACGAACTCGGCCGGGAGCCATCGCGACGCGACGACCGGCGCGGAGTGTAGCACAGGGACGGGCGGCCCCAGGGAGCGGGTCGGGCCGTTGCCTACCCGCTCAGGGCATTCCGGTAGAGCCGGACCCGAACCCGATCGTCCGGCCCGGGCTCCACGACCGCCAGGTCCACGGCGGCCGGCAGCGGCGGCAACTTCGATCCGTCCGGCAGACGGCCCCTTTCCAGGAGCCGGGCAGTGCCCGTCCGCATCTGCGTTCGCTTGCGGCTGTCGAATGACTCCTCGGCTCCGCCGAAGCCCCGCGATGCGCGCCACCTGACCTCGACGACCACCAGCCGAGCCGGCGGACCGGGGTCGACGGCCACGATGTCCAGCTCGCTGCGGCCCAGGCGGACGTTGCGGGCCAGGACCGTCCAGCCGCGGCCGGTGAGCAGGCGGGCGACCAGGCCCTCGGCTGCGTCGGCGGCTTGCTGCATGCTGGTTCGCCCGCCCGAAGCCGGGAAAGCGGCGCCCTGGGTCACTCGAACAGCCACCTCCCGCGGAGCCCTAGTCGATTGCCTCGAGAACCTCCGGATCGTCCGAGTCGCTCGTCCCGTCGGCTTCGTCCGGCACGATCGCCCCGGCATCCTGCCACAGCGTCATTTGCTCCCGCTCACGGCATGGCGCAAACGACAGCCGATGAATCTGGCTCAGGCCGCGGGCGTCCAGCCCGGCCCGATGCTCGGGTGCCGCGTAGCCCTTGTTCCGAGCCAGGTCGTAGCCCGGGTAGAGCGCGTCGTATGCCTCCATCAGGCGGTCGCGTGCCACCTTGGCGACGACGGACGCGGCGGCCACCGAAACGCAAAGCCTGTCCGCGGAGACCAGCACGCGCTGATGAACCGGCACCTCCGGCAGCGCCACGGCGTCCAGCAGCAGAGCATCCGGCCGGATGGCCAGGCGTGCGGCGGCGAGAGTGCTGGCGAGCAGCGTCGCCTGGAGGATGTTGATGCGATCGATCAGCTCCGGCCCAACGAAGGCGACCGACCAGGCCAGTGCGTGGGCCCTTATCTCGACGTCGAGCCGGGATCTCTCCTCGGGTTTCAGGAGCTTGGAATCGCGAAGGCCGAGTGGCTTCCAACCGGGCGGAAGAATGACGGCCGCCGCAGCCACCGGACCGGCGAGGCAACCCCGACCGACCTCGTCGATTCCGGCGACGTGCCGGTAGCCTCGGGACCACAGGACTCGCTCTTCGGCGAAGTCCGGGTCAAGACGCGCTCGATGCCAGCCGGCGACCTCGATTCGGCCTCGAACCGCGCCGAGCGCGAGAACAGTGGGACCCCGCCCTGCCCCCGTGGACAACCGAGCGGGGTCCTCGACCGAACCTCCTGAGCGACGGGCACCCGGCATGTCGCTCCGGATTACTAGCTGTTGGTTCGGCGCTCGCGCAGCGTGGCGGACTTGCCGATGCGCTTGCGCAGGAAATAGAGCTGGGCGCGGCGAGCCTGGCCGTGGCGCACGACCTCGATCTTGTCGATGCGCGGGCTGTTGATCTTGAAGGTTCGCTCCACGCCGACACCGCTGGCGATGCGGCGGACGGTGATCGACTGCTGGATCCCACCGGCGCGCATGCGCATCACGGTTCCCTCGAAGACCTGGATCCGTTCGCGGGTGCCTTCGACCACCCTCGCCGAGACGCGCACGGTGTCGCCCGGGCTGAGCTCCGGAATGTCGGACCGGATCTGTTCCTGGGTGATCTCTTCGAGTACGCTCACGATCGATCCCTGCTTCTTGAGGCAGCGCAACGGCGCTGCGATGGCTATGTGGCCCGCTGCCCGGCTGCGACGAGGTACATCGGAGGTGTCGCCGGGGCGGCCGACGGCGAAGAATAGCACAACCGAGCGGACCGGCGGCCCGTCGGTCGACTGAGGGCACGGCCGCCTCAGCCGGCACGGCGACGGCTACCGCGGCCATCGAGGCTCCGTCCTTGGGTACGGAGGCGTCGGGTTTGCCCGGGTCGCCGCTCTCGCGCGACCGGCGCCGGCACAGACTCGGCTAACCGCCCTCGCTTCGCACGCGCGCCGCTCCCCCGGCCGCCTCGGCCGAACCTTCCTGCGTCCGATCTGCGGCGACAGCAGCCTCCTCGTCGCGGACTTCCGCCATCAGCCCGGCCTCCTCGCGCGTCATAGGACGACGCCCGAGCAGCTCGGGTCGGCGCAGCCAGGTCCGACGCAGCGATTCCTTGAGACGCCACCTCCGAACCGCTTCGTGGTGGCCGCTTGTCAGCACGGCCGGAACCGCCATCCCCTCGAAGACCGGTGGCCGCGTGTACTGGGGGTACTCGAGCAGCCCCTCCGCGAAGGATTCCTCCGCCGTGGACTCGGCATCTATCGCCCCGGGCAAGAGTCGAAGGATCGTGTCGACGATGACGAGCGCCGGTATCTCGCCACCGGAAAGGACGTAGTCGCCGACGGACAGCTCCAGGTCGGCCATCGACCGAACCCGCTCATCGACGCCTTCGTAGCGCGGGCAGAGGATGATCAGGTGGCCTCTCAGGGCCAGATCTCGAGCGTGGGCCTGCGCAAAGACCTCACCGCCCGGATCGGGCAGGATGACTGTGCTGTCGGGCCGCCTCAAGACTGCAAGAGCGGCCGCCACCGGCTCCGGTCGAAGGACCATGCCCGCGCCGCCGCCGTACGTGTAGTCGTCGACCGTCTTGTGGCGGCCCAGACCCCATTGGCGCAGGTCGTGAACCCGAACCGTAGCCAGGCCACGCGCCTGTGCCCGACCCGGAATGCTCTCCGCAAGCGGGCCGGCCAACATGCCGGGGAACAGGGTCAGGATCTCGACCTCGAGCCGTGCCCGAGAAGCCGAGCCCGGGGACGAACCTTCTGGCTCGCCGGTCGAATGGCGCGGATCGCGGCCTGCGGTCACTTGCGCTCACCCGGCGGGTTTTCGGCACCGAGTTCGACGGCCCTATCGGTAATGGCAACGGCGCCCGGAACGGCTCTCTCGCCGGGCAAGCTGGGCGAACCGTAGGTCTGGGCCTGGCCGGGGGCAGGCTCGTCGCCGTGTAACCCCAGGGCATCGCCATCGACCACGATCTCTCCACGAGCCGGCGCAAAGATGCGAACCACGGATCGGACCAGCGGGATGTCCAGCTCTCCGGCAGGGCCCTCAACGACGACGACCTCAGCCCCGCCGGCACGGTAGATATCGACGACCTGCCCCAGGCTCGTGCCGTCGACGTCGTTCACGGATGCGCCGACGACCTCGTGCCAGTAGAACTCACCCCGCGGGAGACCCTCGCCCGGGCCGACGACGGCCTCGAGATAGACGTCACGGAGCGATTCGGCCGCCGCCCGGTCCGACACCTCAGCGAAGCGGAGGCGCCAGCCGATGGAGTGGGCCACGGCCTCCACGATCGACAACGGGGAATCCTCGCCCTCCTTGAACAGGACGCGGCCCACGACGAATCGCTCCTCCGGCCGATCGGTCAGGGATTCGACACGGACGGTGCCACGAAGCCCGTGGAAGCCACGAACCTGGCCGACCACGAGCCGCTCCCCGGCGGTCACGGCCGGCAGCTCAGCCGATTTCCAGTGAAACGGGTTCGCCTTCGCGAGCTGACACGACCTTGAGCAGCGTTCGGAGCGCTTTGGCGACGCTGCCGTTCCGGCCGATCACCTTGCCCATGTCCTCTTCCGCGACGTGGAGCTCGATGACGGTGCCGTCGGGACCCCTGGTCACCTCGACGACGACCGCATCGGGATTATCGACCAGGTTGCGGGCGACATACTCGACTAGATCCTTGGCTGCCATTGGCCTCCTCTGCTGTTTCGTTCCTGCTTCATATGGCGGACCGGATGCGCGGGACTACCTGGCCGCGGGCCCGGCCTTGCGCTCGACTTTCGGCAGGACGCCTGCGTCCTGCAGAAGCCGGGAAACCGTGTCGGACGGCAGAGCGCCCTGGGCAAGCCACTTCTTCACCTTCTCGGTGTCGACGGCGAACTCAACGGGATCGGCCCTGGGGTTGTAGTGGCCGAGCACCTCGATGGCCCGGCCGTCGCGAGCGCCGCGGCCGTCCATGACGACGACCCGGTATGACGGCTGCCTGGTGGCTCCGACCCGGCTAAGGCGAATTCGAACTGCCATGTGCGAGATCACTCCTCCAAAACTTGTGGCGGCGTATCGCCTGGCGCGCTATCTGGCCGGTACGACGAGCCGCAGGATAACCGTATTGCCGTCGACGACGCTGCATCCAACGCCACCGATGTGATCGAAGTATGGCTTGTAGTCCTGAGTCCACTGCGACGGTGACGCTCTGAAGACCGCCTGGCCGATCTCGTCCTCCAGCGCCGGAACGTTGAGGTAGCACGATCCCAGGTCGCTCGAGCCGGCCGCGGCCATCGCGGCCGCGTAGTCCGACTCCGATGCCAGCGAGGTGGAAGGCGACGTATCGATGACGTCCTTGACGAATGCGTCCGTGTAGCCGGCCACGATCAGGTTGCCTTTGGCCGCCACCGCTATCTCGACCGGCGTCCCTGGCGTGCCGACGGTGATCCGGATAAGGGTTATCTCGACGCCCCCATAAGCCTCGCGACGAGTTGTGATATTGAGCCTGCCGCCGGTGAGAGCGGCGAGATCGGTCAGCAACGCCACCTTGGCGCTGGCTGTCGAGGCATCGGCCGTCTCCGCGACGAAGCCGCCGCCATAGGTCGATCCGTGCTTCGTCACGACGGCGACGCCGTCACCCAGCCAGTCGATGCCGCCGACCTGCGCAAGAACGCCCTGGATGTTCTTGAGGGTGGTGGTGGAGCCCGCGGGCAGGGCGGTTTCGAAGGACCCCAGCGCGTCCGTGACCAGGCTTCCGATCGAATTGACCTCGAGGGCTCCCACGGTGCTCGCCGGCAGGAGGGAGGCTAGTGTGCTGACGTGGTTGTCGACGCCGGCGGCGCCCGACCGCGGCATGGCCGCGACGACCAGCATATCGTTCGACTCGGCCCGGATCGCGCCCGCGATCCAGGCCGGAACGGATTGCGGCGACGCGATGAGCGTCGCCAGCGGCGAAGCAGTGGCGCCGAAGAGCGACTGCGCCATTCCGTTGAAGCTATCCAGGGCGAAACCGAACACCGCGCGGGGATCCAGGAAGATGCGGGCCAGGTTGTCGCCGGAGAGCGAATTCATGGCCGCCTGGTAGTCGGGGTTATCGGCGAGCGATCCGCTCGCTTTGGTGTCGAGGGCGGCCTTCACCGCATCGACTGTGCCCAGCAGGAGATCCTGGTCCGTGAAGGCATAGGCGCCGGCAGTAGCTCCGGTCCCAATTCCGTAGAGCGTCGACCCGGCGTAGGCCTGCGGTGACGCCGTCAGACCGGCGTGCTTTAGCTCTGAGTTGACCCAGCTCTCGGCGGCCGCTCGATCTTCAAGCGCGAATATGGCGACGGCACTCGGCGGGCGGTAGTCCGAACTGGGGCCGGGCGCCGCAGCCTGGGGGATCGCCGGGGTCGGCGAAGGCAGGCCGAGAGACGGCCATGCTCTCAAAGTGGGCACGGAGCCGAGGTCGGTGACCGCGACCGACACCTCGCCTTCCATCCACGGCGCGAGCGCCGACGTGTAGGCGAGGTCCGGAGAAACTGCGCTGGTGAGCTCGTTCAAGAGCTGGTCCATGGCGTTGTCGAACTGAGCCCGATCCTGGAAACCGGGGAAGTGGCTCATGAAACTGGCCAGGTTGGCGTGCTGATCGCCCGGCAGATCGGTTCGAACCTCCAGGAAGGCGACCGAGTTCCTGGGCGCCACGCTGGCGGTGAGCGACTTGACGCCGGACCCGCCCGAAAGCACGAACGCGCCGGCCGCCGTGGCTACGACGACGCACAGGACGACCGCCGACGCAAGGGCCCAACGCAGCCGGCGCGACCGCGGCGGGACCGATGTCGCATCGACGCCGGCGGCCCACGTCTCGCCCATCGGCACGACAGTCGCCTCCGGCACGGGCGCCGTCGGCCGCGGGTCTTCGGCGCGTCCAGCGTCGTGGTTCCGCTCCATCTCGTCCACGTCCCCTACCCGAACACTCCGGGAAACCGTCGCCCGAGCCGACCCCCGGTCATCTGCTTCATCATCTTCTGCATGGCACCGAACTGCTTGATCAGCTGGTTGACATCCTGCAGGCGGGTGCCGGAGCCCACGGCTATGCGGCGGCGCCTCGCCCCGTTGAGGATGTTCGGATCGCGCCTTTCGGCCGGCGTCATCGACCGAATGATGGCCTCGACACGCTTGAGGTCGCCCCGATCGACCGACTCTTGCGCCTGCTTGGCCAGCCCGCCCATGCCGGGGATCATCTCCAGGATCTGGCCCATCGGCCCCATCTTCCCGACCTGCTCCATCTGTTCGAGCATGTCCTCGAGAGTGAGGCTGTTCTTCCTGAGCTTGTCGGCCATCCTGGCCGCCTGTTTCTCGTCATAGTGCTCCTGAGCCCGCTCCACGAGGGTCAACACGTCGCCCATGCCGAGGATGCGGCCGGCAAGTCGGTCGGGGTGGAATGGCTCGAGAGCGTCTGTCTTCTCGCCGGTGCCTAGGAACTTGACCGGCAGGCCGGTCACGGCGCTGATCGAGAGCGCCGCCCCGCCGCGCGCGTCGCCGTCGATCTTGGTCAGCACAAGCCCGGTGACCGGCACGGCCGCCTGGAAGGCCACGGCCACTGCCACGGCCTCCTGCCCGGTCATCGCATCGACCACGAGGAGCGTCTCCGATGCCTTCACCGCGGCCGAGAGATCCGCGATCTCCTTCATCAGCGGGGCGTCGACGGTGAGGCGGCCGGCTGTGTCGAGAATGACCACGTCGCGGGATCCGTTGCGAGCAGCCTCAATGCCGCCCGTGGCTATGTCGAGGACGGCCGCCCCGGCCGGAGCACGATAAGTCGGCAGGTCGAGCGACCGGCCGAGGGTATCGAGCTGGTCGGCGGCGGCGGGTCGGTAGGGGTCCGCGGCCACCAGCAGCGGCCGGCGGCCCTGCTTGTGCAAATGGCGGGCGAGCTTGGCAGCAGTCGTCGTCTTGCCCGAGCCCTGGAGACCGACGAGGACCACCACGGCAGGATTGCCGGTCAGGTGGAAGGATCGGTCGCCGGCAGACAGGAGGGCAACAAGCTCCTCGTCCACGATCTTCACGATCTGCTGACCCGCGTTGAGGCTCTCGAGGATCTCGGTCCCGGTCGCCTGTTCGCGAACGTGGGTTACGAAGTCCCTGACGACCTTGAAGTTGACGTCGGCCTCCAGGAGGGCCAGCCGCACCTCTCGCATGGCTGAATCGACATCCGCGGCGCTGACCCGGCCGTGACCGGTAAGGGCACCGAGCGCCTTGCGCAGACGGTCGCTCAGAGCATCGAACACGAGTGGCTTGGACTCCTGATCCGTCCCGTCGCCCCGATGGACGGGACGGCGTTGGGCCGCGGATTCTGGCGGCACCGAAGGCGGCCGGAGTGTACCTCATCGGGAGGCGGCCGGGCAGGAGACACCGGGGCCCGAGCGAGAGCGGCCCAGGGGAGGGCCCGCGGACGGGGACCGCCGCCGTCGGCGGGCGTTCCTAGGAGAAGAGCGCGGCCACGAACGACCCGGGGTCGAAGGGAAGCAGGTCGCCGAGGCGCTCCCCTACTCCGACAAACCGGACTGGGACCTGAAGGGCATCTTCGATGGCAAAGACGATTCCGCCCTTCGCTGTCGAGTCGAGCTTTGTCAGGACGATCCCGGTGAGGCCCACGGTCTCGTGGAAGACTTTCGCCTGCGAAAGCCCGTTCTGGCCGGTCGTCGCATCGAGCACGAACAGAACTTCCGGCCTTGCCCCCGGCAGGCGCTTGTCGATGACCCGCCGCATCTTCGCAAGTTCGTCCATGAGGTTCGACTTCGTGTGGAGACGCCCGGCAGTGTCGGCAATGACGACGTCCACGTGGCGGGCAATCGCCGCATCCAGGGCATCGTAGATCACGGCGGCAGGATCGGCGCCCGGCGCGTGGGCCACGAACTCGCTGCCGGTTCGCTCGGACCAGATGCGCAGCTGGTCGGCCGCGGCGGCCCGGAAGGTATCGGCTGCCGCCAGCAGGACGGAGCGGTGTTCGACTCGATAGAGATGGGCCAGCTTGCCGATGGTGGTCGTCTTGCCGGTGCCGTTCACGCCCACCATCAGGATCACCGCCGGCTGGCCCGGCTCGGCCGGCCCGGGCAGCCAGCCTTCCTCACCCACCAGGAGGCGCTCCTTGAGTTCGGACTGGACTGCCGCCTCAGCAGACGGCGCGTCCTTGCGCACCCGGGCCCGTTCGACGATCTCCATGGCCAGGCGGCCGCCCACGTCGCCGGCGATCAAGAGCTCCTCGACGGCCTCCCAGTCCGCACCCGACGGCCCGCCCCGGAGGATTCCGCGAAGGCGCGAGATGAAACCACCTCGACTCCGGGCGAGGCCGGTCGCCAGGTCTCCCGGCGCGACGTCCTCGTCCGGCATCGACAGACCGGCGGCCTCGGCGGCGACCGGGTACCGGTCGACACTCCCTTCTGATGCGGGCTCGTCCAACCCGGAGCGCTCGCCGGATCCGATTTCCCCGGGCGCGGCGGACTCGGCCTTCGAATCGATCGACGGCCTGGGCTCGGACCTGGGTTTGCGTCGCAGGAACAGTGGAAACCTCCCGTTCAACCGGCCTTAGCCGCTGCATTCATCCTCGTTACCCGGTCTGCGATCTCGCGTGCCTCCTCCAGTCGGAGGCTGATCACGCGGCTGACGGCGTCGTCGCCGACGGTGACACCGTAGAGCGCGTCCGCACTCTCGATGGTGCCGCGATTGTGGGTGATCACGATGAACTGCGTCCGTTCGGTCAGCCCCCGCAATGCGTCTGCGAATCGACCTACGTTGGCCTCGTCCAGGGCCGCATCGACCTCGTCGAGAACGCAGAATGGGACCGGGTGGACCTGGAGCATGGCGAAGAGCAGGGCGACTGCCGTGAGCGCGCGCTCGCCGCCCGAGAGCATGCTCAACGGTTGAGCCTTCTTGCCGGGCGGGCGGGCGACGATCTCGACGCCGGTGATGGTGAGATCCTCGGGTTCGGTCAGGCTGAGCCGAGCGAACCCGCCCCCGAATAGCTGGCGAAAGCGGTCATCGAAGGCCGTCTCGAGAGCCTTGAAAGTCGACCGAAACTGCGTCGCGATCATGGCGCCGAGCTGGTCGATCAGGGCACGTGTACTGGAAATGGCCGCGCTGATGTCCGAGCGCTGAGCCTCGAGACCCTCCAGCCGCGTCTTGACATCTGCGTATTCGTCCGCCGCGAACGGGTTGGGTGCCCCCAACTCGTTGAAACGGCGTCGCAGAGCGCCCAACTTGGCGGATCCAGGCGGTTCCGCGGTCGGCGCCATCGCCCAGCGAGCCATCGCCTCCTCAAGCAGCTTCTCGAGGGTCGTTGCCGACGACACCTCGGAGTCGACGCTCATCGCCTGGTCGGCCGAGCTCACGCCCTCCTCCGGGTACCCGGTCGATGGCACGCCGGGCGTGTCCCGGCCGTTCCCACGGCCGCTCTCGTCGAGCAGCAAGCGGACGCCGAGATCGCCGAGGCCGGCCAGCTCTACCAGCACCTGCTCGCGTATCGAGTCGAGGGCCAGCCGCGATTCCAGTTCCGCCACTTCCACCGATCGGACTCGATCCTGGCACGCGCGAAGCCGATCGCGGGAGCTCATCGAAGCGCCCTCGGCTTCGGCCAGACGCGTTCGTCCTGCCGCAGCGGAGACGCGAAACCGCTCGAGCTCGGCACGGAGCGCAGCCTCGCGAATGGCTGCAGCTGCCAGCTCCTGGGCAACCTGCTCCCGTTCGGCCGCGATCGGCTGCTCCCGGCCGGTAAGCTCGATGATCTCACGCTCCAGCCTGGCTATCCGGTCGCCGTCCAGGCTGGCGGCGGCGGAGGCCCGGGCGCGGCGGACTTCCGCATCGCGGCGCATCCCTTCGAGCGACGCCTCTTCCGCCGCCAGAACGTCGCGCCGAGTGCGCAGCGAGGCCGCGCGCAGCTCCCACTCCCTTAACGCCCTCGCCCGCCCGTCGTCCGGTCCGTCCATGGCGGCAGTCGGCGCGGTGAGGGCCCCGCCCTCCCCGGCGGCCGCCGAAGCCGTCACCTGACGGACAGATTCCGCAAGCCGGTCGCGATCTGCTTCGAGACGCGCGGCCTGCGCCGACCGCCAGGCAGCCTCGCGGGCGATCGTCTCCAGCGCCCGAGATGCCTGGCGCTCCTTCTCTTCAGTCTCTCGACGAGCGGCCCGGGTTCTTCGCTCAGCGTCGAGGGCGCTCTCGAACGCAACGCGCGCCGCCGCGGCGGCCTCGTTCGCAGCAGCGACCTCAGCCGCATCGACGCCCGACTCGACCTCCAGACGGGCCGCTTCCTCGGCCAACCTCTGGAGTTCGGCCCGCCGTTCGAGCAGGGACTCGGGCCGGCCCATGTTTACGACGCCGAGCGCAGTGACGACCGCTCCGCGGAGGGTGACAGCCACCCATCCGGAGGGTAACTTCGGTTGAACTGCCAGGGCGGAACCAAGATCAGGTACCCAGACCGCACGCGCCAGCAGACGGCCCGCGGCGCCGAGAGGATCGGCCCGGATCGCTGCGGCCAGCCGGCCACCGCCGCGGCCGGCCGCGGCCTGCGCCGCCGCTTCGGCTCCGGCGGATCCTTCGTGCCAGCCGGTAGCACGCCGGATGTCATTGCCCTCGCCAATCTCGAGGACCAGCACGCCGCGCTGGCCGTCGAGGCTCAAGGCGGCCTCTCGCTCGATCAGGTAGCCCCTCATGGCCTCCCCGAGGGCCGCCTCGACAGCCACCCGGAAGCCCGCTTCCACCTCCAATCCGTCCCACACGGGTCGTCCCCCGGCCCGGCGTGCCGCCCGCGACATGCCGCGGGTCTCTCCCTCGGCAAGACGCGCCTCCATCTCCTGGAGCCGGCCGCGGAGGCCAGCCAGGCGGCTGGACGATGCCGACTCCTTTTCAACCGCCATCTGCCGGCCGCCCTCGCGGCGATCGAACTCGGCGCGAGCTGCCTCTCGTGACGCCGCGGCTGCTGCCTCATCCTCGATCGCCTTCGAAAGGGCCGTTCGAGAAGCAAGGCAGGCCGCCTCTGCCGCCTCGAGCCGGTGTGCGAGATCGTCGGCCGCGGCTCGTTCGTGGTCGGCCGCCCGCTCGGCATCGGCGAGCCGCCGCCGCGCGGTCTCCAATTCGGTCGTTCGCGCCGCCTCGGCCCGGCGCAGCGCGGCCAGAGCCTCGCCCTGGGCCTGCTGCGCCGCCCGCATCGAGCTCAATTCCTCGATCGCCTCCGCGAGCGATCTCTCCGCCTCCGCCACGGCAGTGGCAAGGGCCAGGTCGCGGCCGGGAATCGCAGCGGCTTGCTCGCGCCGTTGCACGACAAGGTCCGCCTCGGCCGCCGCAATCTCCTGCTCAAGCCGCCGGCGCTCGCGCGCCGCCGCCGCGGCGTCGCTGGCTGCGCGGGCCTCCCGGAGTTGCAAGCCGGTGAGAAGCAGCCGCGCGGCGTCGTGCGTGGCCCGGCGATCCGCTTCAGCCTCCGACCCGAGCGCCAGTTCGCGGGCAACGGCCGCGGCCACCTCCTCGGCTGCGCGCACCGCTTCCACCGCCGCGGCCATCTGAGCTCGCCCCACCGCAAGCTGACCGGCCGCCTCGTTCGCCCGGCCGGCTACCTCGGCCCAGCGCGACCGCGCAAGCGCAATGACGGCCCGTCCGTACTCGCGGCCGGCGGTCTGGCGGAAGGCCTGCTGTTCGGCCTGAGCGGCCAACCGCCGGGCTTGAGGTCGCAGCTCTGCCAGCAAGTCCTCGACTCGGGCGAGATTCGCCTCGGCCTCCACCAGCTGGCCCTCGGCCCTGGCCCTGCGCCGTTCGTGGCGCCGGACGCCGGCCACCTCCTCGAAGAGCGGCCTGCGTTCCTCGGGTCGCAAGGCGAGGGCCTGATCGACCATGCCCTGACCGATGAAGAGGAAGGCGTTGTCGGCGAGATGGGCCGCATCGAGGAGGTCGACCAGGTCCTTCAGGCGAACCCGCTGCCGGTTCAGCAGGTAGTCGTTCTCGCCCGAACGGAAGAGCCTGCGGCCGAGCTCCACCGTTTCGTAGTCGATAGGCAGGAGCCGGTCTGAGTTGGCGACGACCAGGGTGACGTCGGCCATGCCGACGGCGGATCGTTTCTCCGAGCCGGCGAAGATCACGTCCTCCGACTTGCGGAGTCGAAGAGCCCGACCCTGCTCGCCCAGGGCCCATCGCAGTGCGTCGGCAAGATTGCTCTTGCCCGCGCCATTGGGGCCGACCACGGCGCTTATGCCCGGACCGAACTCGACCGCCGTCCGTTCTCCGAACGACTTGAACCCCTGGAGCCGCACAGCCAGCAGACGCGCGGGAGCTGTCATCGGGCGCTGGCGCCCGATCGGCGCCGAACGATCGAGGTCCGCCCTGCCCCGGGGTCGAGCTCCGTCCCCGGCTCTTCGCCGGCGGTCGCCGAGGCCTCCGCCCCAACCCAGCGTGGCTGACCATCGTCTGCGTCGAGAGCCGGGAATTCGGCCAGCTCGGGAGCGTCGATCGCGTCCTCGGCGGCGAGGCGCGCTTCCTCGCGCAGCGTCTCGATCGCCCGGGCCGCAGCCGCGGTCTCTGCGGCGCGGCGCGAATGACCCTCACCGAGGCCGATCGCACGTCCACCGACGGCCACTTCCACCCGGTAGATTCTGTCGTGCTCCCGACCCTCCGTGCCGGTCAGGCGGTATTGGGGCCTCTCACCTGACAGGCGTTGGGTGTACTCCTGGAGGCGGCTCTTGGGGCTCTTGAGCGAACCAACCGGGCGATCGCTCGCGAGCTCGGGCGCGGCCAGCGCAGTCACGAACGCGCTCGCCGCCCCGTATCCGAGATCCAGGTGGACGGCAGCGACCAGCGCCTCGAAGGCGGATGCGAGCAAGGCCGGCCGCTGGCGACCCCCACTCAGCGACTCCCCTTCCCCAAGCAGCAGATAGGTGCCGAGGTCTATCCGATTGGCAAGGCGGGCCAGCCCGGCGGCGCTCACGATCGACGCCCGACGAGCGGAGAGAACGCCCTCGTCCTCGTCGGGGTGCCGGCTGTAGAGGGCGTCGGAGATCGCCAGGCCAACGACCGAGTCACCGAGGAACTCCAGGCGCTCGTTGTCGCCGGCGGCCGAATTCGGGTGCTCGGACAGATAGCTGCGATGGATCAGGGCCTGCTCCAGCAGGTCGAGATCACGGACCGGGAGCCCCAGCCGCTCGGCGAGAGCGGCCGCGGGGCGCATCAGTCGACTTGCGAACTAGGCCGCGTGTTCGTCGATGTAGTCGACCGCGTCCTGCACGGTTCGGATCTTCTCGGCATCTTCATCCGAGATCTCCGTCCCGAACTCTTCCTCGAGGCTCATGATCAACTCGACGAGATCCAGCGAATCGGCGTTCAGATCGTCAACGAACGAGGCTTCGGGCTTGACCTCATCCTCGTCGACGCCGAGCTGCTCGACGACGATCTTCTTGAGTCGCTCGTAGGTAGTGGCCACTGACGC
>JBEKVD010000053.1:0-20629 GCA_049514315.1 Candidatus Limnocylindrales bacterium | reverse complement strand
CGGTCGCCCGCTGTCGTCGGCCGCCGAACTGACCGAGCGTCTTCCAAAGTGGAAGGCGCTGCCGGTCTTCTCGTCGGACGTGATGTCATCGGTGGCTTACGCCACCGGGGCCATGATGCTCACGCTCCTGGCGGCGGGAACGATCGCCTTCGGCTAAGCCTGTGCGAGCCGGCTGGGGACTTGCCGCCCGAGTTCGGTATGCTGACCACGAGCCCTCTCCCGGCGTCCGGCCCGGCTCAGGCTCCGGCCCCCGTCGCGACGATTGCCCTCCATTGTTCGGCGGCCTCACGTGGATCAAAGTGAGCATCCCCCAAGACCGGGCTCAGTACTCGAAGTCCTGGGCGTCGCTCTCAAGCTCGGGCTGACCTCCTTCGGCGGGCCGATCGCTCACCTTGGCTACTTCCGGCGCGAGTATGTCGAGCGGCGCAAGTGGCTTGACACCGAGGCGTTCGCCGAGCTCGTGGCCCTCTGCCAGCTCCTGCCAGGACCGGCCAGCAGCGAGCTCGGCATCGCCATCGGAACCCGCCGAGCCGGCTACCTCGGTGGCCTCGCCGCCTGGATCGGCTTCACCCTGCCCTCAGCCGTCGCTCTCACGGCCTTCGCCCTGCTGACCTCGGGGGTGGACCTCAGCACAGCCGGCTGGGTCGAGGGCCTCAAGCTCGGCGCAGTCGCCGTGGTCGCTCAGGCAGTCTGGTCGATGGGCCGGACCCTCACTCCCGACCTGCCGCGAGTTGCCATCGCCGTGGTTGCCGCGATCGCCATGCTCCTCGCCCCGACGCCGGCATTCCAGGTCGGGGTGATCCTGGCCGGGGGAGCCCTCGGCTGGCGTCTCCTTCGCGTCGAACCAACCCGAGCCTTCGACATGGTCGGACCGTCCCGCAACCGGCGGGCCGGGGCGGCCTTCATTGCCGCGTTCGTCATCCTGCTGGTCGGACTGCCGCTAGCGCACGCCCTCGTCCCGAACCAGGCGCTGGCGGTGGTCGACGCCTTCTATCGAGCCGGAGGCCTGGTCTTCGGGGGCGGGCACGTCGTGCTGCCGCTCCTGCATGCTGCGGTGGTGCCGCCGGGCTGGATCTCGGACGATCGCTTCCTGGCGGGCTACGGCGCCGCCCAGGCTGTGCCCGGACCCCTCTTCACGTTCTCGGCCTACCTAGGAGCTTCACTCGGTCCAGAGCCCAACGGCGTGGGAGGTGCGGCCTTGGCCCTCGGTGCGATCTTTCTGCCGGCCTTCCTTCTGATCTGGGGCGCTCTGCCCTTCTGGGACAGCCTGCGTCGCTCAAGCTCATTCGCCGCCGCTCTGCGTGGCACCAACGCCTCGGTCGTCGGAATCCTTGCCGCCGCCTTGGTTACGCCCATTGGCACGGGCGCCCTTCATTCGCCCCTCGAGGTCGTGGTCGCCCTCGCTGCCCTGATCGCGCTACTGACGGGCCGGGTCCCACCCATCGTCGTGGTGGTGCTCGCAGCGCTCTTCGGCCAACTCCTGTCGCTGTCCTGAAGCCGCCCACACGATGACCTGATCGCGTGCGTCCGGTCGAGGCGAGAGGCGCCGCGCAATCTCGCGGCTTCATCGTCTCGGCTAGTTCAGGCTTGACCCGGACCCGTCGTGCTGGAGGCTTCGCTCCCGCCGCCGACGCGACGGCATCGGCCACCGCACGTGCCGATCTCCAGAAGTGAAGGCCTCAGGTCTTGGCCACGATGTCTGAGGTGGGCCGCGATCACGGAGCTACGCCCTCACCTCTGGTGAGATACGGGCGTCACGCCACAGGACACGGCCCCGGGGTCGGTTATGTGGACGCATCTATGAAGTAGCCGGTCACATCGAACACGAGATCGGTTGTGTTGCCACCCGTCGACATGTAGGTCGCGCTTAGGGTACCGCTCGAGCTCAGCTCGGCAGACAGGCCGTTGTTCAGTATCTCGCCCGCTGTGAAGTTGACGTTGGAGCTCGTTGGGCTCGGGACTGGGTCTGGCCCAAGGTAGACCGCCCAGGGGTAGGTCGAGTTGACGACCGTCAGGTTGCCCGTGACTGCCGTCGCGTTCGCGGGGATGCCGCCGCGACCGGTGACCTGGAACGTCGCCGGCACGTTCGCAGACAGATTGGCGGAGAGGCCATTACCGGCCCGGGTATCGAGGAGGCGCACCGGAGATATCGGCACGTACAGCTTCGCACCGACCGCGCCCAGATCGTCGGCGTAGAAGCCAGTCTGGTCGAAGACGAGATCCGTCGTGGCGCCCGCTGGGCCCATGTAGGTGCCGCTAAAGGCGGGCGTCGAGTTCACGGCGACGGTCACGTTGTTGCCCAGGATTTCGCCCGCCAGGAAGTTGATCGTCGAGGACGAAGGGTGCGCGATTGGGTCTGGCCCAAGGTAGACCGCCCAGGGGGAGGTCGGGTTGACGACCGTCACGTTGCCCGTGACTGCTGTGAGGCGAAAGTAGCCAGTGAAAGTGAATGTAAACGGCTCGCCTGCGCCCCACTTGGTCGGATTGCCGCCGACGATGCCAAGGCCAGTTCGAGTGTCAAGAATGCGTTGTGGCGTCAGCGGGAAGTAGGCGCTGCATGTGGCCCCGGTCCCGGTCGCGCAAGAACCCGATTGGCTGCTCCAATCGGGGGTGTAGTAGCCGCCCACGTCGAAGACGAGATCCGTCGTGGCGCCCGCTGGGCCCATGTAGGTGGCGCTCAGGGTACCGGTCGCGCTCAGGGCGACAGTCAGCCCGTTGTCCAGTATCTCGCCCGCTGTGAAGTTGATCGCGGAGGACGACGGGTACGCAATTGGGTCTGGTCCAAGGTAGACTGCCCAGCCAGCGGTCGAGTTGACGACGGTCAGGTTGCCCGTGACTGCCGTCGCGTCCGCCGGGATGCCGCCGCGACCGGTGACCTGGAACGTCGCCGGCACGTTCGCAGACAGCTTGGCGGAGAGGCCGTTGCCGACCCGGGTATCGAGGAGGCGCACCGGAGCTATGGCCACGTAGACGGCGGGCCCAGCCGTGGACGCGACAGCCGCGGCCGGCATCAACGCGACGGCTACAGCTGCCGCCACACCGATCGCTACGAGACGGGCTATGGGCCGACGCGCGCGACCGTAGCCCCCAACTGCTGTGATTGACTCCATCTAACCTCACCCCTTCTCCGCGTCCGGCGAATTGCGCTGGATGACGCAAGGTCGACGGCCGCGGCATCTCCTCGGCCGGCTGGATCGGGGCAGATCGCCCTGGTGCCGCCTCAACTGGTCGCCAAAGACCGATGCACCTACCCGGACGCGCGGGTTGATCGTAGGCGCGGCCCACGTCGGAATCAAGGAGCCCTCGTCGAGCCGCGGTCGGACGTGAAGGCGCCACGGGAGTAGCGGGCGGGCGCCTTCTGGGAAACTGCCGGCGCTCCCGCCCTCACGACTGGCCGACATTGGGTCGGTCATGCGCCAGTGACCGCGCAGCGGTCCCCGAGCGGGAGCAGATCGCAGTCTCCAATCGAATGGTTGAACCACGTCTTCTGGATGAGGAACCCCGATGCACGATCGAGGTTAGCGTCGAACGCCGCCTGTCCACTTACGCGATCAACGCGCTTCAGGTGGCTCCCACCGGGAGCGGCGGGCCAGTCTCGCTCGCGCGATCTCGTCGCCTCGTACCCGGAGTTCCGCAAAGGGGCTCGTTGCGATCGCTCTGCTACGTGGATGCGGAGGATGCACCACTCTGAGTCGCCGTGCCTTCGTCCCCGCGCATTCGAAGCAGATCACCGACAAGCAGGTACGTCTGGACGATCGTTCGGTCGGCGTCCTGCGCCGTCACATGGTCATGGACGCCCCTGTTCGCAAGCCCGTCGAGATCATCGAGTCGCTGTCCGAGGGTCTCGATCGAGTCGAGCACGAACTTGCGGGTCTTCTTGCTCGACTCGTGCTCGCCGATGTACTGCCAGAGCCGGTTCCTGTAGGCCTCCTTTGTCATCCATCGCTCGACGCCGTCGTGCCCCTTCACGGTTTCGCCGGTCGGCGGATAGAGGAGATCGGCCACGGCGAGCAGAACGCGGCGGCACGACAGCAGGGCCTGTGAGTATGCGGCCGGACTGCCCGCCTCGGCGCGCTCGTACGCCGACCGGAATTCGGCAAGGATCTCGGGCGCGATGGCCGAGAGTTCGCCATCCACGAACCGCCGCGTTCGCTCGAAAGCGTTTGCCGCGGTCTGCCCGAAGACGATCGCTGTCTCGGTCTCGACGAGGAAGCGGTGGAGTCGCTCGCGCACCCTGACGAGGATCTTCCGGAGCTCGCTGATGCTCATCTCATTGCGGATGCGCATCTTCTGGTAGCTCTCGTTCGCGTAGTACAGGTCGAGCGAGTGCAGGCCCGCGGGGGGGGCGCCGTGCGCAATCGAGCCCTGCATCTCCTCGATGCGCATTTCGAGTTCGCCGACCGTCAGCGCCGACACCTGGTCGTCGTCGAACTCCTGGCGTTTCTCGTTCCAGATCGTGATGCTGTGCAACGCCATTTGGTCCGTGTGGAACCTCTGGCGAAGTGCGGCGTACTCCTCCGCGCTGAAGTAATGACGCATCGCGCTATCGAGCTCGCGATACCTGTCCTTCGACCACGGCGTGGCCTCCATTCGAAGCCACCACAGGTTGCGGTAGTCGCGGCGTAGCTCGGCGATCCGGATACACCGTTCGAGGATCGGCTCGATCTTCGTGCTTGTGGTCAGCGCGTCGAGCGCTTGCTGAACCAGCTCCTCGACGTCGCGTGTGACGGTCATCTCACCCTCAGACGTGCGGTGACCATAATGTTGGTCTGTTGGGGCCGTGGCAAGGCGGCGCCGCAGCAGCGTTACTGTTCGCGCGCGCCCGAATCCAAACGAGCCCGCGCTATCCACGGCCCTCGAACCGGGCTAGCAACACGACCTGCTCATAGCGTTCGGCACGCTCGGGCCTCCGATCCGCGAACCTGGCAGGGGGTCCGAGAGAGTTGCCGGGGTCAGGCCGGTTCTCGCTCCAGGTTCAGCTCGAGCAGCCGGGACAGGATCTCGTCGTCACGGAGGTCCGGCGGCCAACCGTAGGCAGCGAGGACGGCCGCATCGAGCGTAGCGTGGGCATTGGCGAGCCACGTCGGACGCTCGTTGTAGAGGTTCGTAAGAGTCCGGACTGCGAGCTCCGCCTCGCTGAGCAAGGGCGGGTTGAGCCAGCCGTCGCGGAGCTCGACGAGCGCCGGGCGGATGCGGCGATTACCTCACGCTGGCCGTCCGTTGGGCGCGGGAAGGGGAACGTCTCGAAACAAGTGGTGGGGGTGTAGCGGAAGCCCGACTCGACCTCGCGGAGCTGGGTGCCGGTGGCGCGCGCCCACAGCTCGTGGACGCGCGACTGGAGCACCCCGAATGCGTCGTCGTCGTCACGGGCGACGACGACGAGGGCGCTGTCAGCCAATGTCGGTCGTGCCTGCCAGCCGAAGATTCGATGCTTCGAGTGACGGACGGTCACGATGAACCGTGGAAGATCTCTCGTCGCGGAGCGCATTCCGGGTCTCGCCTCGACGTGCTGCCACCAGAGTCGGACGTATGTCGCGCGGTTGTTCAGGAGCCGACCAGGCCGAACATGCGTCAGAACGTACTCGAAGGGCGCTTCGTAGAGAGCTGCCTCGACCTCGGGCATCCCAACGCCGAAATCGACGATCCACGTCCGGCGGGATCGGCCGAGCAGATCCTGACCGTTGACCGAGGGCCGGACGACGTCCGTGTTCGAGCGCCCGTCCGGGTTGGGACGCGCGATCATGGCCGCCGCGGTGTCGGAGTCGATCTCGAATGGCCCGCCCTTCTTGTCGCCCTCGAAGGCGATCCCGAGGTTCTCCCGGAGCCGGCGGGCGATGGTCAGGTCCAGTCCGACTGTGAGATTCGCGTTGATGCGCGCGACCGTGATGCCGTCGAGTTCCGCCGGTGCCTCGCTGCCGTCGTCCTGGCCGACGAAGCTGATGTGGACGTTCGCCCCCGACAACACCCAGGGATCGTCCGATCGGGCGAAGAAGATGTCGCCGGTTTCGTTGATGTGCTCCAGAACGCGACGGTTCTGCTGCCCCCGAATTCCTTGGGTCGCGAGCAGGCCCGCCCGCTTTGTCGCCTTCGCTGAGATCCGGCCCCGCGCCTTCTCGTGCCAGTAGCAGCAGAGGTCCGAGGTCCGGGGCAGTCGATCGTCGAACACGGACCAAAGAGCCTCCGTGTACTCCTCCCCTAGGCCGCTTCGGAGCAGCGACCCGCCCAGGAACGGCGGGTTCCCGACGATGAACTCCGCGGCCGGCCACTCAGCCTCGCGTGGGTTCGTCGGGTCGGAGAGGTCGAGCAGGGCATCCATCGTCGCGATGCTGTCGAGGGGCCGCAGGATCGGGTCGTGTCGGTAGGCGAAGCCGTGGTTGAGCATCCACTGGATCTCGCCGATCCAGATCGTCACCCGGGCGAGCTCGGCGGCATACGGGTTGATCTCAATGCCCAGGACCGCCTCCGGGCCGACGCCCGGGAACTGCTGGGGGATCCGCAGCACGAGTGAGCCCCACCCGATCGCCTCGAACTCGAGGTCCTTGAGGGCCTGAAGGGCGATGTACAAGAAGTTGCCCGAGCCACAGGCGGGATCGAGAATGCGGACTGCCCGGAGACGATCGAGGAAAGCCCCAAAGAGCCGCAGCGCCTCGGGATCGGGCCCCTTCTTGCCACTCCCATCGCGGCGCAGAGTGAGCTCGGTCACCCGAGCCTGCATCGCGGCAAACTCGCGCCGGAGTGGCCGGATGACGACCGGTTCGACCAGGCGCCAGATGTCATCGCGGCTCGTGTAGTGGGCACCGAGCTGGGTCCGCTGTGCAGGGTCGAGGCCACGCTCGAAGAGGGTCCCGAAGATCGCCGGCTCGATCCGGCCCCAGTCGAGGCGTCCTACCTCGACGAGCAGCCCGATCTCGGCCGCACTCAGGCTCAGAACGTCCGCGGAGTCGAAGAGGCCGCCGTTGAACCAGTCGATCCGCTCGACGCCGAACATCCCGCCGCCCGAGGCCATCCGCCCGAACAGCTCACCGAGCGCCGCGCCGAAGTCGTCTGGCTTCGCGCGAGTCGCGTCGGCGAGGCGAGACAGCAGGCCCTTGGGCAGGAGCCCGGTATCCTCGGCGAACAGGCAGAAGAGGAGCTTATCGAGGAAGTGGGCAACCGCCTGTGGCTCGTGGCCGCGAGAGTGGAGCGCGCCTGCGAGCTCGGCGAAGTGGCGGGCGGCCGTCTCGGTCAGTTCGGCTCGATCGAACGTCGGCCGCAGGGCCTCGGGTTCGGTGAACACGGCCCGGAGAATCCGCAGTGGCTCGGAGGGGTCCGGCGCCGCGAGGTCGTCGAGGGTGACCGTGTAGATCCGCGGGGAGAGACCGGTGAAGTTCGTGTGGACCTCGATCCGCTCAAGGTCGGAGACCACAAGGAGCGGCGGGTTCTCCAGGGCGTCCTTGTAGCCCACGAGCTGGAGATAGGCGGCGCGGAGGTCCTTGCGCTTGCCCTTGTACTCCCAGGCGAAGAAGCCCTTCTTCCAGACGTCGGCGAAGCCGTCACCGCCGTCGAGCTTCTCAGCCCCTTTCTCGAAGGCGTACCAGGAGCCGGTCGGGTCGGCATCGGTCGGGGTCGGCTCACCGAGCATTCGGCAGAGGTCGCCGAAGTGTGACTGGGCCGACGCCCGTTCGCCGGTCGTCACGCCGCGCCACTTCGCGGCGAACTCGGAGGGGGTCATGCGGAGCGACTGTCCCCAACTACGTGCATGTCGCCGAGGATAGCGGTCTGACGGACCCGCAGTCAGGGAGTCACGATGCGTGCGTCGTGTCCCGACCGGCCACGCGAGGAGCCCCCTCACGCCGGTTGACTGGGTGCGTCTCCGTCTTCCTCCAAGAAGTGGAGCCTCCAACAAACAGTGCGGTTCACGCTTGAGAGGTCACGCTTCGGGTGCCAGAACTCGGTGCGCAGGTTCGGTGCAACGCTTGACGTAGCAACCCGTGACCTCCTGCACCAGCTCGCGCAGAGGTCCGCCGGTTGCGCGAAACGAACAGGATGCTGGCCACACTGCCTGCCGTCGACTTGAGGGGATCCACGAGCGGACCGGCGACCCGGTTCCGCCGCGGACCTGAGGATGCACCGCGGGCCGGGTCGCTCGTCGCCGTGCCTCGCCAGCTCGCTCGTTGTCGTCCGGCCGTGGACTGGCGTCGACGCGGAGCCCGGCCCACTAGCACCTTAGCCACTGGGCCTTATCTGCCACTTACCTGCGGCTCGATATCGGCGGCTCGGATGCGTCACCCGGCGCGTTGACGACGCCGCCTGGCCGAGATTCGAACGGGCCAGTCATCGTCTTCGATCGGCCGCGTCACCCACTCCGTCGTCAGTCGGTCGATCGGGGCAGTGGGTGCACCCACTTCACGAGCCCTTGCCCTGATCCGTTCAGACCAGGCCGGAATGTCTCTGCGACCGGAGACAGTCACGGGTGCGGGCATGAAGCCCGGATCGATGCAGAAGCGGTCCGCGACGAGAAGGATGGCCATGGCAACGTCTTCGGGAGACAGTTCGCGTGGGAGCAGCTTGTCGAGTTCCACAGCGATAGCGAAGGACTCGCGATGCGTCCGCTTCGCCCAGCAGATATAGCGACGACGCACATCGCCCTCCGGTATGTCGCGAAGTCGCGCAAACCCGATGAACGTGTGGTCGAGCTCCGTGAGATTCGGCGGCAGCTCGTCCTTGACGGCGTGCCGCGCGTGCTCAACCGCGTCATCAACGATCCCGAAGCCCCGCTCGGCGAGCCGGCGGTCGACCTCGACGTCAAGCAGTCCGCAGAGCAGAAGCATGATCTGGTCGTGCCTTGCAGGCGCGCCGTCGGCAAACGGAACGGCGTCCGGGTAGCCCTGCTCATGCAGGATCAGATGCATGAGTTCGTGACCGAGATCGTGCGGCTTCGGGTCGAAGGTGAGTCCTATCCGGAAGGTATCGCCGTCGATCCAGCCGTGTGGATGCAGGCGCGCCATCTCACCGCTCGGGGACTCAGATGCAGGGTGAATCTCAACCTTCCAGCGGCTCCTAATGTCACGCAGGAGTGGATGGACGAGCGGATCGCGGGCGACCCAGGCAATATCGATCGGACGGGCATCGGTCCCAAAGCGGAGTTCCCAGCGACGTGCCGCGAGCGCCTCGCGCATGCGCGCCACATCGGCATGGCGCGGGCCGGCGAGTGTCGAGGAGAACAGGAAGAGCACGCCGCCCGCCGGGCCCGGATCGATGTCCAAGAGTCGTTTCCAGCTGCGCCGCCGATCGAATGGGCGGTCGGCTTCGCTATTGCCGACGAGCCACGTTGCAAGTCCTCTGCCCCGTGAGTCCTCGCCGGCCCAAAGCAGCTGAGAGGTGCGACCGAGTCTTGTGAAGTCTCGTCTTGCCCGGCTGCGACGCCGATCAACCGATGAGAGAAACCAGACGAACGACGCCGGGTTCATTGGGTGGAACGTGCCCGCGTGCTCCGTCGTCGAGCTAGCAGACGGACGCTTGTCGCCGACTGGGCGAGGAGACGACAGGTCTCTAGTCATCTCAGGCGCCGATCCGCCGCAACTCGAGCCGGTAGCCGAGACGTTGCGAAAGCCCCGCGAAGGGCCGGCCACTGCATTTCCTCATTTCCGAAACGCGACGCCGGACATCTCCGGCATTCCCATCGGTTGGACGAGTTGCCCCAGACTTGCCAGCGCGAACCACTCGAGCCACCGCTCGATGAACGCCTCCGCATCGCCTTGGTCGATCGCCGTTGGCCCGCGAGCGATGTGATGCAGGGTGATCCCCGCCGCGAAGGCCTCCCCAGCCTTGTCGCCCGGATCGAGTGCGAACGGATTGTCGGTCGCCCGACCTCCCATGATCCAAAACGCGAGTTCGAACCATCGGTAGCGACCTTCTGTGATCCCGTCGCAAAACCAGAGCGAATGACTTCTGCCCGTGTAGCCCGCGGACGTTTGCGGGATGACAAGCCGTATCGTGCTCGCGCCGACGACATCGAACACCGGCGGCCACCTATCCCAGTTGGTGCGCGAGACCTGGCGTGGCTCAGACACAAGGAGCCGGGCACCATTGAGTTCGACGCCGAGGAGCCCGCGGTTATCAGCGATGGGCGTCGCTGCCGGGGCGGCCTCGGCGATCTGCGCCCGCATCAATCCGATGATCGCCTTGAGGCTGCCGTTCGCCGCGGCGAAGAGGCCGGCACGACGCTCCTTTTCCTGGTCTGCCGCGGACGCTGCCGCCGCGGCCTTCGACTGCGCGACCACAACCGCCTGATTTGCCAACTGAAGTCGGGCAAGCGCGCCGGAGGTCGGCTGCGAGGCTTTCTGTAGACGAAGGACGAGATTGGCGGCTGGTGGGCGCGCCTGGGGAGGCTTGTAGAGGCACTCCAGAACGAGGCTCGAGAGCGCGGAGGAGATAGTCGGCGGCGGAGGCTCCTGCTTTAGATGCTGTTCACGGAGGTCCGGGCCGTCAAAGGGACGATGCCCGGTGAAGATCTCGTAGGCCATGATCCCGAACGAGTAGACGTCGGCGGCCGAAGTCGCCCGCTGATCCAGCCAACGCTCGGGTGCGTTGTAGGCGCCCGTCCAGGCATGTTTCCAGGTGTCCTTGGCGGTCGTCTTGTCCGCGTAGCGAGCTATGCCAAAGTCAGCGACACACCAGTGGCCATCCAGCAACAGAACGTTCTCAGGCTTTAGATCCCGATGGACGATCCCTCGCTCGTCAAGATCCGCGAGCGTCTGGGCGACATCGACGAGGATTGGTATCGCCTGGTCTGGCATCAACGCTGGCCCGGCATTCTCAAGATGCTGACGGAGCGACTTCTCGGCGCGGGGCATCACCAGGATCCAGTCGTCGTCGGTCTCGCCGCTCTCGACGATCGGCACCACATTGCGAACGCCGCCCAAGTCAACAAACAGGAGCTCCCGCTCGGCCCCAAGTTCCTTGTGCACCACTTTCAGCGCCTCGGTCTGCCCGCCGTCGGAGGTCGCCTCGAAGACGCGGCCAAAGCCACCGCCTCCAATCTGAGCGCCGAGCGTCCACTTGCGCTTGAGTTGAATCGTCCCCGTCATCTGCTGTTCTCCTCGAAACTTGGGCAAGCCAAGATCGACGTGGCTTACTCGGCCGAAGCGGACGCCTTCTTCAGCTCCCCGATGAAGGATCCCGATTGGCGTGGTCTCGGTTATGCGGACATGTCCCTGGCGGTCCGAACCAAGTGCCGTCCGACACGACGCTCCGCCGTCTTGTCGAGCCCTGGCGATATGTGTACGGAGATCCGCCGGCGGCGAAGTTCGTCGGCCATGTCGGCCGGCGCCCCCTCATCGGTGACGACCGCGGTCAGCTTGTTGGTAGCGCAGAAGGTGGCGAACGCCGTCCGCCCCCACTTCGTGTGGTCGACGAGGGCTACGACTTCAGTGGCCGCAGCGACGATCAGGCGCTTGATCTGCGCCTCCTCCTCCGTCGCGTCGCTCAACCCCGTCTCGAGGGTGAAGCCGGCGGCACCCATAAACGCCTTCTGGATGTTCACCTTCTCGAGCAGCCCACCGCCCAACGGCCCCACTACAGAGAGCGCCTCCCAGCGGACGAAGCCACCGGGCATCGCCACGGTTATGCCTGGGTGGCCGGCGAGCTCGGAGGCGATGCGGAGCCCGTTGGTGATGACGGTCAGGTGAACCCAACGACCCCGCGCCTTCAGGTGCCGGGCCATGGCCAACGCGGTCGTGCTTGCGTCGAGGGCGATGCTTTCGCCATCGACGACCAGGGCCGCGGCGGCCGCGCCGATCCGCTCCTTCTCTTCGCGTTGGAGCCGCTCGCGGACTTCAAACGCAGGCTCCGGTCGACTCCGGCCTGGAGCGAGCGCGCCGCCGTGGGCCCGGACGAGCCGGCCCTCGGTCTCAAGCACACGGAGATCCTTCCGGATCGTGACTGCGGAGACGCCGAACCTCTCGGCCAGATCGGTGACGCGCACCCGGCCGTGCTCCTCGACGCTCAGGGCGATGTGCTGCTGGCGCTCGCGCGCAAACACCTCCTGGCGATCGCTCGATTTCTGCCGGCGTTCGAACTCGGCGCGAGCGGACGCGCCCGCGACTAAGAGGTCGTTACCGGCCGAGGGGTAATCGGTCATGCTGCTTCCCTCAATGGTTCCTCGGCCGTCGCCGACGTCAGGCTCCGAGTTCAGGCATGGCCAACTCGTGAGCGACTGCCCCGTTCCCCCGTGAGCCGAGACGGACCCCCCGCCACGGCCACTCTAGCATTGGCGCGGGTGCCGTTTCGAGAGCGCCAGGTAACTGAGGAGCCTCGTTTCCTCCCTACGCTGCCCTGGCAGTGTCCCCAGCGCGATGCCGCACTACGTCATAGAGTTGCGAAGACCCTGAGTAGGCCACCGGAAGCCTGTTTCCCGCCGGCGAAACAGCCGTGCGCGACCAGTCACGCCTCGAGCAGCGACTCCGCCAGGAACCGATCGGCCCATTCGACGACGGAGCCGGCCGACTCGACGGCGCCGGCCGCGCGGAGATCGTCGTCGGTGGCCAGCATCGAGACGATCCCGACTCCTCGAACACGGGCTGCGGCGGCCATCCGCATGTCGTCGAGCGCGTCGCCAACGTAGAAGGCATCTTCTGGCCGAACGGCTCCGGCCAGGTCCAGCGCAAGTTGCAGTGGCCGCGGGTCGGGCTTGCCTGCGGCCGTGTCGTTGCCATAGACCCGAACCGTCAGAAGCCCGTCGATGCCGAGCCGGGCCAGTTGTGGCTCGATCTCAGACCGGTCGCCACTGGTCACGATGCCAAGCCGGTGGCCGGCGACGGAGAGGCGCTCAAGTGCCTCGCGCACGCCCGGGAACGGGTTCGTCTCGTCGGCACGAAAAGTCTTCGCCCAGATCGCTATCGCCTCGTCGGTGTGCTCCTCGGTGATCCCGAGGGCGCGGTACTTCAGCCGCCAGTTCGGCGAGAAGGTGCGCCTGAAGATCTCTCGGTCAAAAGGCAGGCCCAGGTGGCGACAGGTAGCTTGGGTGGTCTCGAAGAGCGCCTCCATGGAATCGACGATCGTGCCGTCCCAGTCGAAGAGGATCGTTCGCATGAGGGCACATCGTACGCGGTTGCCGTGGCGTCCTGGAGGAACCCGACGGCCACATCGCGCATCGTCTTGGCCCTGTACATCGGGCGCGACCAGACCGCCACGATCAAGCCATCGTCATGGAGCATCGGCAGACAGACCTGGACGACGATCTCGCCCGTGACCTCGGAGGCCCTACTCCTCTAGTCCCCTCGGCGCTGCCGGCGGCACCGCTGCCAGCCCATGACGGTCGAGCTGAAAGGTGAGAGCGGATCACGTGGGAACGCCTACTCCAACGCCTAGCGTCTGCTTTCGTTGGCCCGGACCTCGGGGAGGGGCTCAGTACCTCGAAACGCCGTGTCCATGAGAGATGGATTAGGCGGAGGTGGGACGGGCGCCGCAGGAGCGGGCGCGGGCGAGGGCGTGGTCGGCGGGGGCGCAGTCGGAGTCGGAGTCTGGGGCGGCGGAGGGGCCGCAGGGTTGGGCTCGTTGCCCATAGTCACACCACCTTGTTCAGGATGCAGGCGGCAGCTAGGAGCACGCCGCCAGCCGCTAGAAGGGAGATCTGGAACTTCAGGCCCCGGCTCTTCCGGTCGACTGCCGGCACATTGTCCTTCCAGCCCTGTGTTCGCGTCGACAGGATCTCGGGAAGGGTGTCATCCGGGTGACGCGAGTAGTACTGCTCAACCAGCTTCGACGGGTGAGGGACGACCTGGATTCGGCGCGGCCAGAGTGTCCACAGTGCTGCCAGAAGGCCCAGGGCAAGCGACAGCAGCGAGCCGTAGAAGGCGACTGCGGCCGCCAGGGCGGCCGGGTTGGCGAAGCGGTCGATGTTGTTCACGACCAGACCAAGCAGGACACTGGTTCCCGCGAGGACGGTGGTGGCCTTGCGGTCTAGAGTGTCCAGCTCTTCGGTCTGGAGCTGGACGCGTGATTGGACCAGCTCGTTGAGGAGCCTGATCTGCTCCGGATCGGGAACCTGCGTCGCCCCTTCTGTCACGTGGCTACTCTACGACCTTGAGCTCTCCCACCGACGGCACGATCGGGCGTTAGTGCCTTGCTTTCGGCGCCCGTCCGAGTGATGCATGTGGGCGACCAGCCCGCACCCGAGGCGCCACGATGACCCCGCAACCTCTCCCGGCCCTCTCCAGCGGAGACCCCTCCGCCTGGGACCAGGCCCTGTACGCCTTCCTAGTCGAGAAGGGCAATCGCTCGGGCTCAAGGAGAACCGTCGAGTCCTACTCCAGGATGCTGTGGCCCTTCTTCGCCAACCTGGGCAGGACGCCGGACCGCGTGAAACCAGCGGACGTTCTGGCCTGGGTCCACGGCATCGGGAAGTCGGGACGAACGCCCTCGGCGACAACGGTCGGAGCGCGGATCGCCTGCTTGTCCTCCTTCTACCGCTTCCTCACTCGAATGGGTCTGGTCGTCTCCAACCCCTGCGACGCGATCGAACGGCCGCGGGCCATCCAGTCGGTTGCTCGTGGCTACAGCGCCGACGAAGTCCGCCGGCTCCTCGCCGTCGTCCCCGACTCCGTGGCCGGACGACGCGACCGAGCCATCCTGCTGACCCTCATCCTCACCGGCCGCCGCCGGGCCGAGGTCATCGGTCTACGGGCGGGAGACCTCAGTATCGAGGGCGAGACGACCCTCTATTCCTACCGAGGCAAGGGCGGCAAGCGGGGTCGGCGGGAACTCCCATGCCCTGCCTACGAAGCCATCTGCATCAGCCTCGCCGACGCTGGCAAGGAGCCCGTGACGATGGGACCCGAGGAGTCGCTCTGGCAGGCCGCTGCCCGGCCGGATGGCGTCACGAGTGGGACGTTCTATTCCAGGTTCCGGCGGTACCTTGCTGCGGCCGGCCTGGCACCGACAGGCATCCACGTGCTGCGCCACACCGCGGCCAAGTTGCGCCGTGACGCCGGCGAGTCGATCGAGGATGTGAGCGCGTTCTTGGACCATTCCTCGCTTGCAGTCACGACCGTGTACCTGCGCCGGCTGGAAGGCCAGGAGGATCGAGCCTGGCGCGAAGTGGCCGAGGCGATCGGCGTCTGAGGGCGAGGGAGAGCGAACTACCGACCCGTGTCGCGCAGTCGTCGGCGAAGCTCTTCACCGTCCTTGTCGCCGACGCTCAGCCTCGGATCAGGGAAATACCCGGTCGTGCCCACGCGTGAGCCGCAGATCGGACAGCGAAACTGCGGATTGCCACGCAGGTGGCCGGTCTTGCGCACGAACCGATGTCCGCCTGGGCAGATCAGCTCCAACTCGGGATCGTCTGAGTGCCCCATTCTGATCCTCCAATGCAGCGACGGCCCGATGAGTTTCGTCGTGGCGAGAATCTACGTCTTGAGCGGACAGCCCACCGTGCCGATCGTTCCGGCCTCACCAGATAAGCGCGAGCTAAGCGAGGGCCGCTAGGGTCGGTGTGGGTCGGGCTCCGCTCTGTGACCGAACCAGAGCCGGACGACACTGAGCGAGCCGGCGAGGGAGCTGCTGCAGGCGTCCCGACCCACGCAGGCGCGCCCGACCCTACCCCAAGCCCGATCTGCTATAACTCTCACTGCTCCGAGCGGGAGTAACTCAGCTGGCAGAGTGTCTGCTTCCCAAGCGGAGCGTGCCGCCCCTTCCCCCGACCTCCTCCGACCCCCGTCTGACCCATTAACGCTGTCTAAACAGCGCGATTCGGGGGGTCAGGGCCTCTGGATCAGTACGAACGTAGTTGCACGCTCAACTACCTGCCCACTGCCTCGGTCCCGCCCACCAGCGACCGGGCGGCCATCGGGGCAGCGGCGAGAGCCCCCTGTAGGAGGCGGTAGAAGCGCAGGCCTTGGGGCTCGGCGCGGTGGTTGTACCGAAAGGCGAACCGGCCAGGTAGAAGTCGAGCTGGCGGCGTCGGATGGCAGCATGGTGGGTCGCCCTGCACCACTTCTCTAGCCGCCGGGCAACGCGTTCGACCTCGGGCAACCCGGTGTCATTGGGGCGCGCGGTCTCCGGGTAACTGGGGTAGGTGCGGAGCGTCGAGCCTGGTGCCCGGATCGTGCCCAGCGACCAGGCCGGCAACTCGCTCCCCGGCCTGGTCGTGCCGCCGCCGACGTTCGACGCTCAACTGGGGACCCTCGAGGGTGCCGGCTGGCGCACAATCAAAGTGGCTCGGCGCGGCCCCCGGCGGCCAGTGTGTGGACCTCGTGTCCAAGCCCGCCCGAGCACGCTCCGATTGTCCCACCGGGGGTAATGGGGTTGATCGCCCCGACGCAGCTGCTCGAATGGCTGGACTTGCCGGAGGTCGTCAGCGACGACCTCGGCATGCGCCACAACGACGTAACGACCGGATGCGCCAACAGGGAATCCGTGGAACCGGCCTGTGGCATCCTCTGGCCATGAGCTGGACAACACTCGGCCGCCGGGCCAGGGCGTGGCGGGTCGCACATGCGGTGTGGTCCGTGGCCGGTCTCGTGAGCCTTGCCTACATCTGGGTATGTGCGGCGACGGGTCGTCGTGACAAGCCCCTGGCCGCAAGCATCGGCTTCCTCTCGATTGAGGGCGTGGGGCTCATCTTGGGTGGCGGCGACTGCCCGATGGGGACGCTCCAGGCAGAGTGGGGCGATCCGAAGCCATTCTTTGAGCTTGTGCTGCCGCCGCGTGCCGCGAAGGCAGCGGTCCCTGTTCTCGCCGTGGCAACGGTTACCGGACTCCTGGCGATTGTGCTGCGGCGGCCGAGTCGGAAGGGTCCCGCCCAGACCCCAGCCGGTTGAGGCAGGATCAGGTCATCGCAATGATCCCCTCCCGACTCACCACGCGCACCGAGGTACGCACTCGCCCGCATCCTCGGACGTTGTGAGCGTAGGCTCCATTCGGCGGCCCCTGGCTAGCGCCCATCTAGATCTGAGCCAACCTCTGTCCGCCGCCTCTGATCAACACCACCATGAGCGTGGCTTGTCATCAAGCGCGAGCCCGTTTCGGTCTGTATTCCTTCCAACGGCGACAGCCGGAACCCCGCCACCCTCGACCGAGCCACGCCGGAGCGTGGAAGGAAGAGCGCATATGTTTCGAGAATTGCCTGAGCAGGGCCTGTGGCTCGTGAAGCAGCATCAGCGAGAGCTGATCCACGAGGCCGAGCAGTACCGTCTCGCCAGGGCGCACCCGTACGAGCCCGGCGACCACCTAGCGACTCGGCTGTTCACCAGTATTCGCGCGAGCCTTGAACGGCCGTTCGCGGGCGTCCGGCGGGCGCTTCCGGGCTATGAGGCGCCCTGTACAGACCTCTGCCTCGACTGCGCCCCCTGCTAACGCCGGCCGAGGGGATGGCGTGACCGGGCCGCCGCGGGCGACGCCAATGGCCTCGGTCAATCGGACGCTCCGAGGCGTTGACGAGCACCGCGTGATCAAACCATCGTTAGCGCGGCCAGGTGGCCACCGCGGGAGCGGGGCTCTGGCGTGCTGCCGCGGAAGAGGCGGCAGAGCCCGAACGTATTGCCGTGCCCGGTCCCTTGGACAGGGGCCAACTCCGAATGTGGCGGGTTCGCAGCGGGCGTCCGACGGTGCGACTCGGATGAAGTCGCCGTCCCTTCAAATGTGGCATTGAAACGTGGCTGGTAGCCGATCCGGGTTTCCGCGACGATTGCGGCATCGGCCTGTTTCTGGCCCCGCCCGCGGCGGCACGGGTAAAGGAGAGGATGATCCCATGGAAGCGTCTCACGGCCGCCGGCCTAGTTGGCCAGACCTCGTAGGCATCGTGCTGACTGCGGCGCTGGCAGCGGCTGCGTGCGGCAGCAGTGGCGCCACCCCGTCGGCAAGCGGCGCAACGTCGACGCCGGCCTCGACCGCCAGGACCCCGTCTGCCTCAATCCCATCACCGACGGCCGAGCCCGTGTGCCCCACGGTGACGACCCAGACGGTCACGTCGTCGGCCTCGGACTCAACCTGGACGGTTAGCCTCAAGGAGCCACTCGTGTCCGGCGTGCCGGCCACCGTGGCGGCAGCCATGAACAGCGCGATCAACAACAAGGTCAGCGGCTTTGTGAGCGACTTTAACGGACAGAATCTGACGCCCGTCGTCGAGGGCCAGCCCAGCACGCTCGATGGCCAATTCACGATTGGCCTGTGCTCGCCAACGCTGCTGAGCCTGCGGTTCGAAGTGACGGAGTATGTGACCGGGGCGGCGAGCACGTTCGAGCTGGTATCCGGCCTCAACTTCGCGGTCTCGACCGGCACGGTCATCCAGCTGACCGACCTCTTCACCAGCAGCGCGGCGGCGCTGCCCGTGCTCAGCTCGCAGGCGCAAACCTTGCTGCTCGCCGACCCTGACCTGGGCGGTGTCCTGAGCTGGCCTTCGTCTCCACCAATGAGTTTCTTCGAGACCTGCTGGGTCTTCACGACGGCAGGTCTGGAGTTCACCTGGAACCAGGGTCAAATCGCCGCCTCAGCCGCCGGCGCTCCTTCGGTGACGATCCCCTGGACGGACCCATCCCTGCACAGCGTGATAAGCACCTCCGGGCCGGCCGCCGAGTTCCTTTAGCCGCGGCCGGCTGCGCCACCTCTCTCGCCTTGGGCACGGGTGACGCGCGGCTGACGCGGCTCGGTGTGCATCGCGTGTCGTCTAGAGGCGCGTAGAGGTGCCGAAGCGATCTAATGGCGCGGTCTTGATCGCTGTCCGTTCACACGGCGCGGCGTGCGCCCCTTGACTCGGCGCCCGGTGCCTCAACGCTGCTGGCTGTTGCCACGCGAAGCTTCTGAGTGATACCTGCGTTAGCGCGAACGATACCGCTCGGGACTGCGACGTCGCAGCCACAGCCACAGTGCACAACCAGGAAGACCATCGCCGAACAAGGCCTACGTCAGGGGGACGGAGCACGGGGACGACACGCTGATCGTCGGCGATGACGCCGATATCGCCCTGCTCCCGGGCCCGCGAGCGGGAGGCCCGAAGCCCGCTCAGCAGGGCACACGATGGAACGATCGTGTTGCTTTCCTGGCGCACCTGTGGGTGAGTCTGGTGCGCCACCGGTTCGCACTCGAGTCAGTCGGCCTCAGGGCCCCGTCGAACTCCAGATCACCTCCCCGTCGTGCCACTCCGGGTCGCGCTCCAGAAGCTGCCGAAGCTCTCGAAACTGCACATCCTGGGCTGGATCGTCGGCGTTGCGCACGTAGGCATCCCGGTCGGTGAACAGGACGGCCAGCATGAGGTCCTGCGGATCGTCGTCGAGGCGGTACACGTAGCTGGTAATGAACCCCTCCACGTGGCGGTCCTCCATCACGTCCATCACCTCTCGAAGCCTGCCCTCCGCATCCTTCCGGATGCGGAGCCGCGAAACCGTTCCGTACATGAAGTCCTCCTGTTATCGGGGTCTGGGCTTGTCGGTCTTGACGGGACTCGCCCCCCTCAGGCGCTGACCCGCCGCACGAAGTGGTAGGCGATGGTGTGACCGCCGTAGGTCAGCGGGATCATCTCTGTCTCCATGGGGACGACCGAACCGTCGCGGTGAAGACCGCGGAACCGGAAGGTCACCGGAAACGCGCGCGCATGAACCCGGTTCCCGTAGTTCCAGGAGAACTGCTCCTGGTCGTCCTCGTGCACCATGCGCTGCAGAGTCCACGGTGAACTCTGGAACTCCGCAACCGATTGTCCGAACATGCGGGCCAGCTTCTCGTTGCACGCCCAGTGTGTCTCGTCGAGCCAGATATAGATGCCGTCGGGGCTCGACTCGAAAAGCGGGCGCAGGTGCTCCGCAAGCTGCGGGATCACGTCGTCGTGATTGATCGGGCTCATCAGGTTCTCCTTCGTCGCGGGAGAGCTCGACAGCAGTGCTCAGGCCGTCCGTCGGACCTCTACGGTGATGTCGCAGTCGGCCCACCTGGCCGGCGGTGGGCATTCGGCTCCCGCCGTGTTCTGGCGGTAGATCCGGCTCAGTTCTTCGGCCGCTCGGTAAAAGGTCGCTGTGCGCTGCTGTTCTTCGAGGCCGCTCACCCGAATCTGTAAGAGGGTCACGCCGCCTGAGGCGTTAGGGTCCACGTCATCCAGGTCATCCACGTCCATGTCGTTCCTTCTCGGGCTCACGCCCGCCTACAAGGTTTCCAATTCCTTCGGCTGGCGCCTAAGCCGCTTGAGCATCCCTTCCGCACCCGATATAGGGCCAGGACGCCGTCGGCGTTCCAACGGACGAGGTACTACTCGTCCGGACCTGCCCGCAGCGGCAGTACGCCGCGAACGCGCGAGCCGTCAGCCTGACCATGCGGGCCGGCGTCGCGATGGCGTTGGCGTCGTCGGTGCCGTCATCGGGGCTGGGTCGTGCGGACGATCGGCGCGTGAATTCGAGGATGGTTCGGTTTCGGCTGGCGGCGACCGCGGCCGCCGCTCCTTTGTCGTTCTCGGGCTTCCGGTCGCGCAGGAGATTCGGTAGGAAATCCTTGACCTGAGGCTGGCCTAGTCGGGTTCCCAGTTGACAGGATCGGCACGAGGGCCCGGTCAGTCGCGCTGGATCAGGCCGATGATGTTGCCCTCGCTGTCCTTGAACCAGGACGCAAGGCCCACCGGGCTTCGGAAGATGCCGCCGACCGTCTTGAAGTCGGGCAGGTCGTACTCCTC
>JBEKVD010000052.1:0-20778 GCA_049514315.1 Candidatus Limnocylindrales bacterium | reverse complement strand
GCCGCCCGAGGAACCCCACATCGAACCGTCCGGCGCGCAACCGGCCCGCGACGCCAGCGCCGCCAGGTGCCCCGGCAGCATCCTGGCTCTCTCGGTGACGTCGAGCCCGAGGGCCAGCGGTCGAGCCGATGGCGGGACGGCCGCCGAGCTTTCGGTCGAGGCGGGACTTTGGGCGACCGCACGTCCGAAGGCGTCGAAGACGATCCGGGCGGCTTCGGGATCGACGCTGACGTTCCACTCGGTCGTGGGCGCGGTGTTGCCCGGCGATCGATAGCTCCCGCCCATAACCACCAGGCGTCGCAGCAGGCGTGGCAGCTCGGGCTCGCGCAACACGGCCAGGGCGACGTTGGTGAGCGGCGCCAGGGTGACGAGGGTAAGCTCGCCGGGGCGACGGCGCGCCTCCTCGACGATCAGCTCCGGGCCGAAGCGCAACGAAAGCGGCATCGTCGCCGGGGGCAGCTCGGCGTAGCCGATGCCCCGGGGGCCGTGAGTTTCCGGGGTGGTCACGAGGGCCCGCGCCAGAGGCGTCTCCCGGCCCAACGCCACCTCCACGTCCGGGCGACCGCCCAGCTCCAGGACCGCTCGTGTGTTCTGGGCGACCTGTCGGGCATCTACGTTACCGGCGGTACAGGTCACCGCCACGAGCTCGCAGTCGGGAGATGCGACCGCGTACAGCAGGGCCAGGCTGTCGTCGATGCCCGTGTCGCAGTCGACGAGGATCGGGATTCTCCTGGCGGCTTCGCTCACGTCCGCATCGTAGGGCAGCCGGCCCGACTTCGACACTCCCGGCCCTGGTTGAATGGGCTCCTACCGGGCGGAGCGGGCAACTCCCCACGGAGCAACGCAACTTCGGATCCGGTCGGCCCGGCCCGTCAACCGGCCCCGTGCTGCTCGCCGACAGTCGGTGTCGGGAGTCCGCGCTCATCCGGGTCCGCCTGAGCGTCGCCACGTCTTCCTGGAATTCGCCGACCAGGTCGTCCACTTCGCGCCGAGCAGGTCCGGTCCAGCGCGACAGGATGCGTCATCGGTATCTGAGGATCGCCCGACGCTTCTTCAGCTGGGCCGGACTCGAGAGGAACCGGCCAACGCGGAGGAAAGCCTTCAACACCTTTGCGTCATAGCAGGGCGGCGAGGCTTCGGCCCGGTCCGTCTTCTCGACGCCATCCGGAGTTCATCCCTGGCGGGGAGGCTCACCCTGTGGCGCAGCGGGCTGGTCGGCCGGAGCTAGCGGCACCGGCTGAACGGCTACCGGAGCTAGCGGCACCGGCTGAACGGCTACCGGCTGGACTTCCGGCTGCCCATAGAGCTGGCCCGGCATCGGCGTCTGGTACGGCGCCGGCGTGTACGACTGCTGCGGCACGTACTGCGGTTGCGGGTAAGCCGGAACCCCGGGTTGTGCCGGCTGCGCAGGCAGATAGGGCGGCAGCGGGTAAACCGGAGCCCCGGGCTGCGGCGGATAAGCCTGCTGCGGCGGGTACTGCGCCGGCGCGGCTGCCGGCTGCGGTGGGTACTGTGGTTGCGGGTAGACCGGAACCTGAGGCTGCAAGGACTGCACCGGCTGCGCCGGAGGAACCGCCTGGGCCGGTGGAGCTGCCTGCTGCGTCGCCGAGGGATTGGATTCGCCTGTCTCCACGGCGTCCTTGAAGCCCCGCAGCGCCTTACCGATCGCCGCGCCCGTGTCCGGCAGCTTGCCAGGCCCAACGACGATCAGCACGATCACGAGGATGATGATTAGGTGGGCGGGAGTGAGGCCCCACGGCATGTCGTTACTCCTTGCGACCGACTGAGTGAGGGCCGCACGCTACGAGACGGTCGAAATACGATCGCCAGCCCGTCAACGATACTCCTTGAGGGCGCCCAAGTCATGCCGGGAAACGCCGCATCCGCCGCGCCGATCCCGGCTCCAACAGGTCCCGACCGGGGCCCCGCTGCGATCCGTGACCGCACCCACCTGGCCGTAGACTGGTCGCCGACATGAGGTGGTTACTCGTCCTGGCGGCCGTGGGCGCAGCCGTGGTTGCTCTGCAAGTGCTGATCTGGGAGCGATCGGGCGGCCGAAGTCGGCCGTCGCTGGTGGGCCGTCTTGCGCTGGCCACGCTCACGTTGGTCGTCTTTGGCGCCGTCGTGTACATGGCCCACTGGTTCGGCATCTTCTCGATTCCCCTGGTGATCATCGCGTTCGTACCGTTTGGCGTCGCGGCCCGCTGGCTGATTCTCGGGACACGGGGGGCTCGAGGGCGCCTGGCGGATGCCCGAGCCGCGACGCTGCCTCTGCCGTCGAGGAGCGACCGACTGCTTGCCGCCGCCGCGATACCTGTGTTCGTGCTCCTGGTCGCGGCCGTTCTGGCTCTCGGTCTCGTCGCCGGCACGCTGGTCGGGATGCACTGAGCCGGTCGCAGCCGGACAGGGGCCGCCGCCGCGGCAACTCCTCTCGTGCTGCTCACTCCACACCCCGGGCCGGCGATCCTGCCGGTCAGGGCAGGTCTGGTCGCCAGGGCAGCCCGGCCGCGTCGCGCAGCCGGGCCCGTCAGGGAGGCCCTGCTCGAGACCGAGAACTCACCTCAGACGGACTTCCCCGCCACCATCGGCCTGACCTCCAGGGCGAGCCGCTCAAAGGTCTCGCGGTCGTACGGCGCCGGCATCTCCACGATCGCCGTCCTGAAGCCCGCGTCGCGGTATTCGAGCAATCGAGCCGCGATCGTCTCGGGGGATCCGAAGACGGTACGCGAAGGTTCGAGTGTCGTCTCGGGAGGTGTCTGGTTCAGCTCCATCCACGCCGCCCACTCGCGCCGCGCGTCCGCTTCCGAATCGCGGATCACCATCCAGAGGTTTATCGACCGCTCGATCTCGCGCTCGTCGCGGCCGACTTCCTCGCAGTGGCGCCGGAGCACACCGTCGAGCTCGCGCACCGCCGCCGGCAACCCGAAGGCGTTCCACATGTCGCCGTATTTCGTGAGCGTCCTGAGGGTCTTCGTCCGGCCATTGCCGCCGATCAGGACCGGGACTCCGGCTGCCTATGGCCGCGTCCGAGGCTCGATCGGCGCGATCGTCCAGGACCACTCGTACGTGCCCGGGCCGACGAGGTACTCGGGCAGGGTGTCCGGGCCGCAGCTGGCCGTACCCAGGCCGCGGTGCGAAACGTCGAGGTGGATCACCGTCTCCGGCCGGGGGGTCAATTCCACGTCGTGTCTGGCCGCAGCCAGGTCCTCGGCCCGGAAGTGCGTCGCCGACATCTGGCGCGGTTCGTCTGTGGTGATGCGGAAACCCCGGGCGGTCTCATCGGAAAGCTCGAACCAGCGAATGCCGGCATGGCCGCCGTTCTCCTGGGGTCTGACGTAGGGAACGTGTTCCCGGGCCACGGTTGAGCGCCACCGCGAAACCGGGCTCCCATGCCACCGGTCGGGATAGCTCTCGACGGGCCCGCGCCCGAACCATTCGGTCTGCTCGAGCCCCGAGACGGCCTCCATGACGACGCCGACGCGGGCCAGGTCGTCGAGGTCGTCCGGGATCGTGACCGCCTCAGTGACAAGCACGCCGCCACCTTCGATCGCCCGGAACCTCTGCTCATGCAGGACGACGATCCCGCCCGCGGTTCGCTCTTCGCTCTCGACCACGGTAGCTTCGCCTTCTTGCCGCAACGAGCGAAGCGTCCGCGTAAGCCTGTCGACGCCCCATTCACGCCACTGCGCGGCGATGCCCAGAATCCGATCGTTGTCGGTGGGAGCGCGCCACAGGGCCAGGCGCGGCGGGGATGCCAGCAGCTCGTGGACGAGCAGCCCGGCGTCGTCCAGGGTGACGGGGAGCCCCGCCGGCACGCCCGGCTGGCGAGTCGGCTTCTTTGCCGAAAGCGGCGCCTGCGCCCAGCAGACTTCAAACCCCTCAGGCGCCCACGCCATTGCCTCCGCGGTGCGGAAGTGAAGCGTCAACCACCCTTCACGGCCGTCCGGTGCGGGTCCGATCCAGTCGGGCAGATCAAGCCTGGCGCTCTTGCCGGGCGCCAGGTCCGGCAGCGGCAGATCGCCTCGGGCGATCACCTCGCCGTCGGCCGTCAGATCCCACGAGGCGCGGAGCCAGCCGAGGCCCGTGAAGTGCTGGCGGTTCAGCAGCTCGATCGAGCCCTCGCGGGCCATCTCGGGAGTGGCCGAGACCGCGACCGGGGCGGCCAGCTGCCGATGCTCGAAGAGCGCCGGCTTGGGCCGCCGGTCCGGCCAGTTCAGGCCGTCCAGGCAGAAGTTGCCATCGTTCGGCTTATCCCCGAAATCGCCGCCGTAGGCCCAGCGGGCCGAGCCGTCCGGCAGCCGCTGGACGAGGCCGTGGTCCCACCACTCCCAGATGAAACCGCCCTGGAGGCCATCCGTGGACTCGATGGCTTCCCAGTACTCGGCGAGCGTGCCGTTGCTGTTGCCCATGGCGTGCGAGTACTCGCACATGATCAGCGGGTGGTTCTGCCGGCCGGACCGGGCGTGGGCGACCAGCGACGAGATAAGCGGATACATCGGGCACGTGATGTCGCTGACCTTCTGATCGCTGGACCAGTCCCGTCGAATCGCGCCCTCGTAGTGGAGTGGCCGGCTTGGGTCGTACCGTCTGACCCAACCGGCCGCGGCGTCGTGGTTGGCCCCGTGTCCGGATTCGTTGCCGAGAGACCACAGGATCACCGAGGCGTGGTTCTTGTCTCGGCGAACCATCCGCGAAACCCGGTCCACCCACGCATTGAGATATCGCGGGTCGTCACACAGCGTGTCGTAGAAGGCGTGCGACTCGATGTCGGCCTCGTCAACGACATACAGGCCGAGCTCGTCGGTCAGGTCCAGGAAGGCCGGGTCGTTGGGGTAGTGCGACGTTCGAACCGCATTGAAGCCGAACTGCTTCATCGCCACCAGGTCCGCTCGCATTGATTCGGCCGAGATGACGCGGCCGGTGTGCTGATCGAAATCGTGGCGGTTGACTCCGCGGATCAGCACCGCCGCGCCGTTGACCAGCAGGTGAAGGCCGTCGATCTCGACGCTTCGGAAGCCGACTCTCAGAGTCGCCTCCTCGACGACATCGCCTGCCGGCGAGCGGAGGGCGATCTCAAGCGGGTAGAGGTGAGGCTTCTCGGCCGACCAGGGCGTCACGTGGGGGACAGACGTCCGGAGCGTCACGGTGTCGTCCAGCGGCGGGTGGAGGATCGCCACCTCGGCCACCCGCGCTGCCCGCTCCTCGTCCGTCAGCTCGATCCCGGCCGCCACCTTGCCCACGAGAGCCGTTCGCTGGCGGCTGAGGGACGCGGCATCGGCTCGGGACGTGGCGGAGCCGGGAGTGCGCACCGTTACGGGCACCGGCGCGCGCCGCGGCTCGCCGCCGTCCAGCCGCGCTTCGACCGTCCAGCCGGGCTCCGGGTCGACTCCGTCGAAGGCGATGTCGGCCCGCAGCTGCAGCGCTCCCGTCGCCATGCCGCCGGTGAGCTCGTGGCCGCCGGTGAGCCCGGCGTCGACTCTCAGGTCGGCGAAATGCACCCGGGGCGTCGCATACAGGTACACGGAGCGAGTGATTCCGCCGTGCCACCACTGGTCCTGGTCCTCGATGTAGGTCGCGTCGGACCACTTCACGACACGCAGGGACAGTGCGTTGGTCCCCGGTCGAACGGTGTCGGTGACGTCGAACTCGGCCGCCAGGTGCGAGTCCTTGCTGATGCCGACCTGGCGACCGTTAACGCCGGCGATCAGAACGCTCTCAGCCGCACCGACGTGGAGTACGACGCGGCGACCGTTGAGCCAGTCTGCCTGGAGGTCGAAGTCGCGTTCGTAGATGCCGGTGGGGTTCGCAGGCGGAGGCTCCGGAGGCTGGCCGCAAAACGGCATCTGCACGTTGGTGTAGTGGGGCAGATCGAAGAAGCCCTGCATCGTCCAGCAGCCGGGGACGTCGACCTCGCTCCAGGCCGCCGAAGGCTCCTCATCGGGCGCGTGGAGCAGCTGGAAGCGCCAGCGGCCGCCCAGGTCGAGCCGATCGACATGAGGCACGCTGTCCATGGGCAGACGGCCGATCGATGTGAGCTCGGGCGCCGCCCACGGTTTCTCCGTCATCCCACCTCCGACCTCCGTATGGGGCATGCCCGCCGGCGCGGTGACCCAGCCCCCACTCACGCCCGGCCACGCCAGCGCGCAGTCTATTCCGCCTCCAGGTTGAAGAGTCGGGCTGTGAAGTCGCCCAGGTGTCGCGAGTCGGCCGGATCTTCCGAGGCGACCAGCAGGCCGATGCGCATCAGCTCGTCTCCACCACGGATTCCGGTATTGGCGGCAGAGACGGGATCGTCGCCGGCAGGCCAGACCGAGACGCGGTACGGGACGCCGGCGTCCAGGCCGCGCAGTCGCAACCGCGACGCTCCGCGGTTGGGCCGGTTGAGGACCCGGTAGTGACCCACCACCGCCCGCTGCGAGTCCGCTGAGACGGTCATCCACGCTGTTTCGTTTCCGTCACCGGCAAAGGGGCTCCGCAGCCGCAGCAGGCGGCCGCGCTGGAAGAGCTCGCGCCGCTCCTTGTAGTAAGCGATCTGGTCGGCAACCGCCTCGCGCTCTTCGTCGGTGAGCGCGCCCGGGTCGAGCTCGTACCCGAGCACGCCGAAGAACGCGACCGCCGCCCGGGTCGCGAGCGGTGACATTCGGCCCGTCTGGTGGTTCGGCACGGCCGAGACGTGAGCGGCCATTGCGCTCACCGGATAACACAGCGACGTGCCCCACTGGATTCGAAGCCGCTCGACGGCGTCGGTGTCATCGCTGGTCCAGGCCTGTGGAGCGAACGCGAGGAGGCCGGGGTCGAAGCGGCCGCCGCCGCTGGCACAGGACTCGAACAGGACCTGCGGGCATGCCCGGGTCAGCCGATCGTAGAGATCGTACATTCCCAGGATGTAGCGATGCGGGAACTCTCCCTGCCTGTTCGCCGGCAGTGACGGACTGAATGGCTCGGTGATGTTGCGGTTCATGTCCCATTTCACGTACGAGATCGGGGCGCGACCCAACAAGTCGGACAGCACGTCGAAGAGATAGTCGACGACCTCCCGGCGGGACATGTCCAGGACCAGCTGATTGCGCCCCTCCGTGCGCGGACGCGATGGAACACCGACAGCCCAATCGGCATGCTCGACGTACAGCTTGCTGCGCGGGCTGATCATTTCAGGCTCGATCCAGATCCCGAACCGGAGCCCCAGCGCCTCGATCTTGCGGGCCAGCCCCTCGATCCCACCTGGGAGCTTGTCCCGGTTGGCCGTCCAGTCGCCCAGGGAGCTGTTGTCGCCGTCACGTTGACCGAACCAGCCATCGTCGAGAACGAACATCTCGATCCCCAGGCGGCGCGAGGCGGCTGCGATCTCGAGCAGCCTCGCCTCGTCGAAATCGAAGTACGTCGCCTCCCAGTTGTTGATGAGGATCGGCCGGGGGGCGTCTCGCCAGACGCCGCGAGCGAGTCGCTCGCGATAGAGGCCGTGATAGGCATTCGAGAGGGTCCCGAGTCCGGAGTCGGAGTAGACGAGAATCGCCTCCGGAGTGCAGAACTCGGCGCCCGGATCGAGATTCCAGGAGAAGCCCTCCGGGTTTATGCCGATGCGCAACCTCGTTGTCTCGAAACCATCGACCTCCGCCTCGGCCAGGAAGTTGCCGGAGTACACGAGGCTGACGCCGTAGGCCTCGCCGCTCTCCTCTGTCGTATGCGCCCGCCGCAGGATGAGGAATGGGTTGTGCCCGTGCCCGGAGGCGCCCCTTACGCTGCCGATAGCCTGAAGACCGATCTCCAGGCGGCGCGTCCGGACATGGCACTCGCGGGCCCAGGCACCACCCACGTGAACGAGCTCCCATTCAGAGTCGGGAAGATCCAGCGATGCGCTCATGGCGCACCGGACCGTCAGCGGCACCGACCCGACGTTCCTGACGCGGGCACTTCGGGTGACGACCGGCCGATCGCCGTAGACGGTGAAGAAGAGGCGGATCTCGAGGCTGGCCGGCGTGTCGACCAGAAGGATCTCGAGCGTCTCGGCCTCGTCGTGGCTCTGAACATAGGTCGTGGGCATGCCGGGAATGGCCGGCTTGCCATCAAATACGCGGTGGCCGACAAAGCGCGGGTCGAGCGCAGTTGACCCATCCTGCTGCTCGACCGCCAGCGCCGGAACGCGGTAGTCGCCGATGCCCGGCGTCGGGCATTCGAGAGCAATCGGCTGGCCAAGGCGATTCGAGAAACCGAGGAATTCCCGGCCCGAGAGGCGGCCGTATGAGCCCGCCTCCGACAGCGAGCCGCCGAAGTACAGATGCCCGAGCGTGCCGTTCTCGAGGACGCGGATCAAGTAGCTGACCTGCGCGTTCCGGAGGTGGAACGTCCGCGATTGGGCATCGAAGTGGACCGGCATCTTGACTCCCCGCCGATCTCCCGGCGGCCCGCGAAGGGGCCTGCGAGCCGGCGACTGAAAGACTTCGGAGGCGGACGACCGGTGTCATCCGCCTCCGAGGATACTCGCTGGTCACGCTGGGCGCCCACCCCCGCGTGCGGCGAGTCAGCCCTTCGTGGATCCGAGTGACAGACCGCTCACGAAGTAGCGCTGCAGCACAAGGAAGACCAGGATCGTCGGAACCGCGGCCAGCAGAGCCGCCGCCGCGAGGAGGTTGTAGTCGGTGTAGTACTGACCGTTGATGGTATTAAGGGCACCGGTGATCGGGCGCTTGTCCTGCGTTGACATCAGAAGCAGTGCCCAGAGGAAGTCGTTGTAGATGAACGTGAACTCGAGGGCGGCCAGGGCCGCAAGCGCGGGTTTGCACAGCGGCATGACGATCGCGCCCCAGATTCGCAACACTCCGGCCCCATCGACGAGAGCGGCCTCGATTATCTCCTTGCCGAGCGTCTTCATGTAGTTGCTGAGCACAAAGACCACGAAACCCATCTGGAAGACCACGTTGATGACGATGAGCCCAATCCACTGGTCGTAGAGCAGGGTGCCGCCGTTGTCGGTGAAGGGCCACGGCAACAGGTGCGTGATGAACAGCCGGTACATCGGCAGGATGATGGCCTGCTGAGGGAGGAGATTGCCCGCCGTGAACAGCATCAGAACCACGAGGTTCAAGCGCCAGCTGAACTTGGAAACCGCGTACGCGACCATCGACCCCACGATCAGCACGACGATCACCGATGGTATCGTCACGATCAGGGTGTTCAGGTAGGCCTGGGGGAAGCTCGGCTCAGTACCCCCCCAGGCCTTTATGAAGTTGTCGATCGTCAGGCTCTGCGCAATGGAGAAGATTCCGTTCTTCTGCGTGTCTGCGTACGTGCGGAATGCCTCGTACACCGCCACCAGGAACGGGACCAGCCAGATGAACGTGATCGCGACCAGGAAGGCATAGAGGGCCACGCGACGGGGCTTTGTCCGGCGGCGCTTCGGCCTCGCGGCGGAAAGAGGCGCGGCCTGGGCGGCTACGCTCATTCCTTCTCCTCCCTCATCGTCACAGTGAGGAAGCCCACGATCGGGATCAGCGAGATCAACGTCAGGATCACCGCGATCGCGGAGCCGAATCCAATTCGGGTCGATTCGCTGATGGCATTGTTGGTGATGAGCGTGGACAGCAGTTCCATTGGGCTGCGTCCGTAGTTGATGATGTAGACCAGGTCGAACGCCCGGAAGGCCTCGATCGCCGTTATCACCACGATGACGATATTGATGGGCTTCATCACGGGGAACACGACCTGGAAGAAAGTCTGACGGGAATTGGCACCATCGATGGCCGCAGCCTCACGAAGCGCCGGATCGAAGCTCTTCAGACCTGCCAGATAGAGAATGCAGATGTAGCCCACGTGCCGCCAGCTTGCGGCGATAACGGTCGGGATGATGGCCAGATCGCCGCCCACCCAGTCGGTCCTTGACACGTCTCTGAACCATTGCCCGACGAGGGGAATGTCTTTGATGAAGTTCACGTGCAGGCCGAACAGGTTCGGGTCGGCATAGCCCACGGTGTGCAGAACGCCGTTGATGAAGCCGCGACCCCAGTCGGGGGCATATTGGAGTTGCCAGATGATGCCGATCAGCGCGAGCGAGAGGACTACCGGAAGGTAGAAGACCGTCCGGTAGAAAGCCATGCCCTTGATCTGGCCATCCAGGATCACCGCCATGAGGATGCCGATCGGTGTGGCTATGAACATCAGGAAGGCCAGCCAGAACAGGTTATGCAGGACCGCCGACCAGAAGAAGGGGTAAGTGCCGTCGAAGAGCTGCATGTAGTTCGTCAGCCCGACGAGCCGGTGGCCGACACCTCCACCGGCCATGGCCCCGTTGCCCTGCCAGTCCGTGAAGGACCACAGGAAGTCGACGATGGCCGAGCCCCAGATGAGGGCGACATCGATCACGAGCGGGAGGCCCACCATCAGGGACAGGATGAACTTGTCCCGGCGCGTCAGGAGGTGCCAGCGCTGGCGCCCGATGAAGGGTAGCCGGTTGAACGGGAACCGATCGAACCGGCCCCGGCCCGGGGTGGAATTGACAGCCGCCCCCGTCAGCCCGGACTCGCCGGGCTGGACGGGAGCGGCCGAAGATGCTGCTCTGGTCACCGGATTAACCGCCGAACACTGTGGACCAAGCGAAGTGATCGACGCGATCTAGTCTACGATCCCAGCGAATCCCAGAACTTCTGGATCTTCGCCAGGAATGTGGGCAGGTCCTGGTTCGGGTTCGAGAGGAAGTCGATCAGGAAGCCCTGCATGCCGTTCGGGCCGGAGAAGCCCGGGTTGGTGTCGCGATCGAGGAACTGCGTGAGCTTCTTGGCGCTGGCGATGATTTCAGCCTGCTTCTTCTGGAGCGGCGTGTACTTGCTCGTGTCGGCGTTGTTCGCCGTCGCGATCAGGCTCGTGTCGCCCCCGGCATAGATCACCTGAGTCGAGCCCTGGCCGAGGAACGCGAGCAGCGCCTTGGCATTGGTCTCGTCCGCGGTCAGGTTGGGAGACTTCGCGGTCAGCATGTAACCGTCGATCGGGGCATCGAGGGCGGCCTCGGCGTCGTACTGCGTTCCATGGTTCGGCCACGGGAAGAAGTCGAGGTCGGCCAGGGCTGCAGCGCCGGCCGCCTGGAAGGTCTGAACGACCTGCGGCTGGAGCATCATGCCCGTGGTCTTGGCAACGAGCCCGGCGGCGGCGTCCTGCCAGAGTCGTCCAGCGGCACCGGTCTGGTAGTAGGGCAGGAGGCCCTTCCAGACCGTGAATACGTCGACGACCTTCGGATCGGTCCACTTCTCCTTGCCGGCCATGAGGTCGACGTGGAACTGGTACCCGTTCTCACGCAGGTCGATGATGTCGAAGTGGCCCATCGCCGGCCAGCCGTCCTTGTCGCCGAGGCCGATCGGAACAAGTCCGTCCGTCTGCATCTTGGCGGCCAGGGTCTTCAGGTCGTCGAGAGTCTTCGGGATCGAGTACCCCTTCGCCTGCCAGAGGCTCGGGACGTAGTAAACGGTCCAGGCGTAGGTGTCGAACGGCACCATGTATAGCTTGCCGTCGTTGGCCGTGCAGGCGGTCTTGTAGGCGTCGGTGTACAGAGCGGCAAGCCCGCTCGCCCAGACGTCGTCGATCGCGGTGAAGAGGCCCTGGTCGACGAAGGCACGCATGCGGAAGCCGGAGAACCAGGTGATCACGTCCTCGGGCGTGGCCGCGAGGTAGCTGCTGATCTGGTTCTGGAACGTCGTGTGATCGACGGTATTGATGCTGACCGTGACTCCCGGATTGAGCGCCTGGAAGACGGCCATCGCGCCCGCCAGGGCCGTCTTCGGCACGGCGTCCGAGAGGTTGGAGCCGACGGTTACCTTGCCGCTGAGGCCCGGCGTCGGAGTCGGCCCGGTGACGGGGGTGGCGACAGGACCGACTGTCGGTGTGGTGGTGGTCGGCGAGGGCGTGGCCGACGAGCTGCAGGCTGCGATGACCGTCGGCAGCACGGTCAGTCCCGCTGCGCCGATCAATCCCTTCTTCAGGACTTCTCGCCTGGTGACTTGACCATCCATGAACGGTTACTCCTCCCTTCACGGCCGGGTGGCCGGCAGTGGTTCAACAGGAACCAACAGAACACGGCGATTGTCCGGCCGCGTTGGTCCGCATGTCAAGTGCGTTGACACCTATTAGTGGGGGAATATGTGGAAACGCGTTGACTTACGATTGAGACTGCGGCAGGATGGAGAGACTTCGAGCGGCCGAAGAGGCGCGCCGCAGAGCTGGAGAGAGGCTTGGATTCAGACCGGGTTCACGCGGTGACGGAGGAGGTAGCAGTCCTTGAGGGGGGGGCCAAGCGCCCAGCCCTGGCCCGACAGCGCCAGGCGTTGATTCTCGAGCGCGTGCGCGAGCAAGGGGCCGTTCGCGTCTCGGATCTCGTTCGCGCACTCGGCGTTTCGGACATGACCATTCGCCGAGACCTAGAGCTCCTTCAGGAACGTGGCCTGATCGAGAAGGTGCACGGCGGCGCGGCAGCCATCGAGGGCAGTCCCCTGTTCGAGCCGGGCTTCACGGTAAAGTCGAACCTGATGCAGGCGGAGAAGACGCTAATCGCCGCTGCCGGCGCGTCGCTCGTCGCCCCGGGCACCGCCATCGCGATATCGGCCGGAACCACGACCTTTGCCCTCGCCAGGCGGCTGATCGACGTCCCGGGCTTGACGGTCCTGACCAACTCGGTCCCGGTCGCAGACGCGCTGTACAAGGATGGCCGCCCGGACCAGACGGTCATCCTCAGCGGCGGTGTCCGTACTCCCTCGGACGCGCTCGTGGGCCCGTTCGCCGTCGAGGTCATCCGATCGCTCCACGTCGACACGGTCTTCATGGGCACCCACGGCATGGACGCTGTCGCCGGCTTCACGACGCCGAACATCCTCGAATCGGAGACGAACCGTGCCCTGATCGAAGCCGGACGCCACCTGGTCGTCCTGGCGGACAGCACCAAGTGGAGCACGATCGGCATCAGCTCGGTAGCGCGGTTGGAGGAGGCGGAGACGATCATCACCGACACCGGCCTCGACCCGGCCGCTCGCAGCCAGCTGGCCTCCGTTGTTCGAAGGCTGATGCTGGTCGACGTGTCCACGGGTGAGGTTCAAACGATCGAGGGTGATGACGGCCTTCGTCGGGCCCGGCTCAAGCCCGAGGAGCCAGCGTGACCGAGCTGGCGAAAGCTGACCTCGCCGCGACCCCGCTACTGTCGGGGCCGCACCGACGTTACAACGCGTTGATGGACGAGTGGCTCCTGGTTTCGGCCGAGCGAACGAGTCGTCCGTGGCGCGGTCGCGAGGAGACCCCACAACCTCAGGACCTGCCGACCTACGACCCGTCCTGCTACCTGTGCCCGGGCAACCTCCGGGCCAACGGCGAGCGAAATCCGAAGTACGAGTCGACTTTCGTCTTCACCAACGATTTCGCGGCGCTGCGGCCGGATTCGCCGGTGGCCTCAGTCAAAGACGGGCTGCTGCGGGCGCAGAGCGAACGCGGCACATGCCAGGTCATCTGCTTCTCGCCGCGCCACGACCTGAGCATCTCCCGCATGAGCGCGGGACAAGCCCGGACCGTCGTCGACCTGTGGGCGACGCAGTCAGCTGCCCTGGGAAGGAGTTTCGAGTGGGTCCAGGTCTTCGAGAACCGCGGCGCGGCGATGGGGGCATCGAACCCACACCCGCACGGGCAGATCTGGGCCGGAAACGCCCTGCCGCGCGAGGCGAAGAAGGAAGACGCAACCCAGCGTCGCCACTATGCCGATACCGGGCGGAGGCTCCTGCTCGACTACGCGGAGCAGGAGATCGACGGGCCCAGGGATCTCGGCCGCGACGACGAATGGCTGGTCGTTGTTCCGTTCTGGGCGGCCTGGCCTTTCGAGACGATGATCATCCCCAGGCGGCCCGTATCGCGCCTGCCGGACCTGGACGAGAGCCAGCGCAACTCCCTTGCTGATCGGCTGGTACGGTTGCTGCGTGGCTACGACGCGCTGTTCGGGGCTCCATTCCCCTACTCCATGGGCTGGCACCAGGCGCCGTTCGACGGCGTCGACAGGCCGCACTGGCAGCTCCACGCTCATTTCTACCCACCGCTTCTCCAGGCGACCATCCGGAAGTTCATGGTGGGCTACGAGCTTCTCTCCGAGCCGCAGCGCGATATAACTGCCGAAGACGCCGCAGAACGACTGCGGTCGGCCATCAAGGCCTCCAGTCCCTGAGCCACCCGTCCCGGCGACTGAGGGTCACGCGGCCCGCCGAAGAAGCGAACAACGACGAAGGAAGAGAAGAACGATGTTTGGCCTCAGCCCCCCTCACCTGTTGATAATCCTGGTGATCGCCCTGATCGTGGTCGGTCCGGGGAAGCTGCCCGAGGTGGGTGCCGCAATCGGCAAGACCGTTCGCGAGTTCCAGAAGGCCTCCGGCGGGATCCAGGAAACGGTGACGGGGGTCGTGGCTGGGGCGCTGACGCCGCAGGTGCCGCCCGCGCAGGTGCCCCAGGTGCCGCAAGTTGTGCAACCCGCGCAGGTCGTGCCGCAGGCCCCTGTCGAGCCCTACTATCCCGCTCAGTTCTACCCGCCCGCTCAGCCCGCGTACCCCGCGCCAACGCAAGCCGCGCCGATGCAAAACCCGCCAGTCGCAGGGGCGATCGAGCCCGTATCGGTCGTGCCCGCCCAGATCGTACCGGTGGACTACCCGCAGCCGACGTCCACCGTTCAGCAACCACCCTCGCCCCCGAGCGTCAGCTAGAGCAACGCTCGCGGGGCCGTCCTCTCCTCCCCCGACCCTCGGCCGCGGCTCCCCAAGCTGGGAAGGGAGCCGTGGCCCGGGTCGGCTCTCGGGAAAGGAGTTGCCAAGGCGGGCGAGGCCGGACAGCAAAGGAGCCAACATGATCGACGACCGCCGCACAGGGGGCTCGTCCAAGACGGCGCGCGCTGCGGCCCTGAAGGCGCGGCTCGAAGCGCTGGCCAATCCGCCAGGTGCCGGCCCGAAGCTCCTCGGACCCGCTCAGCTGGTGCGCGCCCCGGGCCGCGTCAATCTCATCGGCGAGCACACCGACTACAACGAGGGGCTGGTCCTTCCGGCAGCCATCGACCGCGAGATCTGGATCGCCCTCCGGCCGTGGGACCGGCCTGAGGTCGAGCTGACATCAGTCGAGTTGAACGAGACACGATCCTTCGGGCTCGACGGCCTGGCACCAGGAGCTCGGGGCGTCAGATCCTGGATCGACTACGTCGCCGGGATGGCCTGGGCGATGCGTGAGGCCGGCCTTCCGGTGCGTGGCTTTCGTGGCGTGATGGACTCCACGATCCCGATCGGCTCGGGGTTGAGCTCGTCGGCCGCGTTCGAGATGGCTTCCAGCTGGGCGCTCGCGGCCACGGGTGCGGCGCGGCCGGCCGCCGGCGCGATGGCCGCCATCGCCCAGCGCGGGGAGAACCGCTACGTCGGCGTCAACTGCGGGATCATGGACCAGTTCGCGAGTGCGGCCGGCCGAGCCGGGCACGCACTCCTGATCGACTGCCGGAGCAACCAGTTCACGCTCGCTCCCATGCCTCCCGATCTTGCGCTCGTCGTTTGCGAGACCGGCTCAACGCGCCGTCTAGACTCCTCCGCCTACAACGCCCGGCGCTCCGAATGCGAGCTGGGGGCAAAGCTGATCGCCGAGCGCGAGCCGGGTGTCAGGTCTCTTCGCGACGTCGATGAGGCGATGCTGCGGCGCAATGCCGACCGCCTGCCGGAGGTCGTCGCGCGCCGTTGCGAGCACGTCGTCCAGGAGGACGGTCGAGTGCTGGCGACGGTGGCCGCGCTTCGGGACGGCGATCTCGAGGCCCTCGGACGACTCTTCGCCGCCTCGCACGCATCGTTGCGGGACCTGTTCGAGGTGAGCTCTGCCGAACTGGACGCGATGGTCGAGATCGCGGTCTCGGTTCCGGGCGTGGTGGCCAGCCGGATGACGGGCGCGGGCTTCGGCGGCTGCACCGTCAGCCTGGTCGAGCACGGGGCTGAGGAAGCGCTGCGAGACGCCGTGTTGACCCGGTACCGCCGGCGTACCGGGCTCGAGCCCAGCGTCTATGTCGTCGATACCGTCGACGGAGCGGGCCCGCTCAACCAGGAAGAGTGACGCGTCCGGCGCTCCACGGAACCGTCCCGGCCGGGATCTCGAGCAGCACCCACCGCTTGAATGCCACCTGCTCCAGCCTCGCGGCAGGCATACTTGCGGCTGCGCCGGCGCACCGAGACCGTGAAGCGACCGGTCGAGAGGCGTCGCGGCGCAGCTTCACCTGGGGCTGACCATGGAACCCGAAGTCCAGCTGCAGAGCGCCGCCTCACCGACTGCCAGCGCGATGCCTCGCCGTTCCTGGCGCCGCCGGCTGCGGATTCCTTTCTGGCACCGGGGCGCATCCCCGGAACCGCCTGCCGGCGCTCCAGAGATGTCGCTGTCCGCCCACCTGGTCGAGCTGCGCAACCGGATCTTCATATCGGTCTTCGCGCTCCTGCCCGGCACGGTCCTCGGCTTCATTTTCTCGGGCAAGATCATCCATATCCTCATCGCCCCGCTCCCGAAGGGCGAATACCTCGTTGCCTTCGGGCTGACCGAGCCGTTCATGATCGACCTGCAGGTCGCCGTCACGGTCGGCACCATCACGGCGATGCCGGTGATCCTCTACCAGCTCTGGCGGTTTATCTCGCCGGGGCTCACGGACAAGGAGCGGTCGACGGCCCGGCCGTGGGTGCCCCTGGCCCTCCTCTTCTTCGTGCTCGGCGTCGGCGTCGCGTACTTCATCCTGCCCTACGCCTCAGGCTTCCTGTTCACCTTCCAGACCTCGGACATCCACCTGATGCTGTCCGCAGAGTCGTACTTCGGGTTCGTCACCATCCTGTTCCTGGCTTTTGGGCTGGTGATGGAGTTCCCGATCGTCCTGGTCCTGCTCTCGAAGGTGGGGATCGTCACGTCCAAGCGCCTCCGGAGCTCGCGCCGAATGGCCGTGCTGGGTATCACGATCTTCTCCGCGATCATCACTCCGGGCGCGGACCTGGTCAGCCCCATAGTCATGGCGGTAACCATGTACGGTCTCTACGAAGTGTCGATCATCATGATCAGGATTGGCGGCCGCTAGGAGATGTTTCGGCCGGAAGCCGGTGGGGGCGCTCTCCCGGGCGGCATCGTGGCGCCACGATTCCGCCCGGCGGCAGGGTGCGGAGGACGTCGGGCGGGGATCGGCCGGCGGCGTTCCTGGGACGCCGCGTAGCGCCATAATCCCGTCCAGCAGCACGATACGGAGGCAGCATGGCCGAACTCGAGCCGGCGGCACGAGTGGGGATCGTTTGCGGCAGTCGCTCGGACTTCCCGATCATGGAGAAGGCCGTCAAGGTGCTCGGCGAGCTCGAAATCCCCTGCGAGCTGCACGCCATCTCGGCCCACCGGGCCCCGGACCTGCTCTTACATTTCGTCGGCAAGGCTGAAGAGCGCGGCATCCGCGTCTTCATCGCCGGAGCCGGGGGGGCCGCACACCTGCCGGGAGTCGTGGCGGCAAAGACGATCCTGCCGGTCATCGGCGTCCCAATCCCGACCCAGGTGGCCGGCGGGCTCGACTCGCTGCTGTCGATCGTGCAGATGCCCAGGGGCATTCCCGTCGCCACGGTCGCGATCGGGGGCGCGGAGAACGCGGCTCTCCTCGCGGCCGAGATCCTGGCCCTCTCCGACGCGTCCCTGCGCCGGCGCCTTCAGGCTCGGCGCGACGCCCAGACCCGCTCGATCGAAGATGACGAAGCCAACGCCGACCTGCGAGAGGCGCCCTGAACGGATGGAGCGCATCCGAATGAGCGACGTGAAGCTCGGCCCCGGAGGCGTGCCGGACTGGCTCGAACCGACGGTCCGGTTCTGCTCCCGGTGCGGCGCGGAGCTCAGGTTCGGCCCCATCGAGGGGGAAGAGCGAGACCGGCTCCGATGCCCGGGTTGCGGCTTCGTCTTCTACGTCAACCCGCGGCTCGTGGTTACGACTCTGCCGATCACGGACCGCGGCGAAGTCGTGCTCATTCGCCGGGGCATCGCGCCCGGCTTCAACCTGTGGGCGCAGCCGGGCGGCTTCCTCGAGATCGACGAGACGGTCCGCGACGCCGCGATCCGCGAGACCCTCGAGGAGACCGGCCTGCAGGTCGAACCGGGGTCGATCATCGGCCTCTACTCGCGCGTTCAGGCGGCCGTGGTCGTGGTCGCCTTCGAGGCTCGCATCGTCGGTGGGGCACCGGCGGCAACCCATGAGTCGCTGGAGACGCGGCCCTTCCCCCCGGATGCGATCCCATGGCCGGAGATCGCGTTCGAGACGAGCATTCTTGCCCTGCGCGATTGGGTTGCCCGGATCCGGCCCGATCTGCCGCTGCCCGACCCATCGACGATTCGACGCGACTTCGGCGCCTGATCGCGAATCCGGCCAGTGCGGCCGGGCGAGCCGGGGCAACGCCGCCGGACGGTCAACCAGCCGCATGCCGTCTCGCGGCCCGCGCAAACGCCACCATACACGTGAGACACTGGCCGCGTGGACGCGACGACGATCGCCCTGGTGCTGGTACCGGTCCTGATTCTCCAGGTCGGCCTGATGCTCTACGCCCTGTACGACCTGTTCCAGGAGGATCGGCGCGTCCGTGGCGACAGCAAGATCGTATGGGCGCTGATCATCTTCTTCGTCAACCTGCTCGGCCCGCTCTGCTACTTCTTCGTCGGCCGCGACGACTCACGCGGCGGCGATGTCCGCAGCGTCCCCGCGCCGGTGACGGATTCGATCGCCCGCATCCTCGACACGTGGCCCCGGCTGGCCCGGTCGACGGACGCCGTCGTGACCACGACCAACCTGACCAAACGATACGGCGGTGGCGTCGTGGCCCTCGACCACCTGACTCTGACCGTGCCAAGCGGCAGCATCTTCGGCTTCCTGGGGCCTAACGGAGCGGGCAAGACCACGACGCTGCGGCTCCTGACCGGCCTCGCGGCAGCGACGGACGGCACCGCCACGGTGGCCGGCGTCCCAATCGGCGGCACCGCTGGCGAACTGGCCCGCAACATCGGCTACCTCGACCAGGACCCGCGCTTCTACGGCTGGATGCGAGGGCGCGAACTCCTGGATATGGTCGGCCAGCTCCACGATCTTCACGGGGCCGTGTTGCGGCAGCGAGTTGGAGAGGTGCTCGAGATCGTGGGCTTGACCGAAGCCGCGCAGCGGCGGATCGGCGGCTACTCGGGCGGGATGCGCCAGCGGCTCGGCATCGGCCAGGCGATCATCAACCAGCCGCGCGTCCTCTTCCTCGACGAGCCGGTCAGCTCGCTCGACCCCGAGGGCCGGCGCCACGTCCTGGAGATCATCTCGCGGCTACGCGGAACGGCCACCGTCTTCATGAGCACCCACATCCTCAACGACGTCGAACGGGTGTGCGACCGGGTTGCGATCCTGAACCTCGGCCACCCGGTCGTCGAGGGGCCGATCGACGAGTTGCTCGACCGATATGCCCAGCCCGTGTTCGAGCTCGAGCCAGAACCTCAACAGCCCGGGTCGATCGAGCGATTGGCGGCCGCCATCCGCGGGCAGGCCTGGGCCGGCGAGGTCCAGACGACGCCGGACGCGGTCCGGGTCTTCACCACCGATCCGGGGGTTGCCGGCCAGGCCATCCTGCCGCTGGTCGTGGCAAGTGGCGTCAACCTGATCCGATTCGAGCGGGCACGGCCGAGCCTTGAGGACGTGTTCCTGCGATTGGTCGCTGAGAGCGGCCCGGCGATAGCCCCGCCCGTCACGATACCCGCCTGGGGCCTCGATGGGAGGGGCCGGCGATGATGGGGTTCCGTGTCCTGCTCGCGAAGGAGCTGCGCGAGCAGCTGCGAACGAATCGCTTCATCGCGGTCGCCGCCGTCTTCGTGCTCTTTGGGATCGTCGGCCCGCTGACGGATCGATACATGAAGCAGCTGGTCGACGCGATCGGCAGCCAGCGCGGTGGCTTCAGCATCCAGGTCCCGGGGCCCAGCCTGGAGGGCGCCGGCTCCCAGATCCTCAAGAACCTGTCGCAGTTCGGCATCATCTGCGCCCTCCTGCTGGGCATGGGATCGGTGGCCTGGGAAAGGGAGCGCGGCACTGCCGGGATGATCCTGAGCAAGCCGGCATCGCGAGCCGCCTTCCTGGCCGCGAAGCTGATCTCCATCTCGCTGACGCTCGGCGTCGCCGTGGCCCTGGGGACCGGCTTCGGCTACCTCTACACGCTGCTTCTGTATCCGAGCGTCTTCCCGCTCGGGGGGTACGTGGCGATGGCCGCGCTGATGTGGTGGATGCTCATAGTCTTCGCCGCGATCACGCTGCTCGGCAGCACGCTGACCAGATCCGCGATCGCCGCCGCCGGGATCGGTCTGGTGGCGCTGATCGTCTTGGGCATCCTCGGGGCGTTGCCGGTGATCGGCGACTACATGCCGCCGTCGCTGGGAACGCCTGCCCTGGACCTGATGCTTGGTCGCGACCCGGGCGAGCTCCTCGGCCCCGTCCTGTTCAACGTCGGCCTGGTCGTGGCGCTGTTCGGCATCACATGGATAGCGTTCCGCCGCCAGGAGCTGTGAGGGCGGGGTGGCGCTGCCTGCCGGTGCGCCCCATGGGACTGCTCTGGCGGCGGACTGCCGTGCGGACCAGACTCGGGAGCCCGAACCAGCAGCAGAAGGAGCCGATCCGTGCTCAGCGACTTCCCGATCTACCCCACCCTTCCGGCCAGTGACCTGGCGCGTGCCCGGCGCTTCTACGAAGAGACCCTCGGCTTCACCGTCGATTCGGCCACGCCGGCGGGAGTCATGTAC
>JBEKVD010000051.1:0-21692 GCA_049514315.1 Candidatus Limnocylindrales bacterium | reverse complement strand
GCCAGCGTTCTGGCCTGTTGCGCGACCTATCGCTTCCTGCCGCAGCTCTCGTAGAGGTCAACGGCATTCTGATAGAAGATGCGGTTCTTCAGTTCCTCGCTGACGTCGCAACCCTCGATCTTGTAGTACTCGCCCCAGAAGTCGCTCCAGGGGGTGTCGGATGAGAAGACGAAGCGGTCCCAGCACTCACCCGTCTCCTGGAGTGTATGAAGCATCCAGCGCGGCCCAAAACCCACCGACCAGGTGAAGTCGCCCCAGATCTTGTAGCCCTCTTTCACGAGGCCAATGAACCGTGGGCCGAACTTGATGTGGCCGGAGACGCCGCCACCGAAGTGGACGACGAAGATCTTGATGCGCTTCCCGTACAGCTTGATGAACTCGATCTCGTTGCTGATGTCAGATGAACCACCGGGACTCGTGTGCATGTGGTACACGAGGTTGTTCGCCTCGCACACATCGACCATGTGGTCCCACATGGCACGGGTCTCGTCATCCCAGTCCGCTGGCTTGTAGCTGCCGCCGAGCAGGCAGGTGACCTTGAGCGCCTTGATGCCCTTGTCGCCGGCGTGCTTGAGGGCCTCCTCGTTGCGCTCCTTGTCCTTGAGCATCGGCGACGTCCAGATCGCGCCGACGAAGCGATCGTCGTGCTCGCACGAATCGACGACGAGCGGGTTCAACGTGAACGGCTGGGCCGAGTCGGGGATCCCATAGTTGGAGATGATCATCCGTCGGATTGACCGGCTCGGGCAGACCGTAGTACTTGAACGGACCCATTGCGCCGATGTGGCTGTGCGCGTCGAAGATCTTCCGGTTGACTTTCTCCATGCGGACCCTCCAATGGGACGCAATCACTACCGCGCCATTGGCTGAAGCGGATGGCCAGGCGCAGACCACCAGCCCGATATGCTACGCTGTTCTACTGATGAATGGAATATCAGATAAGCCAGAGCATCTAGCCCACGCCGAGCAAACGATCGGCCGCCCGGCCGGGAAGGACGCCCTCAACGAGGAGTTTGCGCGCATCGCCAAGGCGTTCGCCAGTCCTCGTCGCGTCGAGCTGCTCGAGCTCCTCGCGCAGGGCGAGCGCAGCGTGGAGACACTCGCAGCCGAAGCGGGCATGAGCATCACCTCCTCGTCGGCGCACCTCCAGGTGCTGCGGCGGGCCTGTCTCGTAGGCACGCGTCGGGAGGGCACGCGGGTCTTCTACCGTCTCGCGGGCGACGATGTGTATCGTCTGCTAGCGGATGTCCGGAGCCTGGCCTACGAACGGCTCGCGGAGGTCGATCGAGCGGCCCGCTCATACCTTGGCGAACCGGGTTCGATCGAACTGGTGAGCCGCGAGGCGCTCGAGGAGCGGCTGGCGGCCAAGAATGTGGTGCTGGTCGATCTCCGCCCTTCCGAAGAGTACGCCGCAGGCCACATCCCAGGGGCTTTGTCGATACCCCACAGAGACCTAGAGGCGCGTCTGAGCGAGCTCCCGGCCGGAGCCGAGATTGTGACCTATTGCCGGGGCCCATTCTGCGTGCTCGCCGCGCAGGGCATCGCGCTTCTGCGCCAACGAGGCCTCAATGCTCGCCGACTCGAGGACGGGTTCCCAGAGTGGCGGCTCTCGGGCCGACCCATCGCGACTGGTGGCCTACCGTGAGCGTCTCCGCGAGCTGGTAAGGGGTATCCAGCGACGACGGTGTCCGTCCTCTTGTGCAAGTCGACTCCATTGACGACCACGTCGCTCTCTCCCTCTTCGCTGGGGGTGGACTAGGCCGGTCGGCGAACACATCTCCTTCGTGGTAGGCGTCGTCGCTCAATGTCATCGGAGGTCCGATCGGAACCTCAGGCGGAGGCGCCGCCTCTGCAACGGCCACGGCATCGACGAACAGTCTCATTAGCCGATTGGCAGACGTGGTGCCCCAGACGGCGAGGGGCAGCCATCCCCCAGGCCGCAGTAGTCGGCGCCAAGGGGGAAGAGCCCGTTGCTGGTCTGAAAGATGGTGAAAGGCCGTGGCCACGGTGTCTGCCCCGGCAAGAGCCCGGTCGGTGAGGAGGATCGCGTCGCCGGGCACGCGGGACAGGCAGTCCACCAGCGTCGCTCTGGCCTGCGGCAGACCCATCGAGAGGTAGATCGTCCGGGAGTCCCGCGAAGCCTCCGTGATGCGTCGGGCAAAGGTTCGTGAGCCCGGCAAGTTCGAGCCTCCGCCAGTGCAGGCGATGGCGACGTCGGGATACTCCCCGGCCATCTTCATCTGCTCGAGCGACTCCTCCGGGCGGACCCTGGTCGACAGGAACCGTCAGTAGACCCAGGGCAGAAGGCGCCGCGTGCGGCTTCTGTAGGCGCCGTAGCCAAAGAACTGCTCGGCCAGCCAGGCCTCCTCGCGCCGAGACTTGAGGTCGAAGAATCCGGTCAGCGCCAGAGCGCCAAGTATCGAAAGCGCTGAACCGGTGAGCAAACCCCAGCCCAGGGCGCCGAGTATCAGGCCGCCATAGATGGGGTGGCGGACCAGCCGGTAGGCTCCGGACTCCACGAGGCGGGCCCCCGGGAGTGGCCTCGGAAACGGCGTCAGGTTCTCTCGAAGATCCAGCACCCCGCGCAGCGCCAGGATGCCGCCGCAGGCGATCAGGAGGCCACCGATTGCAGCGCCGGCGACTCGTGCCGGTCCGCCCCAGTCCGGCCCGGCCGCTCCGGAGGCTGCGATCGCGCAGAAGAGGACGACCTGGAGCACGAACCAGCCCTCGCCGCGCCGGCCGAGGTCCGGAAGCTGCCGCCCGGCCACGCTATCCCCAGACACCTGCGGCCTGGGGCCTCCCCGGGCTTTCAGGGTCGTCGTGCCGTCGAGGCACTTCCCCGCCGTCGAAAGGCTCGGCGTCTCCTGGAAGAACCACGGTCATGGCCTGCTTCGGGGCGTTTCCGCGCGTCGCAGGACGAGAAGCGAATCGATAGGGCCGCGGCCCGGCGGTGGAACTCGACGCACGACCTCGGCCCTCTCGACCAGGAGATCCGGATCCGTGGCCCGCAGTTCGAGAGCTATCTCATCGGCCGTGAACAGCCGCGACTGGTCGGGCGGCCCGCCCTCGCCCTCGGTGGCGTTGAGCCGGTGGTGACCGACGATCAGCAGCCGACCGCCCGGAGCCACCGCAGCCGCAGCACGGGCGTACACGGGCGTGCGCTCGTCGGGCGGTAGATGCAGGTAGACGATGACGACGAGGTCGAACGAACGAGGCGGGGGCGTCCAGGCGAAGAGATCCCGCTCCAGCCACTCGATCTCGACGCCGGCGGCTGCCGCCTTGGCCCTGCCGGCGGCGAGTCCGACGGGCGACCAGTCGACGGCCGTCGTCCGCCAGCCCTGCCGCGCCAGCCAGACCGCGTTTGTGCCACTTCCGGCGGCCACCTCGAGGGCCGAGCCGGGAGTCAGGCCGGTCACGCCGGCGACAAGCGCCGGGTTAGGACCCTCACCCTCGAAGTCTCCGTCCCTGTGCCGCGCGTCCCACTCCAGCCGGCGCATATCGTCAACCACGCCTACTCCCTCGCCACGCTGCCGGCACCGCTCCGCATCTCGAACCCCTTATCGTTCATCTTTGCCTCTCGCCTGCCCGGCAGCCCCGACGGGCGTCGGCTACGATAGCAGTAGTTGCATACTTGCGCAAGTAACAGACAAGGGACGCGTCATCTTGAGGGCCCAGCGCCGATGACACCGGAGGCCGACCTGGGGATACTCGCGCTCAGCCTTGCTGCCGGTACCCTCGGTGCCCTCGCGGGCGTCGGCGGGGGCATCCTCGTCATCCCGGCCCTGACCATTGGGTTCGGTGTGGATATCCACCTCGCCGTCGGGGCGAGCATCGTTTCCGTCATAGCGACGAGCTCCGGGGCCGCGGCAGCCTACGTCCGCGACCGGATGACCGACATGCGAGTCGGCATGTTCCTCGAGCTGGCGACCACGACGGGCGCCGTCTGCGGCGCGCTTCTTGCCTCACTGGTCGCACCCGCGTTCCTGTACGTTCTGCTGGGGTTGGTCTTGCTGAGTTCCGCAGGCATGCAGACCGCACGACTCGGAGAGGAGACGCCACCGAGGGAGTCGCCATCGCCCCTGGCCGTCCGGCTTCGCCTCGAGTCCTCATACCCGGACAGGAAGCTCGGCCGCGAGATCCCCTACTCCGCGCGCCGCATTCCACTCGGATTCGTGCTCATGTGGATCGCCGGCGTGGTCTCGGGCCTGCTCGGGATCGGCTCCGGTGTCCTGAAGGTGCTGGCGATGGACGGTGCGATGCGGCTCCCGATGAAGGTCAGTTCGGCGACGAGCAACTTCATGATCGGCGTCACGGCGGCGGCTTCCGCGGGCATCTACCTACATCGTGGCGACGTCGATCCTCAGATTGCGGCCCCGGTCGCGCTTGGCGTCCTGGCCGGCGCTCTCGTCGGCGCGCGCCTGCTCCATCACGTCTCAAACCGTTCCGTCCGGCTGGTATTCCTGCCGATCCTGGTTGCCGTTGGGATCGAGACGATCGCGCGCGGCCTGGGGTTCGGTCTATGACTCCCGAGCGATTCAGGACGGTGGTGGGTACGGTCCTCCTGGTTGGCGTCGTCGTCAGCGCGGCCCTGATCGGGGCCGGCTTCGTCGCCGCGCTCGCGATCGGCTGGCAGGGATCGCTCCTGGGACAGGCGGCCGCGACCACCGCCGCCACGACCGACTTCGCGAACCTGCCAGGCCGTCTGGCCTCTGCGGAGCCGGCGGCGATCGTCCAGCTCGGGCTGGTCACTCTCCTGGCCACGCCGGTGACCAGAGTGGCTGCGTCGGTCGTTGGCTTCGCGCTCGAGGGCGACCGGCTCTACACGGCCATCACCCTGGCTGTGCTGCTGATCCTGCTGACGAGCATCTTCGTCCTGCGCTGAAGCCGGATGACTCTCGGCCCGTCTGGGGGAGCCGTCCAGCCCTCAGATGTGTCAGTCGCAGCTGACACACTTGACGCTGAGATGTTCGTGGTGCCGACCGTGTCTCTCTGGATTGCATCGCGGTCGGCCGCGTCATCGAGAAACCGCTGAGGTGGCTGATGTCCGCTGAGTCGCCCGTCCTGCCAGAACTCCGGCTTGAGCTGACTTCGCCCAATGTCGAGGCGCCACTCGCCGTTGCCCTCCTGGTAGCCGACCGCAATCGAGCCACCATCCTCGCGATCCTGCGAGACGGGCCGCACTGCGTCTGTGAGCTGGCAGCAGCCCTCGACGAACGCTCCAACAACGTCAGCAACCACCTGGCTCGTCTCCGCGAAGCCGGCCTGGTTCGGGCGTCCAGACAATCCGCCGACACCCGCCGCATGTACTACGAGCGCGATGAGACTGCCTGCGCGGCGGCACTTGCGCAGCTCGGGACGGTCCTGGTGCCGAAGCGATGACTACGCTTCACCTTAGCTTCGGACGGCGTTTGCAGCCGCCGCTTCAGTTGACCGTGGGCCTGTCGGTTGTTGCCTGGGTCGTTGCATGGTTCGCCGAGGCGCCGCTCTCGGACTGGCTGACATTCAGTGTCATCGGTCTGGAGCGAGGATCCCAGCTCGGCGAGGCGGTCGCCTTCTTCCTGCTTGACGTGCCCAAGGTGTTGTTGCTCCTGCTGGGCATCGTCACCGCGGTGACGCTCATCCGCGGCTTCTTCCCGCCCGAGCGCGTTCGGGCGGCGCTCGCCGGCCGCGGGCAAATGGCCGGGACCGTGACCGCTGCGTCGTTCGGGATCGTGACCCCGTTCTGCTCCTGCTCCGCGGTGCCGCTGTTCATCGGCTTCGTCGAGGCGGGCATCCCGCTGGGAGTCACCTTCGCCTTCCTGATCAGCTCGCCGATGGTCAACGAGGTCGCCCTCGTCCTGCTGTGGGGTTTGTTCGGTCCCGGAATCGCGCTCGTGTACATGGCCGCCGGCCTTCTGGTGGCGATCATCGGCGGCCTGGTAATCGGCAGGCTCGGCATGGAGCGATACGTGGAGGACTACGTCTGGGCGCTCCAGGGCAAGGGCGGGACACTTGTCGCGGTTCGGCTCACCTGGGCAGACCGCATCCATGACGCCTGGTCATACACGAAGGACCTGGTCCGTCGGATCGCGCCCTACCTGCTGGTCGGGATCGGGATCGGGGCTCTCATCCACGGCTACGCCCCGACCGACCTGGTGGCTGCCATCGGTGGCCGCTCCAACCCGCTCGCGGTGCCGATCGTCGTGCTGATCGCCATCCCGCTCTACTCGAACGCCGCGGGCACCATCCCGATCGTCCAGGCGCTCCTCGGCAAGGGCATGCCCCTTGGGACCACCCTCGCCTTCATGATGGCGATCACCGCCATCAGCCTGCCCGAGTTCATCATCCTGCGGCGCGTGATCCGCTGGCCGCTCCTTGCCGCCTTCGCCGCGACGGTGACGATCGGGATCCTCTCCATCGGCTACCTGTTCAACTTCCTCATCGCCTGATTCGGAAAGGAGTCCACCCCTTGAAGAAGATCGAGGTACTGGGTCCCGGCTGCGCCAACTGCAAGCGGCTCGAGGCCAACGCCCGCGAGGCCGTGGTCATGGCCGGTGTCGACGCTGAGGTCGTCAAGGTGACCGACTACGGCCAGATAGCCGCCTATGGCGTCATGAGTACGCCCGGTCTCGTCATCGACGGCAAGGTCGTCAGCTACGGCCGCATCCCCTCGGCCGGTGACATTGCCCTCTGGCTGAGCGAGTAGCCAGCGCCACAACCAGCAGGGACATTTCTAGCAACCCGCTTCACGCGGTCCCGGGCCCGCCATCGCGCCCAAACTCAGGCGTGCGACGAACGTCCAAACGTCCCACCGAGCAGCGCCCTGGCTCGCAGCGGGCAGTATCCGTGGCCTTTCTCAAGCCGGATCGCGCGCTTGCGCCGCGGAGAACGCCCCGCCCGAGCCAGGCTCCGCGGAGCCGGCCAGGCGATCCGGACGTGGCTGGCTAGATGAAGAGCGTCGAGTCGGCCTCCGTCGCCAGCTGCAACATGGTGGCCGCGCCGACTGGCTCCTCCAGGCCGTCGATCAGGTCCTCCTTCTTGAGCCCGAAGAGGTCCATGGTCATCTGGCACGGGTAGATCTTGACCCCGAGCTCCTGGCACATGCCGAGCAGGTCCTTGGGCTTGGAGACGTTGTACTTCTTGGCAAGCTGGAACATCATCCACGGCCCCATGCCCATGAAGTTCATCTTGCTCAGCTTGCGGTGGCTGACCCCCGGCCTCTGCATCACGGACAGCATCTTCTGCATCCAGTTCTGGCCCGGCAGGCGCTTGCTGTCCTTCACCAGGGCGTGGAAGCCCCAGAACGTGACGAAGATCGAGACTTCCATGTCCATGGCGGCCGCGGTCGAGGCGATGATCATGCTTGCCCAGGTCGGCTCGAGCTCGCCGCTATACGCGATGATGCAGACCTTCTTAGTCTTGACGGCGCCCTCCGAGGCGGCTTGCGCCTCGGGCGCCATTGCGACAGCAGTCATTCGAACGATCCTTTCGCGGTGAGCCCGGCGAGCCTGCAGGTGCCGGCCCGGGCGTTGGCTACTTGTGGCGCAGGACGAACCGGTACTTGCCGTTGGCCGAATCAGACTCGACGAGGGCGTTGCCCGTGGAGCTGGCCCATGCGGCGAAATCCTTCACCGAACCCGGGTCCGTCGCAACCACCTCGATCAGCTCGCCCGTCGCCACGGTCCTCATGGCCTGGGTCGCCCGCAGGATCGGCAGCGGGCAGGAAAGACCGCTCGCGTCGACCTTGACCTTGATATCCAGATTGCCCACCGAGCACTCCTTTCGCCGGCCGGCTCCGCCCGCCGCGCCCGTCCTCGGAGCGGCTGGACTGCCGGCCTAGATGAAGATGATCTGACCCTCGCCCGCGTTGATGAAGAAAGCCGCAACGCCCTCGACGCCGTCGACGAGCGGATCGAGATCGGAGGGCCTGAGCTTGAGAATATCCATCGAGGCCGAGCATGCCTGGATGTTCACGTCCCCCAACTCCTTGGCCGCCCGAAGGGTGTCGACCCAGCGCGCCTGACCGGCCTTGGCCGCCGCGTCAACCGCGGCCCTTCCCGCCGGCCCGGCTTCCGGCGCCAGGCCGTGATCGGCCGTTATCCCGTCGGCCCGGAAGGCATCGAGAGCCCAGTACTGGAGGAAGATCCTGACCGGCCGGCCAAGGGCGGCGGCGCCGGCGGCGAGAACGGCAGCTGCCTGGAGCTTGTCGTCGGTACCGGAGAAGAGCACGAGCGAGACGGTTTCGTCCATCGGGAGGGGCCTCAACTAACCTGAGTGGTGGGTCCGGCCGAGCCCGATGCAGCAATCGCAACTCGCTCGGCCACGAGCTCTCCCGGCGTTCGGGTCGCGGCGACCGACATACGCGCGAGCCTGCGCACGAGGACGCCGCGCATGGTTTCGCATGCGACGATGATCTCCGGATCGCTGAGGCGATAGCGGACCTCTCGGCCGTCCCGCTCGGCTTCGACGACACCTGCCGAGCGCATCAAGGCCAGGTGCTGCGAGACGTTTGGCTGGCTGATGCCCATTTCCTCGGCCAGCCGGCTGACCTCACGCGGGCCGTCGGCCAGGAGGTGGACGATCTCCAAACGCCTCGGATTCGAAAGCGTCTTGAGAACCTCCGCCTGGATTCTGTAGACCTCGTCCATGCCCTGAGTCTTCGATATATGCGCAGGTGCGCATAGGTACAGGCTTCCCGATGGCGGGGGCCGAATGGCACAGCGGCGCTCCAACTCTTCGGCGAGGTATCTGCCCCGCAAGGCGCAGGACGCGGCCGCCGTGGTTCCGTCCATCTACGCGTCGGAGGCGAATCCGATCGGACTGGGGTTCGGGATCCGTCATCGACGCGCCAGAGCCGTGCTGGCAGCAGATGGCGCCACGGAACGAGATCTTCGATAACTTCGCCGTCCTCGGCGCCGGCAGCTCGGCGACTACCTCGCCTAGCAGATTCGAGGAAGCTGCTCCCCGACGAGCATATCGACGATCCGCTGCGAGCCCACGATGGTGCGCATGGTGACCATGCCCGGATGGTCGGCAACCACGCGCCCGATCTCGACGGCGTCGGCTCCCTCGGGCAGGGCGCGCATTGCCGCCAGGACCGCCTCGGCCGAGGCGGCGGGCACGATGGCCACGAGCTTGCCCTCGTTGGCCACGTGGAGCGGGTCAAGACCGAGCATCTCGCAGGCGGCCCGCACCGGCCCTGGTATCGGGATCGTTTCTTCGCGCAGTTCGATGCCCACTCCGGAGGCCGCCGCGATCTCGTTGAGCGCCGACGCCAGGCCGCCGCGGGTCGGGTCTCGCATCACCCGGACGTCGGGGCACGCGGCGACTATCGCGGCCACCAGCGCGTTCAGCGGCTGAGTGTCCGACGCGATCTCCACCTCGAAGTCCAAGCCCTCGCGGACGCTCATGATGGCAATGCCGTGCAGCCCAATAGGGCCCGACAGGACGACCGCATCGCCTGCGCGCGCCCGATCCGCCGAGACCGACACACCTGGCGCGACGAGCCCGATGCCGGCGGTGTTGACGAATAGTCGGTCGGCCGCTCCCCGTCCGACGACCTTCGTATCGCCGGTGACGATTCGGACGCCCGCGCGAACGGCCGCTCGCGCCACCGATTCGGTGACCTTCCGAAGCTCGTCGATCGGCAGGCCTTCCTCAATCACGTAGGCCAGCGACAGGGCGAGCGGCTGCGCCCCCATCATGGCCAGGTCGTTGACGGTGCCGTTCACGGCCAGCTCTCCGATGTCACCGCCCGGGAACTCGATCGGGCTGACGACGAATGAGTCCGTCGTGAAGGCAAGCCGCCCGCCGGGGACCTCGACGACCGCGGCATCGTTCAGTGCCCCGCCCGGCGACGCCCACCCGCTTGCCAGGGCGGGGGCAATCACGTCGCGCATCAGCGCCGCAGAGAGCTGGCCGCCGGAACCGTGGCCGAGCAGGACGCGGGCGCGTTCGGGGATCGGCGCGGGACACGCCAGGTTCGCCGGATCGGGCGCGGCCGCACCCGGAAGCGACCCGGCGGGCGCGGCAGCAGAGGTCTCGGGCGCGGCAGCAGAGGTCTCGGGCGCGGCAGCCGACGTCTCGGGCCCGGCAGCCGACGTCTCGGGCGCGGCAGCAGAGGTCTCGGAAGGGCCGGCCGAGGACGGCCCGCCTGAATCCGCGGGATGGGGCGGCTCTGCCGAGGCGGGAGTCGAGATAACGAGCTCCACGGCCCCACCGAAAGGATCGAAGGTTCGTCGCTCGCTCATCGGTCGACCCTCTGGAGGTCGTACAGGGGAAACGCCGTCGGGGCGGCCAGTCCGCGCCCCGCCGCGTGGTAAGCCGAACACACGCCCTCGGCGCTAACCATCGGGGCTCCGAGAGGCTTCCTGGGCGTGCAGAGCACGCCGTAGGCCGTGCAGTCGAGCGGCGTCTTCGTGCCCTGCAGGATCTGGCCGGCGATGCACGCCGGGTGCTCGCTGGTGTGGATGTCACCGACCTCAAAGCGTCCCTCGGCGTCGAACTTCGCAAACTCCGGCCGCAGGTGGTAACCCGAGGCCGGGATCTCGCCGATGCCGCGCCAGGTCCGATCGCCAACCTCGAAGACACGGAGAACGGTCTCTCGCGCCTCGGGGTTGCCATCCCGTTTCACAGCCCGGGCGTACTGGTTCTCGACCTCCGCCCGACCCGACTCGAGCTGGCGGATTGCCATCAGGATGCCTTCCAGCAGGTCGAGCGGCTCGAAGCCGGTCACGACGATCGGGACGTGATATCGCTCCGCGATCGGCTCGTACTCGGTCCAGCCCATCACCGCGCAGACGTGGCCGGCGGCCAGGAACGCCTGGACCTGGTTCGTCGGCGACTCCAGGATCGCGGTCATCGCCGGCGGCACGAGCACGTGGCTGACCAGCACGGAGAAGTTGTCGAGGCCCAACCGGGCCGCCTGCCAGACCGCCATCGCGTTCGCCGGGGCCGTCGTCTCGAAGCCGATGGCGAAGAAGACCACCTGCCGGTCGGGGTTGGCCGCCGCGATTCGAACCGCGTCCAGCGGCGAGTAGACGGTCCGGACATCGGCGCCCCGCGCCTTCAGGGCTAGCAGATCGGTCGTGGAACCCGGCACTCGCAGCATGTCGCCGTAACTGGTGAAGATGACGTCCGGCCGGGCGGCGATCGCGAGCGCCTTGTCGATCTGCTCGAGCGGCGTGACGCAGACCGGGCAGCCGGGTCCGTGGATCATCCGCACTGCCGCCGGCAGCGCCTCGTCGATTCCCTGCTTGACGAGAGTATGGGTCTGCCCGCCGCAGACCTCCATCAGCGCCCAGGGCCTGGTAGTGATGCGATGGATCTCGTCAACGAGCTTGCGGGCAAGCTCGGCGTTGCGGTACTCGTCGACGTACTTCATGCGGCGCCTGCCGCGGCTGGGCCCTCGTCCCCGCCGGCTCTCCCGGCCTCGTCGACCATCGACGCGAGCTCCGTCTCCACGCCCTCGGCATCGATGGCGCGCAGCATCTCCAGCGTTTTGAGCGCCTCGTCCTCGTCCAGCCGGCTGATGGCGAAGCCGACGTGGATGATCACGTAGTCGCCTATCTGGGCCTCGGGGACGTAGGCCAGGCATGCTTCCTTGCGGACCCCGCCGAAGTCGACTTTGGCCATCCGCAGCGGTTCGTCGTCTCGGATCTCAACGACCTTGCCCGGGATGCCGAGGCACATCTGGTTCTCTCCTTGCCGCCGGCGATTTCGGGACGCCGATCGCCGACTCGCTTGCCTTGCTAGGACGCCATGGCCAGGCGAGCGGCTGCCACCACGGCCTGACCGTAGCTGATTCCGCCGTCGTTCGCCGGAACCTGCCGATTCGTGTGGACCTCGAACCCGTCGCGAGTCAGGCGCCGGACGAGGGTAGTCGCGAGCCACTGATTCTGGAACACGCCACCTGAGAGGGCCACGGCGCCGAGCCCGGTTGCGGCTCGAACGTCCGCGCACAACGCGCGGGTGACGACGGCGACCGTCTCCTGGAATCGCGCCGCCAGGCTCTCTACGGCCGAATCCTCGGCGAGGCCCTCGAGGAGGCCGCGGAGTGTAGGCCGCGGGTCGTAGACGAGGAGCCCGTCGCGTCGAACGATCTCGTACGGGAGCGGCCGGGCACTCCCCTCCTCCGCCAGCAGCTCCAGCTCGATTGCGGCCTGGGCCTCGTACTCGGCCACGTCGCGAATCCCGAGCAGGCTGGCGGCGGCGTCGAAGAGCCGGCCGGCCGACGATGCCTCGGGAGCGTTGAGCCCCCGGGCAATCTGGACGCGAACGACCTCCACTTCTCTGGGGTCCAGCCGGTCGAGAAGGGCCCGCGTCAGCTCGGGATCGATCCAGTCGCTGACGGAGCCCCCGTGTTCGAACGCCTCGGCGGCCACGAGGTACCCGAGTGCCATGCGGTACGGCTTCCTGACCGCCAGCGCCCCGCCCGGCATCGGCGCGCGGCCAAAGCGGCCGACGCGCCGGTACTCCGCCAGCGTCGCCACGAGGACCTCGCCGCCCCAGAACGTGCCGTCGTCGCCCATGCCCAGGCCGTCGAAGGCCACGCCGATGAACTCGCCGGCCAAGCCGGCCTCGGCCGCGGCCGACGCCACGTGCGCGTGGTGATGCTGGACGGGGATGCGCCGGCTCTCCGGGAAGTTGCGGATCGCGTATTGCGTCGACAGGTAGGCCGGGTGCAGGTCGTGGGCGACGTAGGCCGGCTCGATGTCGAGCAGCCGCTCCAGGTGGGCCAGGTTCGTTTCGAACGCCCGATAGGTCAGCAGGTCCTCGAGGTCGCCGGTGTGCGGCGCCACGTGGGCCCGGGCGCCTCGAGCCAGAGTGAACGTGTGCTTGAGCTCCGCGCCGGCCGCCAGAACGGGCTGTGGCGTGGCGATCGGCAGCGCCAGCGGCTGCGGGGCGTACCCGCGGCCCCGGCGGATCAGGCTCTCGCGTCCGTCCACGACCCTCGTCACGGAGTCGTCGTAGCGTGCCCGGATCTCGCGGTCGTGGGCCAGGAACGAATCGGCGATCCCGGCCAGCCGTTCCAGGGCCTCGGCATCGTCCGTCGCGAGCGGTTCGTCGGAAAGGTTGCCGCTGGTGAGGACGATCGGCCGACCGAGTCCCTCGAGGAGAAGATGGTGGAGGGGCGTGTACGGCAGGAACAGGCCAACGCGGCGATTGAGGGCCGCGGCGCGGGCCGGTTCGGCGTTGACGACGCCGTCGGCGAGCGGCCGTTCATCGGCTCGTGGCGGCTCCACGGCTCGTGGCGGCTCCACGTCCCGTGGCGGCTCCTCGGCTCGTGGTAGCTCCTCGGCCCGTGGCGGCTCCTCGGCTCGTGGTAGCTCCTCGGCTCGTGGTAGCTCCTCGGCCCGTGGCGCGCGGCGGCGCCTTTCGACCAGGACGATCGGTCTCGCCGGCGAAACGAGCAGGGCCTCTTCCTCGGGCCAGAGTTCGGCCTCTCGGCGGGCCGCGTCGAGGTCCCGCACCATCACCGCGAACGGCTTGGCCCAGCGGTGCTTGCGGTCGCGAAGCCGAGCCACGGCAGCCGGATCAGTGGCGTCGCAAGCCAGGTGGTAGCCGCCGAGCCCCTTGACGGCTACGATGCGGCCGGCGCGCAGATCGGCCAGCGCAGCGGCCAGCGCCTCTTCCCGGTGCGCCGCCGGGGCAGCCTCACCGGGCCGGCGGTATGAGAGCCGCGGCCCGCACGCGGGACAGGCGACCGGCTCGGCGTGGAAGCGGCGGTTCGCCGGGTCGCGATACTCCGCTTCGCAGGCGGCGCATAGGGGAAACGACCGCATCGACGTCCGGGCGCGGTCGTACGGCAACTCGTCGATGATCGTGGCCCGCGGCCCGCAGTTGGTGCAGTTGGTGAAGGGGTACCTGTACCGTCGATCCGCCGCGTCGAAGAGCTCCCGCAGGCAGTCGTCACAGGTCGCGATATCGGGCGGGAAGAGCCGATCCTCCGACGCCACGGCCTCGCTCTCCTGGATCGTGAAGCCCGAACCGGGGACGATCTCCCGGTCAGTCGGCCGGACGATCACGTCCTCGACCACCGCGCGAGGAGGTGCGTCCGATCGGAGGCGTCGGGCGAACGCGTCGAGCGCCTCAACCGGCCCGGCGATCTCGATGTCGACCCGGCCGGCTCGGTTCATCACGGTCCCGTCGAGCCCGAGTTCCGCCGCGAGCCGCCAGACGAACGGCCGGAAGCCGACGCCCTGGACGACGCCGTGGACCTCCACGGCCCTGGCGAGACGCTCGCCGGGGATGGTCGTCTTCACGAGACCGGCTCCAGCAGCTCGATCTGGATTTCCTCGTCGGTCGTCTCGGCGAGCGTGTCCGAGCCGCAGTTGAGGCACGCCGGCGCGACGACGGCCGATTCGAACTCGACGCCGCATGCCGGGCACAGGTGACCGAAGGCCGCGCGCCGGATCTCCATGCGGGCAATCGCGGCCGCCTCGTCCGGCATCTCGGCAGCCAGGTGGGCGCGCAGCTCGGCTTCAAAGGCTGCCGGGTCGTGGTGGCCCCCGACCACTGCCAGTCGGACCCCCGCCGGGCGCAGGCTGCGCTCCCGCAGCGCCCTCGCCACTCCCCGCGCCAGACCTGCTTCGTGCACGCGATCGATCTCCAGCCGCTTGCTGCGCCCCGTGGGCGGCCAGTTCCGCCGCACCTATCTCACACCTTGACGCTGAAGTTTCCGCCTGCCGAGCGGCCCGCCTCCGCGGCCAAAAGGTCCCAACTCGGCACCGTCCGTTGGGGCTGGGCTCATACGGCGGCCGACTTTGCTTCGCCGGCGCGCTGCGCTCGAAGGCTCAGACGACGACGGGCGACGTCTCCAGGCCGACCCCCGCCAGAGCGTGGCCGCAGCGCGGGCAACGGCCCTGGACCAGGCGCCACTCCGTCACCGCGAACTCGGCGCGCGATATCAGCCGCTCGCCGCATCGGGCACAACAAGTTTCGGCAGCCTCGACTTCCGGCGCGTTGCCTATGTAGACGTGGCGCAGGCCGACCTCGCGCGCCACCGCGGCCGCATCGACGAGCGTGGCCGCCGGCGTCGGCTGCAGGCTCGCCAGCCGGTAGGCCGGCTGGAAGCGTGTCAGGTGCCAGGGAGTTTCGGACCCGACTGCCTTCACGATCCACTCGGCCGTGGCCCGCAGCTCGCGCGGGTCGTCGTTGAGACCGGGGATGATCAGGGTCGTGAGCTCGACCCAGATGCCACGGCGATGCAGCTCCACGACCGACTCGCGCACCGGTTCCCACCGGGCGCCGCAGACCCGGCGGTAGAAGCGGTCGTTGGCCGCCTTCAGGTCGACGTTGGCGGCATCGAGATATGGTGCGATCAGCTCGATCGCCTCGGGCGTCTCGTAGCCGTTCGTCACGAAGACGTTGCGCAGCCCGGCTGCCCGGGCCCGAACCATCGTGTCGAGCGCGAACTCGATGAAGACCGTCGGCTCCACGTAGGTGTAGGCCACGCTTCGAACGCCCGCGGCCACTGCCTCCTCGATCACCTCGCCCGGCGTCGTGTTGCGGCTCTCCGGCACGACGCCCTCGCGGTGAGCCTGCGACATCTCCCAGTTCTGGCAGAAGGCGCAGTGGAAGTTGCAGCCTTGAGTCGCGATCGAGTAGGCGTTGCTGCCCGGCAGGAAGTGATAGAAGGGCTTCTTCTCGATCGGCTCGGCCCTGGCGACCACGAGCTGGCCGTAGACGAGGGTGTAGAGCCGGCCGCCGCGGTTCTGACGGACGCCGCAGATGCCGATTCGGCCGGGTCTTATATCGCAGCGGTGGGCGCAGGCGATGCACCGAACACTCCCCGGAGCGACCGGGTCGTCGAACGGCTCGCCCAGCAGGGCCGGGCGGATGTTTGGCTCGGACTCGGAGCCCGGCCCCATATCCTGGAGGCGCAGACCTGCCGGCGGTTCCTCGCCCGGGAAATGGGCCCGGACGGGCTCAGCGGGCGTCGCGCCGGGATCGAACGAAACCGACGGGGCCCTGGTGAAGGTTTCGGGGCTCTCCGTGTGCCCCCGGTCGTCCATCGAAGGTCCTCTCAGTGCGGTCTCGCCGGGACACCGGACAGGTCCCTTCGGGGCTGCCCAACCTCGGGCCCAGTATGCCATTGGCGCGACCCCGGCGAGAATCCCCGGCGGGCAACCGGAGGTCGGACATCAACGGAGCGCAATTGAAGCCCGCTCGGTCTCGTGAGGGGCGTCGCTCCGATCCAGTACTACTCCCGCAGGCATACGTGTCGTTCGGCCCTTGCCCGAGGTAGGGCCCGGCGGGAGGCTAGAGGCAACAAGTCCCGTGCGCGGGACCGCCGCAGACCGTGAGGTCGGAGGCGTCTTAGCGATGGGCTCCGCACCCGAAGGTGAAGCGCGAATGGCGATCAGTCCAATTGCCATGGCTGCCCCGTCGCCCATGACGTGGGCGCCTCTCGACATCGCCGAGGAGCACTGCAAGGGCTGCGAACTCTGCGTCGACGCCTGCCCGAAGGGGGTTCTTGCGCTCGATCGGAGCCGCGTCAACGTCCTCGGCTACCACCCCATCGAACTGACCGACGCCGCGGGCTGCACCAGCTGCGCCTTCTGCGCCCGCGTCTGCCCCGATGCGGTCTTCACCGTGTGGGCCGCCCCATGCGTAGCCTCGATCAAGGAGAAGGCGCGATGACCGGCGGACGTGAGATGGCCGTGGCAGCCGGCCAGATCGGCGCCGAAGCCGAGGCCGGCAAGCGCGCCCGCGTCCTGATGAAGGGCAACGAAGCCATCGCCGAGGCGGCGGTTCAGGCCGGCTGCGACGCCTACTTCGGCTACCCAATCACGCCGCAGGCCGAGTTGCTCGAGTGGATGGCCCGCCGGATGCTGGAGCTGGGCCGCGTCTTCGTCCAGGCCGAGAGCGAGCTCGGCGCCATCAACATGGCTCTCGGGGCGGCCGCCACCGGCGCCCGGGTCATGGTCTCGTCGTCGAGCCCGGGCATCAGCCTGATGGCCGAGGGGATGAGCTACATGGCCGGTTCCGGGACGCCGATGGTGCTGGTCAACATCATGCGAGCGGGCCCGGGCCTGGGCGGCATTGGCCCGTCGCAGAGCGACTACTTCCAGGCGACCAAGGGTCACGGTCACGGCGACTACCGCGTGCCCGTCCTCGCCCCCGCCTCGATCGGCGAGGCGATGGACCTGATGGCAACTGCCTTCGAGCTGGCCGAGCGCTACAGGACCCCCGTCATGGTCGTCGCCGACGGCATCCTGGGCCAGGCCATGGAGCCCGTTGAGCTGCGCTTCCGCACGCCCGAACGGCAGACTTTCGACTGGGCCCTCACCGGCGCGGCCGGGCGCCCGTCCCGGATCGTCAAGTCGATCGACCTCGACCCCGACGTGCTCGAGCGGCGGAACCTGGCCCTCCAGCAAAAGTACCGCGAGATAGCCCGTCACGAGGTCCGCTGGGAAGGCTGGCAGCTCGAGGACGCCGAGTTCGCCATCGTCGCCTACGGCACGGCGGCGCGCGTCGCGCGCAGCGCGATAGCCAGGGCCCGCGAGAGAGGAATCAAGGTCGGCCTCTTCCGGCCGATCACCCTGTGGCCCTTCCCGACCCACGAGCTCGCCCGCCTGAGCCGCCGGGTGCACGGCATCCTGACCGTCGAGTTGTCGTCCGGCCAGATGGTCGAGGACGTCCGGCTTGCGGTCGAGGGCCGCTGCCCGGTTGCCTTCGACGGTCGTATGGGCGGTCTCGTGCCCACTCCGGACGAAGTGCTCGGCGCCCTGAAGGCGCTCCGCGCAAAGGCCTCCCGGACCCGGGCGGTCGAGCGCCCCGACGGCGCCGCAACCAGCGACGCCGCGAGTCGCGGCGATGGACATGACGGCAGGGGCAACCAGGCCGGCGCCCGCCTCGGCGGACGCGACGGAGGTCGACCATGACGATCCACGCGCCGGAGGCAACCGCGCCGGGCGCCGCCGCTCCGCGCCTGATCTACCGCAAGCCGGACGTCCTGGACGACCGCTCGACTCACTACTGCCCCGGCTGCGGCCACGGCATCGTCCATCGGCTGCTGGCGGAGGTCATGACCGAGCTGGACCTGCCGGCCCACACCATCGCGGTGGCGCCGGTCGGTTGCGCCGTGTTCGCTTACGACTACCTCAACGTGGACTTCGTCGAGGCGCCCCACGGCCGCGCGCCGGCGGTGGCGACGGGGATTCGTCGGGTCCGGCCGGAGGCCTTCGTGCTGACGTACCAGGGCGATGGCGACCTGGCCGCGATCGGGACCGCCGAGATCGTCCATGCCGCAGCCCGGGGCGAGCGCATCACCGCGATCTTCGTGAACAACGGCATCTACGGCATGACCGGCGGCCAGATGGCGCCGACAACTCTTCTCGGCCAGCGGACGACGTCATCGCCAAATGGGCGTGACGCAGCGCTGATGGGCTTCCCGATCCGGATAACGGAGATGCTGGCCCAGCTGCCCGGCGTCACGTACGCCGCCCGCGGCACCGTCGCCGACGTCTCGGGGATCGGCAAGCTCAAGGCCATGATCAAGCGCGCCTGCCAGGTCCAGATCTCAGGCGGGGGCTTCAGCATCGTGGAAGCGCTGTCCAACTGCCCGGTGGGCTGGGGCATGACGCCGCAGGAATCCATCGAGCATTTGAAGGGCCCGGTCGTGGAGGCGTATCCGCTCGGCGTGATAGTCGATCGAGGGACGCCCCGCTCCCCTGGTTCGATTTCAGGCGGTCCGGTGGCCCGGCCGGCTGCGCCCAAGCCGTCGGAGGCCTGAGATGGAACGCTCCGTCGTCTTCGCCGGCTTCGGCGGGCAGGGCCTCCTCTTCACCGGCCAGGCCCTGGCCCGCGCCGCCATCAAGGACGGTCTGGAGGTCTTCTGGATCCCCTCATACGGCCCCGAGATGCGGGGCGGCACGGCATCCTGCACGGTCATCGTCGGTGACGGCCCGATCGGCTCGCCGGTCGTGGACGAGTTCGACGCCGCGGTCGTGATGAACCTCCCGTCGCTGCGGAAGTTCGCACCGCGCCTTGCCCGCGGCGGCCTGCTGCTGATGAACACCTCGCTCATCGGGGACGAGGGCGGCGGCCGCTCCGACGTCGACGAGCTACGCCTGGCCTGCACCGACCTGGCCGCGAGGGGCGGGGACGACAAGCTCGTGAGCATCGTTGCCCTCGGCGCCCTGGTCGCGCGGCTCGGCTGGGTGACGCCCGAGTCCGTCAGGGCGGCCCTCCGCGAGATGGCCGGCAAGAAGGGCCCGGAGGTCGTCGAGGCGGATCTGGGCGTGTTCGCGGCCGGACTGGAGGCGGGCCGCGTCGGAGTGCCGGCTTAGCACGACCTGCGGCTGATCCTGCTGCCGGAAGTCACCGGTGGAATCCGACTCCGCCGGGCTTCCGGAACGCTTGTCCGGGTGCCCGAATCGAAACCGGGGCCCTTTCGGAGCCCCGGCTCGGTGGCGGCGTGATTTCGAGGGCGAGTAGCCCTCCCGGCTAGCGAATGCCCGCCATCTCCTGGAGAAGGCGCCAGTTGTGGAGGCGGTCCTCCTGTGACGCCTGCAGCTCGACGGAGGGATTGCCCTCCTTGTCGAAGTGCTGGCTGAAGCGGCCTTCGGTCCGGGCGAAGGAGATGAAGTCGAAGGTGGTCCCGTCGGGATTCTTCGACCAGTCCTCCTTGACCGCCGGGTTGCCCTGGAGGGAGAGCCGCTCGGTCATCGAGTCTCCGCGGCGCGGGTCGTAGGTGAAGAGCGGGAAGGCCCGGGAGTCGACGGCCAGCTTGGCCTGGCGGTTGGCCGCATCGTCGGCGATGCCGTGCTCCGGCATGCACGGGGCGTAGGCGACGATAACGGCCGGGCCCGGATACGCGTTCGCGTCGATAACGGCCCTGTACAGGTGGTTGATGTTCGAGGCCGCGACCTGGGCCACGTACGCGTCGCCGTGGGCGACCATGATCCGGCCCAGCTCCTTGCGCTTCTCCTGCTTGCCGTGCTCGGACTTGCCGTAGGCCGAGAGCTTGGAAACCTGCGCGGTGAAGGAGGCGGTGGAGGTCTGGCCGCCGGTGTTCGAGTACACGCCGGTGTCCAGGACCAGGACCTTGATGTCCAGGCCCGAGGCGACCAGGCGCGACAGCGACTGGAAACCGATGTCGTACATGGCTCCGTCGCCGCCGAAGACCCAGAGTCGTCGATCGGAGTGACCGGCCTGATCCCAGCGCAGCCGGATGCCGAGGGCGTCGGCCGGGCCGTTCTCGAACAGCGAGTTCGTCCACGGAACGGTGAACGGATTGAACGGATAGGTGCTGCCGAAGACGGTGTTGCAGCCGGTCTCGGCGACGATGCCCATGCTCTTCGGTCCGTGAACCTGCAGAGTGGCGGCGGTGACCATGCGTACGACCGTGCCCTCGCCGCAGCCCGAGCAGGAGCCGGCACCGCCGACGAAGCCGTAGGCGTGCTCGCCGAGCATGATGTCGGCCAGGGCCTTCTCGTTGCGGTACTCGACCGGCGTCGTGGGCAGCGACCGGAAGAAGCCGATATCGCGGCGATATCGATCCAGCGTGCACTCACCGCTGGCCTCGGCGTCGCACTTTTCGGCCATGAAGAGAGCGTCGTGCCCCTGCGCCACGCAAACGTCCACGCACTCGGCGCAGCCCTTGCAGTGGTAGGGGTCGATGAAGAGGCCGAAATCGGCGGGCTCGAGGCCACGCTTGGCCGGGACGTCGGCGTACTTGGTGGTGTGAACGAAGTGGGAACGGGCGGTCTGCGCGGCAAGCGCCGGGTCTGACTGGGTCGCTGCAAACTCGTCGATCGCCTTCGCGAGGGAGCCCTTGGGCTGTGCCGTCGCCATGATGGCGCTGTCGGGGCAGGCGCTTACGCAGATCATGCAACCGACGCACTTCTCGGCTATGAGGGCCGGGATCATCGGCGACAGGGTGCTGAAATCGCGGACGCCTGCGGTTGCCGGGGCGATCAGGCTGCGGCCGACGCCCGCGTCTGCCGGGAGCTCGACGTCGGCCACGCCGCGCCGGTAGGCGTTGATGACGGACTCGTTGAAGTCCTCGATGTACCCGGCGACGTCGAAGGTCTGCGGTGAGATCAGCCCGGGGCCGGGCCCGAGCTTCTCGATCTGGGCGGAAGTGAGTATCTGGGTCATCGCTCGCTCAGTCTCGGTCTACCTCGCCCACGACCGCACGAGGTCGCTGGTCGAGATGATGCCGATTGGGTTGGCCGCACCGTTTGTTACGACGAGGCGGTGGACCCGGCGCTGCTCCATCACCTTCGCGGCCTCTTCGAGGCTCGCGGTGGCGGCGATGGTGAGAGCCGGCTTGGTCATGATCTGCCCGACCGACAGGCCGGGCCAGTCGGAGACAAGATGCTGGTTGGCTCGAGCCCGAACGAGGTCGGTCTGACTGATCACGCCGATCAGCGCCCCGTTCTCATCCAGGACGGGAAGACCGGAGATCTTCCTGGTGTCGAGGATGGTGGCGGCCTCCGCGAGAGAAGCCGTCTCGGTGATCGCGACTGGATTGGCGGTCATGACCTCGCCGACGGTTCGAGGATGAGTCATCGAGCGGCCTGCGCAACCGCCGGGGCGGCGGCCCCCGCGGCAATAGCTGCGGTGACGTCGATCACGCCGTCGTAGGCCCCATCGATGACGGCCAGGTTGGCATCCACCACCGCCGTGCCGCGCTTCCCGAAGAAGCGGGTGAGATTGGTCCGGACGGCATCGCGGAGCGCCTCACGGTCTAGGCCGGCGCG
>JBEKVD010000050.1:0-21667 GCA_049514315.1 Candidatus Limnocylindrales bacterium | reverse complement strand
AGTTGGAGGCCACGACCAGCCTGGCGCCGGCCTCCCGGAGTCGCAACAGTACCGCCGAGATACCGGGCACGGTCGGGCCGTCTGCGGCGATGGCATGGACTACGAAGCCGGCCTGGATCATTTTCACCCGGAGTCGTCGAGAGGGCCGACTGCGAGGGAGTGCCCGAGAGCGTTCAATTCAGATCGCAAGGCCTCGGGATACGGGATCCCTTCGCGACGCCGCCTTTCTTCGACCTCGGCCTCCAACTCGCCTGGGACAAGGATTCTTTCCACGCCAGGGCCGCGCCGCGCAGAGTGCATTGCGTCAATGGCTCGGTCTACGCGCTCGCGGAAGTCCTTCGGATCCGAGAAGCACTTGACGTCGATCGCGTGAAACCAATGGCCGACGTTCTGGGCCTGTTCGAAATCCGTTCTCATGTTCCGTACTTCCCTGCCGAATGCCGCGTTTGGCAGAAGGGCGGACATTACGGCGACCATGAGAGCCAGACCGTACCCCTTGTGATCGCCGACCGGCCGCACCAGCAGGTTGCCGGCGGCGCGAGCGGCCTCGGTCTCAGGCAGACCATCGGGTCCAATCGCCCAGTCAGACGGGAGTGGATCCCCGCGCTTCGCGGCGAGCAGAATCTTGCCACCTGCCGCGACGCTGAAGGAAATGTCGAGGACGAGAGGTGGGTGGGTGGCCGTCGGCACGGCGATGCCGAACGGGTTGTTGCCGAGGAGGGCTTCGATCGCGCCCCACGGAGCCATGATGTTCCCGGCGCTGACGGTCGCAGCCATGCCGATCATGTCGCGGGCCACGGCCATCTGGGCAAAGTGCGCACACGTGCCGAAATGGTTCGAGTGCCTGACCGCTACCGAGCCCGAGCCGCAGTCTGCCGCCAGATCTAGGCAGACGCCCATGGCATATGCAGCCACCACCTGACCCATCGCGTTTTGACCGTCCACGACGGCCGTGCCACCGTGTCGCTCGACGACTTCAGGACGGCCTCTTGGGTCGATCGCTCTTGTCTGGAGGCGCTGTACGTAATTGGAGACTCGGATGAGGCCGTGCGACATGACGCCGCGGAGGTCATCGGATGCTAGCTGAACAGCCACGACCTCGGCATCGGCCCTGTCCATGCCGCAGGTCATGAACACGTCGGTCGTCCACCTGATGGCGCGCTCCGCATCGACTAGGACCGGGGGACGACCGGGGTGGGGCTGGTCTGACATCGGTCCGAACATAGCAGAGGCGTCAAGCTAACTCGGATGTAGAAGCAGCCTTGACAGTCGGGCCTATTGTGGTCCTATGTCAGACCTAAATCAGAAGTATTATCCGCCGCCGGAGTCAGATGGTGGGTGGCGGTGGCTGCAATCGGCCGACGACATCCGAGAACTCGGCGGAATGGATCCGGCCAAGCTGGAGGTGTGGGCGCGACTTCAGTCGCTCCTGTACGGCGGCTTTTCGTGGTCCGTTGTGGTGATTCACCACGGGTATCTCGTGTGTGAGATCGCCACGTTCAATGTGCTGAACACTGCGCGCTCGGACATCTGGTCGGGGACCAAGAGCTTCACTGCAACCGCCTGGGGTTTGCTCTTCGACGGGCGTATCCCCCAGCTCGACCGCGACTCGGCGCCTGTGACGCTGGACAGTCACATCTACGACTTCATCCCAGAAGGCGATCCGCTCACCGACTCGCGCAAGCGAGAGATCACGGTTGGCCAGGTGCTGTCGATGACCGCTGGTTTCAAGGGCGAGGACTGGGGCGTTGTCGGCGCACCCACGGCCATCGATGCCGGTCCGTATGAGCACGCTCTGGGTTTCGCCCCGAACAGGTCGGGCCTGTGGGTCGCCACTCTCGCCGCCGACCCCGGTACTCGTTGGGACTATTCCGATCCTGCATTCTGCCACCTGTCGCTTGGGTTCAATGGAGCCACAGGACGAGAGATTGCCGACGTGATGGGGCAGTACGTGTTTACGCCCATCGGAATTGAACATGCGAGTTGGGACCAACAGGGGGGCGGAGGCTTTCTGGGTCCGCACACCAACCCCCACACCGGCTTGCATCTATCCGCCCGGGAGCTGGCTCGCTTCGGGTATCTGGCTCTTCACCACGGACGGTGGGGGGATGAAACGATCATCCCAGAGGCCTGGCAGGAACAGGCGACGCGGCCATCACAAGAACTCAATCCATCTTACGGGTACGGCTGGTGGACGAATGCGCGTGGCAGCTATGCACCGGGACTGCCCGCGGATCTGATCGCCGTTTCAGGCTTCGCCGGAAACCGTTGCTACGTAGTTCCATCGCTCGACCTTGTCGTGGCACGCGTCGGCACCGGCCCCTTCGTTCTCGACGAACGCGCCTTTCTGGAGCCCGTGGTTGCAGCGATCTCCGGTTGAGACTGGTTCCCGCGCCGGCATGGTGCCACTGCTGGAACCTGATTCGCTCGCGAGGGTACCTCGCCTGCCCGGCGTTCTGGACGGACACTGGCCTGATCCAAGTCGGGGCTCATGGTCTCGTCCTGACGAGCACGGGAGGCCGGTCGGGATACGAAGCGTATGTGGCGAGCTCGCGCCAAACGGAAGGTTCGTGTGTGACTGCCGATACTCCGGCCGAGACGGCCCCAACTAGGAATTCGCAATCGCCGGCCGAGACCGAGGATGCGGAGGCTCTCGTCCGCGCGAGCGGACTCGAGCCGATCGAGAGAACCAATCTGGTCGAGGAGGTTACGGAGCGCATCACCAAGTACATCGTCAATGGGGGTCTCTCCGCCGGCGACAGAGTGCCCACCGAGCGCGAGCTCAGCGCAAGGTTCCGCGTCGGCCGCTCGACGATTCGTGAGGCCATCAAGGCCTTGCGGGTCCTCGGCGTCGTGGAGACCGCCGGCCGGCGGATTGTCGTGGGAGGGGGCAGGCCAGAGGGCCTGGGCAAGTCTCTGGCCTGGAGGATCCTCATGAGCGACCGCACGGCAAGCCAGGCCATCGAGGCGCGGCGGGTGCTGGAGGTGGCGCTGGCGCGAATGGCTGCTGAGCGGGCGACAGATGAGGAGATTGCAGGGATTGGACGACTGCTCGAGGTGATGCGGACAGCGCCGGAGCTTGCAGCGTACCTGGAGGCCGACTGGCGGTTCCACGCCGCAATCGCGCGGGCGGCAGGCAACGATGTCCTTCTGGTTGTGACTGCGACGTTGCAGCAGTTGGAGCGAGTCTGGATGCAAACGAATCTCGACGTCGATCGGGAGTCCGTGACGTCCTCATTTGCCGAGGACGAAGCGATCCAGCGGGCCCTCTGGGCGCGCGACCCGATCGCGGCGGGCCAGGCGATGGACTCCCACCTCCGGGCCTCGGGTGAGCGGCTCCTGTCATCCGTGCCTGGAAGAGTCGAGGGTTGATTGCGTCATGCCTGGGCGGCCGCGAGGTCGAGCATGGCCCGGGCAGTTGCTCGCGGCGGTAGCCCCCCGGTTGTGGGCATCAAGGGACGGCCCCTGACGTCTCCTGTGTCACGCACGGATTGGGCCACCGGTGTGATTCTCGGCGTGTTCCTTCCCAGGACCCCGAGGAGACACAGATGGCCCTGCCACGGTCTGCACTGTCCGGACTGCTCGACGTCATGAGAGCCGGCGGCAGCGAAGATGTCATTCGCCAGGCGCTTGCGCTCGGCCTCCGAGAGCTCATGAGCTCCAAGCGGGGCCCACGATCGGCGCCAGCCGATACGAGAGGACCGAGACTCGCCTGACCCACCGCAAACGCGCAAGGTCGACGATCTCGTGGCCGCCCTGAGGATCGAGGCTGGGGTCAGCAATAGCGAGCTCTGATACGCCCGTTCTATGCGGGTTGATTGCCCGGCTGGAAGACTCGCGGATTGGGCCCGAGGTAGCTCACTAGGCGCTCGGGGCTCAAGAAGCGGGAGACATCTCCGATCGTCTAGAGGACGCCAAGCGCAACCGCAGCATCGTCACTCGGGATGGTCAAGCTCACTAAGCTCCCTCTCTTTCGCAAGGCCCGTTCTCCTTGCAGACGGGGATTTTCACATGAGCGAGACTGGTATACCATCATACTATCCTTCCAATCGACGATCGAATACCAAGACTGCGCAAGCCTACCTATGCCGCCACTGGGGAACGAGGATCGAGATTGAGCGCACTATCAGGAAGTGGTCTCCGCCTGCGGTCGGAGATAGCGCGCTCGGCTCGCGTCGGCACGTTAATCGGGGTTCGGATGGAGGTGATCGGTGCCTCAGCTAGGTGAGTTGGAGGATCCGCGCGACGCACTCATCGACGAGCTCATCGCGATCGCGGAAGAGGATGAGCGCCTCGTGGTGCTCGACGCGGACGTCTCCCGGACCAGCCGCACGCGGCGCTTCCGCGACCGCTTCCCTGATCGCTTCCACGACGTCGGCGTCGCGGAGCAGGATCTCTTCGGTATCGCGGCCGGGATGGCGACCACCGGCATCGTGCCGGTCGGAGTGACCTTCGCGGTGTTCGCCTCGCTGCGCGCTGCCGAGCCAATCCGGACTTCCATCTGCTACCCACGGCTCAACGCGAAGGTTGTCGGCGGCTACGCCGGTGTGAGTAACGCCAAGGACGGCGCGACTCATCAGTCGCTCGAGGACATCGCGATCATGAGGAGTTTCGCGAACATGGTCGTCCTCGCACCTTCGGATGGCGTCATGACGCGCAAGGTCATGCGGGCGGCATTCGAGCACGATGGGCCCGTGTACGTCCGCGTCGAGTACGAGATGATCCCTGCAATTCACTCGCAGGACACTGAATTCGTGATAGGACACGGCCTCCGGCTTCGTCACGGAGACGCCGTCACGATCGCCGCATACGGAACGGCTGCCGTTCGCGCCCTTGAGGCGGCGGAAACGCTGTCCGGCGTCGGCATAGAGGCCGATGTCCTCGATATGGTCTCGCTCAAACCGTTCGACGAGAGCCTCCTCCTCGAATCGGTCGCCCGTACGAGCGGTCTGGTCACCGTCGAGGACCACAACGTCATCGGTGGGCTCGCTAGCGCCGCCTGTCAGACGCTCGTCGAGGCAGGCATTGCCCCAGCGTTCCGCGCCCTGGGCTTCCGCGATACCTACAGCGAATCAGGGGCCGCCGGGGAACTGCGCGACAAGTACGGCTTAGGCGCGCGGGCGATCGTCGCGGCCGCAAGCGCCCTCGTCAACACAGGCCGACTCGAACGGGGAGTGGTGGGAGCCTGGCATGGAACCGACTGAAAGCGATCTCGAGGCCTACCTGCGGGGCAAGGCGTACCGGCTCCGCTCGCACGTCATCGAGATGGTTTACAAGGGCGGCAGCGGCCATCCAGGTGGCTCGCTGTCCGCGGCGGACATCGTCGCGACGCTTTACTGGCACGTGATGCGTATCGATCCCCAGCAGCCCCGATGGCCTGAACGCGACCGCCTCGTGCTATCGAAGGGCCACGCTGCACCGGTCGTGTACGCCGCACTCGCCGAGAAGGGTTTCTTCCCGGTGGATGTGCTGCCCACGCTGCGCAAAACTGGCACGATCCTCCAGGGTCATCCGGACATGCGCAAGACGCCTGGGATCGACATGACGTCCGGATCCCTAGGTCAGGGTCTGTCCGTCGCCCTCGGGATGGCGCTTGGTTCACGGCATCTTCGACAGCCATTCAACGTCTATGCCCTCCTCTCCGACGGCGAGCTCCAGGAAGGCATGATCTGGGAAGCCGCGATGGCCGCCGCGCACTACGGCGCCGGCAATCTGACGGCGATCGTCGACTGCAACGGCCTTCAGGTCGACGGGCTCCTGTCCGACGTCATGAACGTCGAGCCCCTCGTTGACAAGTGGCGTGCCTTCGGATGGCAGGTTCTCGAGGTGGATGGCCACGATTTCGCCTCGCTCATCGCCGCGTTCGACCGGCGCCGGGCGGAGGCCCGGTCCGAGCCGTGGGTGCTCCTGTGCCACACAGTCAAGGGCAAGGGAGTGTCGTTCATGGAGGGCGTGATGGAATGGCACGCGAGCCCCATCAGCGTCGAACTCCGCGACAAGGCCCTGAGTGAGCTGGCGCCGTTTGCGGAGCCTCACCTGTCTGCAGCGGCCCTCGGACCGGCCCGCCGAACAGAGGGTTACGGGGTCGCAAACACGGCTGGTAGCGCGGAGACAGTGCCCTTGCTGGGCTCCACGCAGCTGAGCCGCCATGACGATGATCCGATGTCGGCTGGTGTGTTGACCGATGAGTCCGCTCACGGCGTTGCGTCGCGCCGCTGAGCGGGTGGGAGGCAGCTGTGGGTTCCGCGAGCGCGCCCGTTCTAATCACCGGTGGATCAGGGTTCATCGGAACGTACCTGACACGGCGGCTGCTCGTGAGCGGTCGCAAAGTCTGTATCTTCGACATCCGGCCACCCACGCGGGAGCTGGATTACGTCCTGGGCGACCTGCGCGATCGCGTCGATTTGCGGCTCGGAGGAGTGGACAACTGGCCGCGACTCTTCGAGGTGGTCCGGGACGTCAAGCCCGACTGCATCGTCCATGGCGCCGCCATCGTCGATCCTGCCTTTCTCAAGCACGCGCCACTGCCGGCTCTGCGGGTCAACGTCGAGGGCACCGTGAACGTGCTCGAGGCGACCAGGCTGTTGGGCGTACGCCGAATGGTCTATCTCTCTTCGATCGGGTTGTTGACGCGCGTCCAGTACGAGCCGATCGATGTAAACCATCCGATCCTGATCGCCAGGGAGGGCCCCGGTGCTGGCTTCTATGGCGCGGCCAAGGCCGCCAGCGAAGTCTTCTGCTACGCCTACCACGACGCGTTTGGCGTCGACTTCCGGGCGGTACGTCCGTCGGGCGTCTACGGCTTTGGCATGGGCTGGCCGATGTTCGTGAAGCCGATGGTCGAGGCTGCGGTCGAGGGACGATCGCTCCGCTTCGCGACCGGCGGCCCGTTCCCGCGCTCGTATACCCATGTCGAGGACGTGGCGAGCCTGATTGCCTGCCTGATCGACGCCCCCGACGACGTGGACCGCATCTTCTACGCGGCGACGGGCGAGCGGCTTACGACCGCCACCGAGCTGGCCGCTATCGTCCGCGACGTCGTGCCAGGCGCCGACATCGAGATCGGGGACACGCTCGGCCCGGACGACAACTTCGAGCTGTCCTTCCGTGCCCCGCTGTCGATCGAGAATGCGCGCCAGCAGCTCGGCTGGGAGCCGCGCTTCCGCTCGATGCGCGACGGCGTTGCCGAGTACGTCGCGCGGTACCGCGAGTACGTGGGGGTCGGGCCCGCCACGTCCACCGCGCGATGAGCGCCGCAGAGGCCAGCACGGCCCCCGGACCGGCCCGAGACGAGCTCGTCCGAGTCAGCGAGACGCAGGCGAGAAGTTGGACAGACTCCGTCTTCAGGGCCTGTGGAATGCGCGACACAGATGCGGATATCGTCGCCGAGCACCTCGTCGGCGCCGACCTCCGCGGCGTCTACTCGCATGGGCTAATGCGCGTCCCAAACTACGTGAAGCGCCTGCAGACTGGAGTCATTAGCGCGACGGCGAACCCAGAAGTCATCGCCGACCATGGGGCTGTGGCGATCGTTGATGGCCGCAACGCGATGGGTCAAGTCGTTGGCCTGTACGCCATGGAGCTGGCGATCGAGAAAGCTGGGGTTCTTGGGACGAGCTTCGTCGCGGTACGGGGCAGCAACCACTATGGGACGTGCGCCCACTTCGTGGAGATGGCTGTACAGCGTGACATGATCGGTATCAGCGGGACGATAGGGTCCAAGAACATCATGGCGCCGTGGGGTGGCACGGTACCGCTGCTGGGCAACAACCCGTTCGGCGTCGGCATTCCCGCTGGGCGGCACGACCCCGTGATACTCGATATGGCCCTCAGCATCGCGGCCGGCGGGAAGATCCAACTCGCGGCCAAGACCGGCCGCAAGATCCCGAAGGACTGGGCGTACGATCGCCACGGCCGGCCGACGACGGACGCGGTTGAGGCGTGGAGTCATCTCATGGTGCGCCCGCTTGGCGACTACAAGGGCTACGCGATGGCATTCGTGGTCGCGCTGTTGTCCGCACTGCTGTCTGATGCGGCCTTTGGGGCCGACGTCAAGGACCTCCACGAGGACTTCGTCAACCCGCAGAACGTCGGCCATTACATGCAGGCGATCGACGTTCGCCGATTCCGGGAGCCGGCCTCGTTCCGGCGAGCGGTCGATGCCGCGATCGACGCCATGCACGGCGCGCCACGCGCAGCGGGCGTGGCGGAGATCTTCGTGCCTGGCGAGCCCGAGGCCCGCCTCGCCCGACAGCAGCGGGAGCAAGGCATCGCCTACGACCGCCACGTGCTCGCGGAACTCGACGGGGTTGGCGAGCAGCTCCGAACGGGGCCCATGCCGCGGCCGTCGGCGAGCGGGGCAGTCGTGGCAAGAAAGGTTTAGGCCAGGCCAATGTCGCACGACAAGGGGATCGATCCCGGGCTGGAGGTCGTTCTCGACTCTCACGCCATCCTGGGGGAGGGGCCGTCCTGGGACGACGTGTCCGGCCGACTGCTATGGGTAGACATCGTTCGTCAGGAGATCCACAGGTTCGATCCCCGGACCGGAAGGGACGAGCGCGTCCGCGTCGAGCAGCCGGTGGGCGCGGCGGTTGTTCGAGCGGGCGGTGGCTACGCTGCAGCGGTCCGCGACGGCTTCGCGCTGGTCGACCCCCAGACCGGCCACGTCGAGCTGATCGCGCCCGTTGAACTCGATCTGCCCGGCAACCGCATGAACGACGGCAAGTGCGACTCGTTGGGTCGCTTCTGGGGCGGCACGCAGGCAGTCGACCACACTCCGGCCGCAGGCGCGCTGTACCGGCTCGACATCGATCGCACGGTGCACCTCGTGGTGGACGACGTGGGCATCTCTAATGGTCTGGGCTGGAGTCCGGACGACCGAACCATGTACTACATCGACACCGCCGCGAACCGGCTAGACGCCTTCGATTTCGAGGCCTCGGCCGGGACGGTCTCGGCACGGCGCTGTCTCGCTCCCCTTGCTCCGGAAGAGGGCGGTGGTGACGGCCTCACGATCGATGCTGAGGGCTTCATCTGGGTGGCATTGTGGGATGGCTGGGCGCTCCATCGCTTCGCGCCCGATGGCCGGCTCGACCGAGCCGTGAGGTTCCCGGTGAGCCATGTCACGAGTTGCTGTTTCGGCGGGCCCAATCTCGACGAGCTATACGTCACGACGGCCAGCATGACTGAGACCGGCCCATTCGACGCCGAACGGCTCGCTCGTGAGCCGGCTTCCGGTTCCCTCTTCCGTCTCCGGCCTGGCGTCAAGGGCTTGCCCACGCACCCGTACCGCGGTTAGCCGAGGATCGTAGGTTCGATGACGGGCCCGCGGCGCGAATGAGTCTGTAGCTGGAGACACAGGGGCATCAATGCTCATCCACCTCGAAACGAACCTCCGGATCCCGATGCGAGATGGCGTCGAGCTTGCGGCTGACCTCTACTTGCCTGAGACCGGCGCCGCGGTCCCGGCGCTCGTCGAGCGGACGCCGTACGACAAGCAGCGAGGCCAGGCACGCAACTTCGCCCTGGAGGCCCGGCGGGCCGCCGAGGCCGGCTTCGCCGTCCTGGTCCAGGACACGCGCGGGCGGTACGCATCCGGCGGCACTTTCCGGCCGTTCTTCGACGAGGCGCAAGACGGAGCCGACACGCTCGCCTGGGTGGCTCGACAGCCATGGGGCTCGAGGTCGATTGGCATGATCGGTGGCTCGTACGGCGGGCTGGCGCAATGGGCGGCGGCCGGCAAAGCGGGCGACGGGCTCGGCGCGATCGCGCCGTTCATGACCGCGGCCGACGTGGGCGGCGGCTGGGCGTACCGCGGCGGCGCGTTGCAGCTCGGCTTCTTGCTCACCTGGGCGATCACGACGCTCGTCCCGGGCGAGGCGATGAGGCGGCAGCGCGAGGGCCGCGAAGGCCCGAGTCCGGCTGAGGTCGGGGCGGCCGTAGACGGCATCGGGCGATACTTCGAGTTCGCCCCGACGCTTGACGTCCCGCTTCCCGGCGAGCCGTCCTACTACCGGGAATGGCTCGCCCATCCGCCAGGGGATGTCTACTGGCAGGAGGCCGGTCACCTGCCCGATGCCGCTCCCCCCTCGCTCACGATCGCTGGCTGGCATGACATCTTCCTCGCGGGCGCTCTCGACGACTATGCGATCGTGCGGCGGCAGGCGCCGAGCCGGGGGCCCTTGCCGCGCCTGGTCGTGGGGCCGTGGGCCCACCGGGTGACGGAAGGCTCGTTTCCAGAGCGAGGCTACGGGCGCTCCGCCGGCACCGAGGCGTCGGACCTCGGCGGCCTGCAGATCGCGTGGCTCGCCTCGGTGCTCAACCCTAGGAGTCGTCTGGCCCCGAAGTTGCAGTCAGTTGCCCCAGTCCGGCTATTCGTGATGGGCTCGAACGAGTGGCGGGAGTTCGCCGACTGGCCGCCGGCCGAAGTGATGCCGCACAGCCTGTATCTAGACAGTCACGGCCGCGCGAATACGGCGCGTGGCGACGGTCTGCTGCTGTGGACGGAACCGGCCACGGACGGCGAAGACTCTTATGTGTACGACCCGCTGGACCCGGCCCCGACGATCGGGGGTGGAACTTTCCTGCCCGGCATCGAGGTCGGTGCGAATTCCGGGCCGCGGGACACCTCGGCCGCTGAGCGCCGCGAGGACGTCCTGTGCTACACGTCGGCTCCGCTCGCCGAGCCGGTCGAGCTCGTAGGTCCGGTCGAGCTGGTGCTGTTCGTCGCCTCGTCCGCTGAGGACACCGACTTCACCGGCCGACTCGTGGACGTCGCCCCCGACGGCCGTGCGGAGCACGTAACGGAGGGGATCCTGCGCGCCCGCTACCGGGAGTCGATCCGCGCGCCGCAGCTGATGCGGCCGGGACGGTGCTATGAGATCCGCATCGATCTGGGAGCGACGGCGACGCGCTTTGCGGCGGGCCACCGACTGCGTCTCGAGGTCTCGAGCAGCAACTTCCCGCGCTTCGACCGTAATACGAACACCGGCGGCGACATAGCGTCTGAGAGCGTCGGAAGCTGGCGTCAGGCCCGCAACAGCGTGCTGCACGGCCAGTCGCGGCCGTCGCGGCTGGTCGTGTGGCTTGTCCCATGCGGCGCAGGAGGCGAGCCGAGGTAAGCGGTTCCCTGGCGGAGGATCGGGTTTGGGCGAGGAGGTACGCGATGAGCGGCATGGACTTGCAGGTCGTGGTTGTAACCGGCGGCGCGAGTGGCATCGGGGAGGCGGCGGCGCGCCTCTTCGCAGGGCAGGGAGCCGCGGTCATAGTCCTTGACACCGATGACGAGCTGGGCGCAGCGGTGGAAACCGGGAGCGGTGCGGGACGCATCTCATTTGTCCACGCCGACGTAACCCGCGAGGACGACCTAGCCGCTGCCTTCGAGACGATCGAGGCCCGCCACGGCCGCGTCGATAGGTTGCTGAACTGCGCCGGCATCGCCCGGATCGCGCCCGTTCGCGTCGACTGCGCCGCGGACTGGGACGCGGTCATCGCCGTAAACCTTGGCGGCAGCGCGCGATGCATCAGGCACGCTGTGCGGCTGATGCCACACGGCGGTGCGATCGTCAACGTCTCATCGATCCATTCCCTGCGGAGCGGCGGGTCGCTCGCCGCATACGCGGCCTCGAAGGGCGGCGTGGACGCCCTAACCCGAAGCCTAGCGGTTGAGCTGGCTCCCGCCGGCATCCGGGTGAACGCCGTCCAGCCGGGCTACACGCGGACGCCTCAGTTCCTGCGCACGGCGACAGCCATGGGAGGCGGCGATCCGGAGAAGTTCATCGAGTCGCTGCGACCCACGATCCCGCTCGCCCGCGTGGCCACACCCGACGACATCGCCCGGGCGATGCTCTTCCTGTGCGGCGACGATGCTTCGTACGTCACGGGCGCCTCACTCCTGGTCGACGGTGGAGTGTGTGCGAAGCTCTAGAACGGCAGTAACGAATCGTGATGCTGATAACGCCAAGGGAGGTTTCGATGACGAGCACGGAAGCGCCCCAGAGTCGGTCGTCTCATTTCGAGCGGCGCTGGTTCAATCGGCTGGCCCCGGCGATGCTGTTCACGCTCGAGGGTAAGGTCGCCGTCGTAACGGGCGCGGCAGGCGGCATCGGCAGCTGGCTGTCCGCAGGACTGGCTCAGGCTGGTGCCTCCGTGCTGCTCACGGATCGGGATCTCGGCCCGACTCAGTCCGTCGCCGACGAACTCTGCGCGCACGGCCTAAAGGCGGCCGCCTTCGCTGCCGACCTAGCCGAGGACGACGCGCCGCAGTCAATTGTGAATGCGGCTCGAGAGCGGTTCGGCCGCCTGGACGTACTGATCAACAACGCAGGGGTAAACAAGCGGATGCCGATCCTCGAAGTGGACCGCAAGACGATGGAAGAGCTCTGGGTGGTGGACTATCGGTCCGTGTTCGAGCTATCGCAGGCGGCGGCCAGGGTAATGATCGCCCAGGGTGGCGGGTCGATCATCAACATCAGCTCGCTCAACAACGTCGTTGGGCTCGAAGACGTGTCGATCATCGGACCCGCGAAGGCCGCTCTAACGCAGCTCACCAAGGTCATGACGGTGGAGTGGTCACGGTACGGGATCCGAGCCAACGCTCTCGCGCCAGGCTTCATGGACACGCCCATGAACGCGACCCACTGGACGGATCCGACCCGAGCGCCTTGGATCATGGATCGCACGCCAATGTGCCGCCCGGGACATCCGGCCGAGCTCGTCGGTCTGTGTCTTCTATTCGCCTCCGACGCTGGTTCGTTCATCTCCGGTCAGATCATGTACGTTGATGGCGGGTTCCTTGCCGGCAGCCGTTGGAACGTCCCGCCCGGTGCTGGCCTCGCTGAGTTCCTCGCCAGCCGAGGGCGAGACCCATCAGACCGAATCGCGTGACGACCGCAGCGCGCCGTCGTCGGCCTGGTCGTCCAAACCGAACCGACGGGATGGCCCATCGGGGCGACGCGCCACCAAACCAGCTGATCCTGCTAACTGCAGGGTGCTACTTCGGCGCGGTTTGCTGGCGACGACTACTGCGCCATGCCCGAGGCAGCCACCCAAAGGTGTCGTCTGGGCTTAGCGAGGGACGGTACTCCAAGCCAACGTACCCGCGGTAGCCGGCCCGTGTGAGCCCTTCGAAGACGGGACCGAACGCGATCTCACCAGTTCCAGGATGCAATCGGGCTGGCACGTCGGCGATCTGGACGTGGCCGAACCGGTCCGCGTGCTCTGCGATACGGCGCAAGAGATCTCCCTGCGTGCGCTGGACGTTGTAGACGTCAAACAAGACATCCACAGCGACGTCTGCCTCGGATCGGACACGGTCCGACAGTTCGATGGCTTGCTCGATCGTGCGGAGGCCGTAGCGAGGAAAATCCACCGGATTCAAGGGCTCCAGGACGATACGTGCCCCGACAGTGGCAGCCCGACGTGCTGCGTATGCCAGGTTCTCCTCTGCCGTGCTCCGTTGGAGGGCCTCTGGCACGTCGGTGTTCACATTGCCGTACAGGGCATTGAATACACGACCGCCCAGCCGTCCGGCGATATCGACGGCAACGTCGACGTTGTCCCGGAAGCGCGGCGCCTGGCCTGGGATGCTCAACAGGCCGTGTTCACCGGCTTCCGTGCTGCCGCCGTCCAGATTGAGCAGAACCAGGCTCAACCCCGCGTTGGCCACAGATGCGACCAGACGATCGACCTCGGCATCACTCGGGACGCTTCGACTGAATGGCCACCACATCTCGACCGCATCGAACCCTGCCGAACCAGCCAGCGCGGCACGCTCCAAGATGGGCCGATCTCCAAACAGAATCGAGAGGTTGGCGTCGAACCGCAGCGCACGTGCCTGCTCCCTCGTGATGATCTCGCTCGCCGCGCGCCTGCTCATGTCGTCGTCAGGGGCACGATCGCGGATTGTCGCTCATGCGACCACTCCAGCCGCGTGAACGAACCGCTCTTCGGCTGCGCATGTGACCCGAGGAACTTGAGCAGGGACCTCGGGTCAGCCCCCGATGGCTCCCCGCCTGGTAGGGCGAGGCGGGGAGCAGAGTCGAGCCCGTGGTGGCTCCTCGAGTCCTCGTTGAGCAACGAGAAGGTCGAATGGACTGCCGGCTGCGGAGGGAGCCCAGTGATCACCGAAGCCGGCCCGGTCCACCGGAGATCGCAGCGTGCTGCACCTGAAGAGACGAGCGCGAGGAGCAGACGCCCCGTCGGGCGCATGCCACCAGCGTGGCCTGACTGGATGTAGGTGAGCCGGCGATCGATGCGCTGACCGACGGAGCCCTCGAGCGCCCCACGGCACTCGAAGTCGTCCTCGCCGACGGCACGCAGATTGTCACGGGATGAGCCAGCCAACTCCTCGTGCCAGCATCCTTCAGTCAATCGGTGCTTCGATCCGGTAGCTTCGATGCTCCGGTCGATCGATCAGGAACGGCGTTCCTGTGCCCCCGGCCTGCTCGGACTCTCCAGCCCATCAAGTTCCGCAACTTCTGAACTCGCCATAGCCACGTCTTCCCATGCGAGCTCCACGTCGTCGAGATGGTCCCTCATCGCAACGCGCGCGCCAGCCCCATCATGCGCCACCAGCCGGTCGAGGATGGCGCGGTGTGAGGAATACGTTCTCTCAATCCTGCCTGGTCTGCCGAAAGTCGAACGCCGCACCGCAAGCAACGGATCTGCGATGGCATCAAGCAGCACGAGGAATAGCTCGTTGTGTGTAGCCATGGACAAGCGCCGATGGAACTCGACGTCCGCTTGGGAGAGCTCTTCGATCCCCTTTGCCGACAGCAAAACAAGGCAACTCTCCTCAAGGCTGAGGAGGTCGCCGTCCGTCGCGCGCTCTGCCGCCAAACATGCCACTTCCACTTCGAGGAGCCTGCGGATCTCGTGAACCTTTGGGTAGTCCACGCCTGGGCTACCTCGTAGATAGAGATTCATCGGTTCGCGGAGCGCGTCTCCATCAACCCTAGCCACCGCTAGGCCTCGTCCGGACACGACATTCACGATCCCTCGCCCGGCCAGTGAACGGATAGCCTCACGCACAACGGTTCGCGAGACGCCGAACTGGGCGCCGAGTTCCCGCTCAGACGGCAGACGGTCGCCGGGTTTCAGATGACCCGCTAGGATGACGCGCAGGATCCGAGCGGCGACTTCGTCCGCCAGGGACATCGCGCGCGGGACCCTCTCAAACTCCATCGTGTCCCTCTTGACGCCAGGCCATCAGCTGGTATACCATCCTACAGCCATCTAGGACGTGTGGTCAAGTGACTTAGCCCAAGACATCGAGACACGCCCTGATGCGGTCTCGGGATGTTGGGAGCGTAGGTCGTGGTCGCCTGGCGCGTGCCGTGAGGGAGCCTCCGATCCTCGAGTTGATCGGCCTTTGGCCTGGCGAGCCGTCGATCGCCTCGCCGGCCGCGAGGTTTCCCGTGCCAGGTGCGCAAGGCTGGCCGCCCACGGGATGTGGGCAGACCCAGAATGCGCCGGGCTCGATCCTACAGCCAGCGAGTGCGCCCCGCTGGACTCTGCGGGTGTCAGTCAATCGTCCTGTAGGTCGAGTCGCTCGTCGGACCTCGAACCCTAGATCGCCAACGGGCACGCACCCCGAGACGACCCGTCCGAGAGCCGCAGGCTCCGCCATTGAGCTTGCCGCCGTTTCCCATTGGATGCGATCGATCCCAGACTGCCCTCTCATTGGCACCGAGGACACGTCACATGTTCGTCTGCTTTGAGGACCGCATATGACCGATTGAATGTCAGAGAACACTCGCAGCGCGAGAGCCATCCGGGATGTGGGAGGACATAATGGTACACCGTTCCGCAGCATTGCGACTCATTGGAGCGATCGCAGTTATTGCTGTGGCTTCGAGCGGCTGCTCGTCGAGCAGCGCCACGCCGACTGCTCCACCGACTGCTCCACCGACTGCTGTCTCACCGACTGCCACCGCTGCGATGACAGCCGCCGCGTCGACAGCGCCTTCCGCGTCGACAGCCTCCACCGATCCGGTTCAGGCGGCGATCGACGCAACGAACGCTCGAGAAGCCCCTCAGACTCAGTGGACGGGACCGACTACCGGCCCTACGGCCGACCCTGGGAAGACTGTTGTCTACATCTCCAGCGATGAGTCGAACCAAGGCTCTCATCTCTGGGGTGTCTACCAACAAGAGGCTGGCAAGCTGATCGGTTGGAAGGTGACCGTCCTTGACGGCAAGGGGACGACGTCAGGACGCCTCACTGCCTGCGACCAGGCGCTCACACTCAAGCCTGATGCCATCACGTTTGAGGGAGACGCGGTCGGCCTGCAGGACTGCCTCAAGCAGGCAGACTCTTCGGGAATCGTAATTGTCGGGGTGCACGGGGCGGCAACTCCGGGACCTCAACCCAGCCTCCATCTCTTCACGAACGTCAGCAGTGACCCATCGCAGATCGGCATTGCCATGGCTGACTTCATAATCGCCGACTCGCACGGCACGGGCAAGGCTATGATCCTCTACGACAACCTGTTCGATGTCGCCCGCGCCAAGGCGGAAGCCATGAAGGCCGAGTTCGCTAAGTGCACCGGCTGCACGCTTCTTGGATACGAGAATTCGCCTCTCGCAGAAGTGACAACCCGTACGGCACCGCTCTTCACTGCGTACCAGTCGAAGTACGGCAATGACTTCCAGTATGTGATGTCGATCACTGACTACTACTATGATTTCGCCGTGCCGGCCTTGACGTCGGCTAGCGTTCCTACGAGCCAACTCAAGCTGGTTGGCTCCGATGGTAACCCGTCCGCCTATGAGCGGATCCGGGCCGGCAATCAGTATCAAGTCGCCACCGTGCCCGAGCCGGCCGAGTTGCTCGGCTGGCAGATCATCGACGAAGTGAACCGGGGACTCCACAAAGTCGCGCCAAGCGGCTATGCGCCGCCGATCTACATCGTCACCGAGTCGAACGTCAATGCCGAGGGCGGGGCGAACAACATCTTCTCCCCCAGCAACAACTTCCAGGCTCACTACCTCGCGATCTGGACAGGAAAGTCCTAAGACAGGAAATCCGTAGACTGGAAATCCCTAGGACTCACAGCGGTCGTCCGGGGTGAACTGCTGCCACTCCGGACGACCCCCCGGAGCACAATGTTGAGTACGAATAGTCCGTCCAGCTCGGTTGGACGAATTCCACTTCTTCGCGTGGAAGGCGTCACAAAGCGGTTTCTTGGGACTCTGGCGCTATCGGACCTCGACTTCGAGGTTGGCGCTGGTGAGATCCATGCCCTCCTTGGGGAGAACGGCGCCGGCAAGAGCACTCTGATCAAGATTCTCGCGGGCGTGTACGCGGCGGACGGTGGCCGTTTCTTCATCCGCGACAAGGAGGTAGATCCGGCCGTCGCGCGTCTCCCAATCGGATTCATTCATCAAGATCTCGGCCTCGTGAGGTCGATGACCGTCGCCGAGAATATCGCTCTGACGACTGGCTATGCGAGGACTCGAGGGGTCATTGATTGGCGTGCGGTCCGCAGGAAAGCTGCCGATGTCCTCGCGGCCGCCGGCGTCACGGTCGATCCCGACGTGCGAGTCGAAATGCTGTCCGCCGCCGAGAGATCTCTCGTTGCTATTGCGAGATCCTTGGCCCTGGGAAGAGACTTGCTCGCGTTGGACGAGCCCACGGCTGCTCTCCCCGAGACAGACGTCGCGCATCTGTTCGCCGCCCTCGACCGCTTGAGATCACGCGGCGTTGGCATCATCTACGTGACTCACCGCCTCGACGAGGTATTCCGGATCGCCGATCAGGTAACGGTTCTCCGGGATGGTCGGAACGTCGGGACTTCGCCCGTGAAACAGATCTCACCCGCCGAGCTCGTTCTCAGGATCGTTGGACACCAGGTCGCCGAGAGATCACCGGTACGCCCGGTCACAACCGACGAAAGGGTCTTAGAGCTCGATGGTGTGAGAACAGACTCGGTCGGCCCGGTGTCCCTGGCCGTCAATGCGGGCGAGATCGTCGGACTGGTGGGCCTCACCGGAGCGGGTCACCACACCGTTGGGCGTGTCATCTTCGGAGACATTCGGCCCCTCGCGGGCTCGATCCGAGTGGGCGGGATGCCTGTTTCCATCCGCTCGCCGATGGACGCAATGGATCTCAAGATCGGGTTTGTTTCCAGCCAACGAGCGGATGAGAGCCTGTTCTCATCTCTCACGGTCAGAGTGAACATCTTCCCAAACCCGGCCTCGTACGTATCGTCAAGGCTGCCACTCATGAATCAGAGCTTGGAGCGAGCACGGACCGATCTGGTCCTGGAGCGCTTCGACGTCCGACCTAGAGATCCGGACCGACCAATGGCCACTCTGAGCGGTGGGAACCAGCAGAAGGTTGTTCTGGCTCGTTGGCTCGCGGCCGGCAGCAGGTGCCTCGTCCTCGAGGAGCCGACTGCCGGTGTAGATGTGGGAGCGCGAGCCGACATCTACCGAATCCTTGACGAGTCCCTCTCGGCGGGCAACGGAGTCTTGCTGGTCTCGTCTGACTTCGAAGAGGTAGCCAGAGTCTGTCATCGCGCCATCGTCTTCAACCGAGGCCGAATTGTGGCGCGTTTACGTCATGAGGACTTGACCGTTCACCGCCTAACTGAGCTTGCTTCAGCTGACACGATGGGTGATGCGGAGGTATCGGCAGCATGACATCCACACGGCGGGACAGTGACTCAGGACTTGCCATACCCGGTCCGCGCAGTTTCGTGTTCTCGCTGGGCTTTGTCTCTACATATGGGCTGCCGGCGCTCCTGGTTCTTTTGATTCTCTTCTTTTCATTTCTGCTGCCGGATACGTTTCCGACGGTATTGAACGCCAAGTCCATTCTCAGCGACAAGTCGACGGTCGCGTTGCTGGCACTTGGCGCGATGCTACCCATGGCGACCAACAACTGGGACCTCTCTGTGGCGTACGTCTTGTGTCTCGGTCACTGCCTGGCAATCGGGTTGCAGGTGAACTCCAATATCCCGTGGCCGGTCGTTTGCGTGCTCGTTGTAGTCATGGGGGGCTTCGTGGGGCTGGTCAACGGCTTGCTTGTCACCCGCGCGCGGATCGACTCCTTCATAGCGACTCTTGGGACTGGAACTATCCTCCTGGGAATCGCGGCATGGTACACGGGCGGGGCTCAACTTGTCGGAGTACTGCCTGACAGCTTCATTGCAATTGCGGCGGCGGACCCGCTCGGGATTCCTGCTCCTGTCATCTACGTGATTGCGATTGCGGCCGTGCTGTGGATCTTGCTGGAGTATACGGCGATCGGGCGCTACTTCTATGTGTTGGGGAGCAGTCCACGTGCTGCGGAGCTGGTTGGGATCTCCCAGCGGCGCTATGTGACCCTGGCGTTCATCGGCTCCGGTGCGGTGGCTGGAATTGCGGCTGTGGTGTTTGCGTCGCGCCTGCACGTCGGTCAGAGCAATGTCGGACCGGAGTTCTTGCTCCCGGCGTTCACGGGCGCCATGCTTGGGTCAACCTCTGTGCATCCAGGCCGGGTCAATGTGCCCGGGACGATCATTGCTGTTCTTGTTCTGGCGGTGGCCGTAGCCGGCTTGCAGCAATTGGGGGCTTCGTACTTCGTTGAGCCACTCTTCAACGGGACGATGTTGGTGGCAGCCGTTGGCCTCGCAGGGTTCGCTGCTCGGCGTGCCGTGACGAGTCGGATGTTGGCCGAGCGCGCGGCGCGCGCACAGGCGGGCGCTGCCTCCGGGACGTCGGGGGGCTCCTCCATCGCTGGGTCATCGGCGGAGAAGCCACCCGACGTCACCGCGGCTGAAGGTTCAGCCGGGCCCTTCCCGCCCGCATCGCCGGAGGCGTAGGTTGAACGAGCGCCGGCTTCCGCCCGCCGTCGAGGAAGGAGTCTGATGACCATCCGCGTCGCCTCTTTGAGTGACATGCCCGTCTTGGAGTTGCCGGGACGTCGGTTGCAGTGGCTCGTGACCCCAGACACCTTGGGCGCCCGCAACCTGTCCGTGGCCGTCATGGACTGCCCTGCGGGTTCCACGGTACGACCCCTCCATAGTCACCGCGATATCGAGGAAGTCCTCTTCATCTTGGAGGGTGAGGGTGAGGCCCTGGTGGATGGCGAGGTAGCCCCCTTCCGCCGCGGAGACGCCGTCCTGTTCCCGGCGAACTCACGGCACATGGTTCGCAATACCGGCAACGGTCCTCTCCGCACGTGTTCGATCTTCTCACCACCCACGACGTCTGCCTCATACATCCTGTACGAGGGGGCGGGCTGGTAACACGGGTCCGACGGAACTTGCCGAGCCCCCATAGGGAGACCGCCAATGAGCGACATCGAGCGCGTGGGAGACGTACTTGTCCGGGCTGAGCGGGAACGCGCCGCGGTCGGACCCGTTTCGGACCTTGTGCCCGGCGGACTTGGATTGGACCTTGCGCACGCGATCTGCGAACGGAACATCGAACTCCGACTGGCGGCGGGGGAGCGGATCGCCGGGTTCAAGGTGGGTTTCACGAATATCCCGGTCCGGGAACAGATGGGCCTGCCCGACTCGACGTATGGCTATCTGCTCGATTCCATGGTCCTGCCGTCGGGTGGCTCTCTGGCCATGGATGAGTTCGTCGCGCCCAAGATCGAGACGGAGATCTGCTTCCGGCTCGGCAAGGACCTGGCGGGCTCCGACTTGACGATCGATCAGGTCCTCGATGCCACCGACGCAGTGAGCGCCTCGTTCGAGATTTGCGATGCCCGCATCCGGGATTGGAAGTGCCCCTACCCGGACTTCTTCGCCGACAACGGCTTCTCCGCCCGGATCGTCCTGTGTGGGCGCTGGGTGCCGGTCGGCGAAGTGGACCTCTTGGGCGAAACCGTGATCCTGCGCAAAGACGGCGCACAAATCGCCGAGGGCAGGGGCGAGATGGCGCTGGGCAATCCGGCCAAGGCGGTGGCCTGGCTCGCCGCCAAGCTCTCGCAGCGTGGGCGGAGCCTGAAGGCCGGCATGGTCATCATGACCGGCACTCTCACCCCGATCCTACCGATCGAGCGCGGCGCAAGCTACGTTGGTTCGTTCTCGACCCTCGGGTCCGTCGAGAAGGCCTTCGCCTGAAGGTCAGGCGGCAGCCACCGGCACGAGCCGCGCAATTGTGGGGATCGACGCCGATGTCACCAGGCCCTGGCTAGCTCGACGCGCGCTCGATGGGTTGATGCGAGAGGCTCTGTGGTCCCCTCCTGTTGAGCGTGTCCATCGGTCTAACTGGATGGGCCGTCGGTGGCCAGGGTCGTCATCCACCGTCTTCGGCCCTGGGCGTTGCACCTGCTACGGCGGCCGTGTCGGTCAGCCGAAAGGCCGCCAGATCCTCCAGGACGGTGACAAGCCCCGAGTGGTCGTAGTCGGCGCGGCCGGCCGCGACCATCGACCGCATGAGCTGCTCGACCCCGGCTGCCGTCGGCAGGGCGACGTTCGTCTCGCGGCCGAGCTCCAGGGCGTTCTTGAGGTCCTTGAGGTGGAGCCGGATGCGGAATCCCGGGTCGAACCGGCCCGAAAGCAGGTTGTCGCGGCGCATCTCGAGGACCCTGGTCGCGGCGAGCCCGCGCCCTCGCCCTCTGGCTCGGAGCGGTGATCGGGATCCGGCGGCTTGTGACCGGTGATCGGACTCGTCAGGCGACGTCGAGCGGAGTGAGTGAGGACCCGCCGGGTCAGGCGAGGAGGTCGAC
>JBEKVD010000049.1:0-21834 GCA_049514315.1 Candidatus Limnocylindrales bacterium | reverse complement strand
GGCCTTCGTGATCTCGGCCACCCTGGCCGGCCTGGGCGGCATCGTCGCCGTCTCCTTTCAGGCCGGTATTACCACCAACTTCAACGGCGGGCAGGAAGTGCTGTTCGCCGTTGCCGCCGCTGTCATCGGAGGCACGAGCCTGATGGGCGGTCGCGGCCGTGCGATCCACGGTTTGATCGGCGGTGTGGCGATCGGGGCCATCTACAACGGCCTATACCTCCTCGGCCTTCCGGTCCAGTACCAGTACATCGCCACGGCCCTCGTGCTTATGGCCGCCGTTTCGGTCGACGCGCTCGCGCGCCGCAGCGTGACTTCCGGGAGCATGGCTCGCGTCTGACGCCATGGCTCGTGGTGGGTGGCGGCGCCTCGCCTGCGCACGCCTGCCGGTCGCCGCGCCCACGACACGGTCGCCGTTGACACTCTCCGGGTGAGACTGCTACCATCGGCCCGAGCAGGTTAGCACTCGCATAGTGAGAGTGCTAACCACCGCCGGAGGCAGGCTGAATCGGGAATCGGCGGCCGGCCGCGGACCCTCAGTCGAGGGGCCGACGCCCGCGCCGGGACGCCGCTCGGGACCTCGGTCGCGGGCCGGCGGGGAAGTGGAGCAGCCCATGGCGCGACGGCCGCGCCGCACCCTCGGCTCGCTGGACGCCCGATCGGGCGATGTCCTGCGGGCCGTCGTCGACGAATACGTAACCTCGGCGACGCCCGTGAGCTCGGGGTCGCTGGTGATGCATTACCCGCTCGGTGTCAGCAGCGCGACCGTTCGGAACATCCTGTCCGACCTCGAGGCGATGGGCCTGCTCAGTCATCCCCACACCTCCGCCGGGCGAGTGCCGACGGATGCCGGCTACCGCTACTACGTCCAGGTTCTGGCAGAGGAGTGGTCGCTTCCGTCCGTCGAGCAGCGCATGATCCGCCACCAGTTCGGCCAGGTGGAGTTCTCGAGCGAGCACTGGTTCCGCCTCGCCGCCAGCACCCTGGCGAACGCTACCGGCACGGCAGGCCTGGCCACGACCGCCAAGCCGCGGGCGGCGCGAGTCCGGCGCGTGGACATCGTCGCCGTTCAGGATCGCCTCGCCGTGCTGGTGATCCTCTTCCGCGAGGGAACGATGAAGCAGGCTCTCCAGAGCCTGCCCGCCGCTACCGACCAGGATCGGCTGGACCGCGTGGCCGGTTTCCTGAACGTTCTGGCGGCCGATCGCACGGCCGACGAGATCGATGCCGCCCTGGCCGATCTTCCGCAAGGCGACGCGACCTCAGAAGAGCTAGACCTGCTGAGCCGTGTCGGCCAGGGGTTGGTGCGGACCATGCGCGAGTTCGACGCGGCAGACATCGACGATCTCTTCAGCGACGGCCTCCTCAACGTGATGGCCGCCCCCGAGTTCGATCGGAGCGACAAAGTGCGGCGCGTCTTTGCCGCGCTTGAGAACCGCACATACCTCGGCTCGCTCGTCGAGAGCGTCGCCAGCGCGGGCAGCATCCAGATCTTCATCGGCCACGAGAACCGGCCGCTCGAGATGCAGGAAGTCTCGCTCGTGCTGGCGCCGTACGGGAGGGTCGGCCGAGCCATCGGCGTGGTCGGCGTCCTTGGGCCTACCCGCATGCCATATGCCCAGGCCATCGCCTCGGTCGGGTTCGTCTCGGGGCTCATGAACGAACTGGTGGAGCATCTGTATGCCTGATCGACCGACGCACCTACGAACCCACCGCCGCGGGGCCGCGGGAGACGGGCCCGGCGAGATCGCCGGGAACCCAGGCTCCGCGCCGGCGTCGGACGCGCCCACCGTCGAGGAGCTGAAGACACAGCTCGACGCGGCCCGAGCAATGGCGGCCGAGCACCTCGCCAGCCTCCAGCGCACGGCCGCCGACTTCGCCAACTTCAAGCGGCGCTCGGCGGAAGACCGAGAGCGCGAGCTCGGCCTGGCCAGCGAGTCGCTCCTGCGCAAGCTGCTGGCGGTCGCGGACGACTTCGATCGAGCGCTCGACGCCATGCCGGCGGACTTCGAGGGGCTGGGCTGGATCGAGGGCATCGTCCTGCTCGACCGCAAGCTTCGGGCTCTCCTGGAGAGCGAGGGAGTGACCCCGATCGAGGCGATCGGCCGGCCCTTCGATCCACGCGAACACGAGGCCATCGCCAGCGTGCCGGCCACGGGCCGGCCCGACGGCGAGGTCGTGGCCGAACTCCAGCGAGGTTACCGGGTCCGGGACAGGGTTCTCCGACCGGCCATGGTCGCGGTCGCCGGAGGCGGCTTCGACGCGCCGGACGCCATCACACGCAGCAACTGACACAGCCAATCCAGTAGGAGCATTACCTGATGGGCAAGATCATCGGCATCGACCTGGGCACGACGAACTCCGTCGTGGCGGTGATGGAAGCGGGGGAGCCTACCGTCATTCCGTCCGCCGAGGGCGGCCGGACGGTTCCTTCGGTTGTGGCCTTCACCAAGACCGGCGAGAGGCTGGTCGGCCAGCTGGCCAAGCGACAGGCCGTCACCAATCCCGGCAACACCGTCTACTCGATCAAGCGCTTCATGGGCCGCCGCTTCGACGATTCGGAAGTCGCGCACTCCAAGGACCTCGTTCCGTACACGGTCGAGCGCGACGCGCACAGCGACGGAATCAAGGTCGTCCTGGCCGACGGCAAGACCTACACCCCGCCCGAGATCAGCGCGATGATCCTGCAGAAGCTCAAGGCCGACGCGGAGGCGTATCTCGGCGAGAAGGTTACCGAGGCGGTCATCACCGTCCCGGCCTACTTCGACGACACCCAGCGCCAGGACACCAAGGACGCCGGCCGCATCGCCGGGCTGGATGTCAAGCGGATCATCAACGAGCCCACGGCCTCAGCCCTCGCCTACGGCCTCGACAAGAAGCACGACGAGAAGATCGCCGTCTATGACCTGGGCGGCGGCACGTTCGACATCTCGATCCTCGAGCTCGGCGAGGGCGTGTTCGAGGTCAAGGCTACCAACGGCGACACGCACCTGGGCGGCGACGACTTCGACCAGCGGGTGATCGAGTGGCTCCTGGCCGAGTTCAAGCGCGACCAGGGCATCGACCTCCGGTCCGATCAGCAGGCTCTCCAGCGTCTCAAGGAAGCTTCAGAGAAGGCGAAGATCGAGCTGTCGACGACAGCGACCACCGAGATCAACCTGCCCTACATCACGGCGGACGCCTCCGGTCCCAAGCACATGGTCATCAATCTATCGAGGGCCAAGCTGGAGGACCTGACCGCCGACCTGATCGACAAGACCCGGGGCCCGGTCTCGCAGGCGCTCCGCGACTCCGGGCTCAAGCCTTCGGAGATCGATGAGGTCGTCCTCGTCGGAGGCCAGACCCGAATGCCTGCGGTGACCGAGGCCGTCAAGCAGATGTTCGGCGGCAAGGAGCCGCACCGCGGCGTCAACCCGGACGAGGTCGTGGCCATCGGCGCCGCCATCCAGGCGGGTGTCCTGGCCGGCGAGGTCAAGGATGTCCTGCTCCTCGACGTGACCCCGCTCTCGCTCGGTATCGAGACCCTGGGCGGCGTGATGACCCGGTTGATCGACCGCAACACGACGATCCCGACCAGCAAGAGCCAGATCTTCTCGACCGCGTCGGACAACCAGACCCAGGTCGAAGTACACGTCCTCCAGGGCGAACGCGACTTCGCCTCCGACAACAAGACCCTCGGGAAGTTCATCCTCGACGGCATTCCGACGGCTCCGCGCGGGGTCCCGCAGATCGAGGTCACCTTCGACATCGACGCCAACGGGATCCTGGACGTCAAGGCGAAGGATCGGGCAACCAGCCGCGAGCAGCAGGTCCGCATCACGGCCAGCTCGATGCTGTCCAAGACGGACGTCGATCGGATGGTCAACGAGGCCTCTGCCCACGCCGACGAGGATCGCAAGCGCAAGGACGAGATCGAAACCCGCAATCAGGCCGACGCACTGGCATATCAAGCCGAGCGGACGCTGCGAGACCTGGGCGACAAGGTTCCGCCCGAGGATCGGGCCGAGACCGATCGGCGCGTGGAGGCCGTTCGGGCCGCTCTCAAGGGGGGCGACCTGGCCGCTGTCAAGGCCTCATCCGAAGCGCTCGTCGAGCAGCTCCAGAAGGTGAGCACGGCAGCCTACCAGGCGGCCGCGGCGGCCGGTCAAGCGGCCGGCGGTCCCCCCGGAGGCGAGGACGATCAGTCCGGTTCGGCCGGGAGCGCCCCCGACGAGAACGAAGAGGTCGTCGAAGGCGAGTACAAGGAAGCCTGAGCCGGGCCACTGCCTTCTGGCATGCTCCGGCCCAGGTTCGCAAAGCCCGGGCGGCTCTCGCGCAGGTCTCCGTACCGGAGCGCTCGCAGCCCCCGCGCGCCGGATCCCGGATCGCCGAGTTGGGGCCGGCCGCCGGGAGGCGTCGCGAAGCCCAGGGAATTGACAAGCGGCAGACGTTCGACGATCCGATCTTCGTCGATGGCGTCCCCGTCTGTGGCCGTCGAGTATGTGGCCGGCGGGGTCGACGCTGCCCGGGCCTGGCCGTCCTCGCCCTGCGAGACCGCAGGACCCTGGCCGCGCCCAGGGAGAATGAACGTCCCGCGGATTCGCTGGCGGCGCGCCAGGCCGAGGGTCACGGGTATGGACAGGGCCACGGCGGCCGCCGTCGAGGCGACGAAGCTCCCGACCACGAGGGCCACGACCAGCTGCGTCGGCCCCAGGCCGGTTGACTGCCAGCCTGGGATGGCGCTCCCGCCGGCGGTGCCCAGGAGCGCAGGGGCCGCCAGCAGCATCAACGGAAGAGTGCTGACGGCGATGGCCGTCAAGTTGGCGACGCGGAAACAGGCCGACCACATCGAGGCCGCCGGCGACCACGTCGAGCCCTCGGGACCGAGCTTGACGTACAGCTCCGACAGGTGCCGGCTCGGGCCGCTCAGCCAGCCGAAGGAGTCGTCGATGTGCGGGCGGGCGATCTCCATGACGGCGACTGCTACCAGCAGGCCCGGGATCGTATAGCCGCGCCAGATCAGGACCGCGGGAGCCGTCAGGGCGAGGGCCACGCGCACCTGCGCCCACAGGACGCCGGCCCAGCACGTCCCGGCGCGATATGGCGTCAGCATCGTCCCGTCGACGCCGAGGCCGGCGGCGTTGTGCGTTGTCAGGCCGAGGAAGACCGAGAAGCACAGCAACGTCAGCAGACCGGCGACCACGAGGGCAGCCGACAGGACTTTCAGCCCTCCGCGCTCGCCGGCGCCCAGCTGCGCCACGGCGGTGGCCGGGTTGGCGTTCTGGAGCAGGTTCGTTGCGGCCGGCATGACCGCCAGGACGAGGACGGCGCCCAGGGCGAATACGATGGCGAGCAGCGTCGCGGTGAGATAGCCGAGCCGGTCGACCGACACGGACGGGCGCATGAACAGCAACGGGGCGACGCGGCCCCGCAATGAAGCGAGCGGGTCGGGGAAGCGGGATGGCCCGCGGGTTGCCGGGACGGCCTCACCCGTGAGCGCCGCGACCGGCGCGGGAGCCATGGACCGCGAGAGGGGGGCCGCCTGAGTTGGTCCGACCCCGTGGCCCGGCAGCGAACTGGCGGCCTGGGGTGTGGACGCCGAGAAGGCGGTCCGAACGACTGGCCCGACGGCCTCGGGACGGCTGCCGTAATTGTTTCTGCACCTGTAGCACTTGCCGGAGTCGGCTCGGTTCAACGACCGACAGTGCGGGCAGACCCAGAACTCGTTCACGCGTTCCTCCCGGCGATACGAGCGGATCATATGCACCGCGGAGGGGGTGGCAGCCACGGCCAGATGGTCCCACGCCTCACAACCCGATGGTTTGGGCGCGGCGTCAGTCACGGCGCCGGAATCCCCTGGCGGCGCCCGGGCAATTGCCGGGGGCGGCATCTGCGGCCCACCCGCCGAGCCCCCTGAGTCGATGCGGGGCACGGGCGTTACCATCGCGACGTGCCCGAGAGATCGACTGCGCCCGAACCCGTCATTCGCGCGCGCGGCCTGACCAAACGCTTCGGCGCGTTCACGGCAGTGGATGGCGTCGACTTCGACGTGGCCCCAGGCGAGGCGTTCGGCTTCCTAGGACCCAACGGCGCGGGCAAGACGTCCACGATGCGGATGATCGGCACTGTGTCGCCGGTCACCGCCGGCGAGCTGACCGTTTTCGGCCTCGACCCGGCTCGTCAGGGAGCCCAGATTCGGTCGCGCCTGGGAGTGGTTCCCCAGGCGGACACGCTCGACAACGAGCTGAGCGTCCTCGAGAACCTGGTCATCTACGGTCGCTACTTCGACCTGTCGTGGACGGAGTCGCGCCGCCGAGCGACCGAGCTGCTCGAGTTCGTCCAGCTGACCGAGCGATCGGGCGACAAGGTCGAGCCGTTGTCAGGCGGCATGAAGCGACGCCTGGTCATAGCTCGATCGCTGATAAACGAGCCCTCGCTGCTGCTTCTCGACGAGCCAACGACGGGGCTCGATCCACAGGCGCGCCATCTACTGTGGGACCGGCTGTACAGGCTCAAGCAACGCGGCGTGACGCTTTGCCTGACGACCCACTACATGGACGAAGCCGAGCAACTGTGCGACCGGCTCGTGGTCATGGACCGGGCTCGCATCGTCGCCGAGGGGTCGCCCCGCCAGCTCATCGACCGGTACGTCACTCGAGAGGTCCTGGAGCTCCGATTCGGGAGGGCCGAAGGGGAGACGGACGATTCCGCTTTCCTCGACGGTCAGCTCGAGGGCCTGGCGGAGCGGATCGAGCAGCTCCCCGACCGCATCCTGGTCTACACGGCGGATGGCGAGGCTGCGGCCGCCGCGGCCTACGAGCGGGGGCTCCGGCCGGCGAGCATCCTCGTCCGGAGGAGCAGCCTCGAGGATGTCTTCCTCCGCCTGACCGGTCGCAGCCTGGTCGAGTGATGACGGCCGTCGCCCTGCGCCGCGCCCGACCTGGTGCAATCGCCTCGCGCAGGTCGCTGCGCATCCTGGAGCACGACCTCCTCGTCTTCCGGCGCGGCTGGCATAGCTATCTGCTGTCCGGGCTGTCCCAGCCGTTCCTCTACCTGGTCGCCATGGGCGTCGGCCTTGGGATGTACGTGAACCGCAGCGGCTCGCTGCCGGGTGGTGTGCCGTACCTCGACTACATCGCTCCGGCGCTGCTCGTAACGCAGGCGATGATGGCGGGCGCCTCCGAGGCCACGTGGCCAATCATGGGCAAGATCGAGTGGGACAAGACCTACCACGCGGCGTTGAACACCCCGGTCGGCGCGCTCGACCTGCTCGTCGGCGACCTCATGTGGATCGGCTTCAGAGCGACGCTTCTCTCCGTTCTCTTCCTGGTGGTGATCGTCGTGCTGGGCGCGGCCACGTCGCCGCTCGTGGTGCTGGCCGTCCCGGTGGCGGTCCTGACGGCCCTGGCCTTTGCCGCTCCGATCATTGCCTTCACGGCCACACAGACCGGGGATGGCGGCTTCAACGCCCTGTTTCGCTTCGGCATCACGCCCCTGTTCCTCTTCTCCGGCACGTTCTTCCCGATCGAGAAGCTGCCCCTCTTTCTGCAGCCGCTGGCGTGGATCACACCGCTCTATCACGGGGTCGCGGCGGCCCGGTCGCTGTCGCTGGGCCAGGTGGAACCTGTCGGCTTGACCGTTCACGTCGCGGCTCTTGCCGCCGTCGTCATCGCCGGCCTCGCGGCCGCCCGGATCACGTTCCGGCGCAGGCTGGTCGTCTGATGCTGGCTCTCCGGACCGCTCGGCCTCTCGCCCTTGCCCGCCCGGCGCGGATTGTCCAACGCAACATGCTCGTCTACCGCCGGAGCTTCATGGTCATCTTCTCGGGCTTCTTCGAGCCGCTCTTCTACCTCCTCTCGATGGGCTTTGGGGTGGGTGCGCTGATCGGCGCCGTCCCGCTCAGCAACGGCAGCAGCGTTTCCTACGCCGTCTTCGTGGCCCCGGCCCTGCTTGCCTCCTCCGCGATGAACGGCGCGATCTACGAGACCTCGAACAACTTCTTCTACAAGCTCAAGCTGCTGAAGCTCTACGACGCCATCATCGCCACGCCCATGTCCCTCAGCGACGTTGCCAGGGGCGAGGTCATGTGGGCCTTGCTGCGCGGCAGCCTCTACGCCGTCGGGTTCCTCGCCGTGATCGCGCTTGCCAGCCTGGCCGGCTTCGGGCTGCTGACCTCGCCGCTCGGGCTGCTCGCCTTTCCCGCGGCCATGGTCGTCGGCTACGCTTTCGCCGGAGCCGGCCTGGCAGTCACCACGTTCATCCGGCAGTGGCGCGATTTCGACTACCTGCAGCTGGCGATCATGCCTATGTTCCTCTTCTCGGGCACGTTCTACCCGATCGACGGGTACCCACCGGCGCTCCAAGCCTTCGTTCAGGCGACTCCGCTGTACCGGGGCGTCCACCTGATCCGGGCGTTGACCACGGGTACGCCCGATGCCACGCTCCTGGTCGACCTGGCGTACCTGCTGGCAATGGGGACGGTTGGCCTGGCCATCACCTCGCGCCGGCTGGGCAAGCTGCTCAAATCGTAGCCGCAGGTCCGGGTTCCTGGTGGCGCTGGCTCGGGTCGGGCGGGCGATCGCGGCGCGGGCCGCCCGCGCCGCCCCTGGTCGGCCGGAGCCGCCGGAACTCGTCGGGCTCGCTCGTCTCGTATCCTTCTCTGAGCGATGGATACCGAACGAAGCTACTACGAGATCCTCGGCGTCGAACGAAACGCGTCCGACGCCGAGATCAAGCGCGCCTTCCGTAAGCTGGCGCAGCAGTGGCACCCAGACGTCAGCACCGACCCCGCCGCGTCGGAGAAGTTCAAGGAGATCAACGAGGCCTACCAGGTCCTCTCCGACCCCAGGCGCCGCCAGATCTACGACATGGTCGGGCGGGCCGGCCTGGGCGACATGGGCGGAGCGGGCTCGCCGTTCGGCGAGGGGTTTGCCGGCTTCGGCGACCTGTTCGATGCATTCTTCTCCGGCATGGGCGGCGGGGCGACCGGCGCCCAGCGCGGCCGGCGGCAGTCCGGCTCGGATCTTCGCTACGACCTCCGGATCAGCTTCGAGGAGGCCGTGCGCGGCACCGACAAGGAGATCGAGTTCGACCTTCTCGACAGGTGTGCGACCTGCGCCGGCACCGGGGCCGCGACCGGCAGCACGGCGGTGCAGTGCCCAACCTGCGGAGGCCGCGGGGAGGTTCGCAGCGTTCGCCAGACGATGCTCGGGCAGATGGTCAACGTCACGGTCTGCACCCGGTGCAACGGCGAGGGCCGCGTCATCGAGTCGCCGTGCGGGACCTGCCGGGGCCAGGGGCGCGTCCAGCATCGCAAGAAGCTGCGGGTAACCATCCCGGCCGGAATAGATGAGGGTCACCAGGTCCGCCTCTCTGGCGAAGGGGAAGCTGGGCCTCGGGGCGGCCCGGCCGGCAATCTGTACGTGGCGGTGCACGTCACCCCGCACCCCGTACTCCGACGCGATGGGACCGAGATCTTCTACGACCTGCAGGTGTCGATCGCCCAGGCCGCGCTGGGGACGCGGGCGCGCATCCCTACGATCGAAGGTGAGGAGGATGTCGAGATTCGACCCGGGACTCAGCCCGGGACGGAGATTCGGATGCGTGGCCGAGGCGTGCCGCACCTGCGGCGGCCGGGGTCACGGGGTGACCTTCACGTGATAGTCCACGTCAACGTTCCGACGAAGCTGTCCAAGAGAGCGCGAAAGCTGCTCGAGGAGCTGGCCTCCGAGTCGGGCGAGGCAGTGCTGCCCGCCGGTTTCTTCGATCGGGTCAAGGATGCCCTCGGCTAGTCCGGTCGTGACCCCGTGAGGGGGGCAGGCGCTGCCGCGAGGAGCCCGTCGCGGGGCCACGCACCGCCGCCGGGCTGCCGGGAGATCGCCCGGCAGTCCGTGCGTAAGCGAAGCCGTCGATGAACCTCGGGCCGCTCGGACCGGGGGTCTGGGTCGAGCTTGCGGTGGCCGCCGACATCGAAGCCGTCGAGGCGGTGAGCGAGATCCTCACCCGCCATGCGCCGGGCGGCACGAGCGTCGAACCCAGTTTCCTGCTGTCAGGCGAAGGGCTCGGCGCCGTAATTGACCCCACCGGGCCGGCCATCGTCCGCGCTTACCTGCCGGGGCTGGATCCGGCGGGAGTCGAGTCCGCAATCGCCGACGCCACCATCGCCCTCGGCCATCTGCAGGCATTCGGGCTGCGACCGATCGGCGAGCTGCAGACGCGAATCGTGCACGAGGCCGACTGGGCCGAGGCGTGGAAGAGCCACTTCTCCGTCCTGAGAGTCGGGCGGAGGGTCGTCATCCGGCCGACGTGGCGGCGCCATCGGCGGCAACCCGGCGAAGTGGTCCTCTCCCTGGACCCGGGCATGGCGTTTGGGACGGGCCTTCACCCGACCACGAGGCTGTGCCTGGCCGCCCTGGAGGCGCTCGCAGACGAGGGGCTGCTGGCAACTGGCCGGGCGCGCGGGGGGACGGCCCGTGTCGTCGACGTGGGCTGCGGTTCCGGGATCCTGGCGATCGCCGCCGGCAAGCTCGGCGCGGGCGAGATTCTCGGCGTCGACACGGACCCGATCGCAGTGGAATCGACCCTCGCAAACGCGCACCGTAACCGGCTCACGCGCCGCATCCGAGTCCAGGGTGGCAGCGTTCCTACCGGCCAGGGCCCATTCGACCTGGTCCTGGCCAACCTGATCGCGTCACTCCTGGTTCAGCTGGCGCGACCTCTTCGCGGTGAGCTCGCGGTCGGAGGCCGAATCCTCGCCTCCGGGATATTCCACGACCGCGAGGGCGACGTGCGGTCCGCTTTCGAGGCCGCCGGGCTTCGGATGGGCCGGCGCTGGGCCGAGGAAGACTGGGTCGCCCTGGAGGCGGTAGCGGTCTGAGGCCGGTGAGCACTGTCCGGGTCACGGCGGCGCCAACTCAGCCACGCCACCCTCAGCCGCGCCACCGCCGCCACGCCACCGCCGCCACGCCACCACGTGCTGGCGTACGATCCGGCCGTGAGTTTGGGACCCGCAGCGCCTCGCCTCGTTCGCCGCGTTTCGATCGCCAACCTCGGCTGCAAGGTCAACCAGGCCGAGATGGACGACGTGGAGCGGCTGCTCCGTGCCCGCGGCGTAGAGCTGGTCGGCGGCCGCGAGCCCGCCGACCTGGTCGTCGTCAACACGTGCACCGTGACGGCGGTCGCAGACCGCAAGTCTCGCCAGGCCGTTCGACGGGCCAGGCGATCGAACCCGGCCGGGCAGGTCCTCGTGACCGGCTGCTCGGTCGCCGTCGACCGCGAGTCGCTGGCCGGTGCCGATCCGGCGGCACGCCTCTACGACAACAACTCGAAGAACCGGCTGCTGGCCGATTTGGCCGAAATGGTCGAGGTGCCCGACGGGGCCGCGACGCCGACGATCTCAGGCCCCGACCGCGCCTCCGAGCGCGGAACTGTCCCCGCGGTCCGGCCGGGGCGGGGCCCGGCGTTCGAGCTCGAAACGGAAGAGGGCTCGGTCGAAGATCAATTCGGAGACCGCGCGGACATCGATCGAACGCGCGCATACGTCAAGATCCAGGACGGCTGCTCGTTTCACTGCACCTACTGCATCATCCCGCGGGCCCGCGGCCCGGAGCGCTCGCTCGCGCCGGACACGGTTCTCGCGGCCGTCGGAAGCGCCGTGGCGGCGGGTCATCGAGAGGTCGTCCTGACCGGCATCAATGCCGGCACCTACGACGGCACTTCCAGCGGCGAGGAGGGCGAGCGGCCGCTTCGGCTGCCGGGCCTGGTGCGGCGAATCCTGGCGGAAACGAACGTGGAGCGGATCCGGCTCAGCTCGATCGAGCCGCAGCACCTCAGCGATGAGCTGCTCGACGTTTGGGTCGGCTCCGCAGGGCGGTGCCTGCCCCATTTCCACGTGCCGCTGCAGTCGGGCGACGACGCAATCCTGCGTCGAATGGGCCGCCGATACGACACCAACTCCTATGCCGACCTCGCGGCCCGGGTCCGTCGGGCTATGCCCAACGCGGCTGTCCACGCCGACTTGATCGTCGGATTCCCCGGCGAGGACGAGGCTTCGTGGGCGCGAACCGCCACCTTCTTGCGGACCCTGGACCTTGCCGGGATCCACGTCTTCCGGTACTCGGCCCGGCCTGGTACCCCGGCGGCGCGGATGGTCGGGCAGGTCGACGCCGGAACGAAGAAGCGGCGGGCCGCCGAGGCGCTGGCCCTGGCGACGGCGGCGCGCGCGAGCTTCGCGGCGCAGCAGCTCGGCGGCGAGATGGTCGTGCTGTTCGAGCGACCGCTCGCCGACGGACGGTGGCTCGGCCACGCGGAGAATCACGTGCTCGTTGCGACGGCCCCGCCCGACGGCGGTTCGCTCGGCAACGCGATAGGCACCGTCCGAGCCGAAGGGATCGATCCGGCCGCCGCCGATCGGGTCGTCGGCCACCTGCTGGCGGTCGATCGGGGGCGCTTGGCGTCCTGCAGGCGGCCTGCCTCGCACGAATGGGGCGCGACTCACGCCCAACGCGTGCTGCCGTTCGCGGAACCGCTGGCGTGCGCGGCGCGCAAGTAGGAAGATCGACGCGCGTACCAGGCCATCCAGAGAGCCCAGGGAGCGTTGCATGCCCACCGACTGCCTCTTCTGCCGCATCATCGCCGGCGAGCTGCCCTCGGCCGAGGTCTATTCGGACGACTCGGTGGTTGCCATTCGGGACATCTCGCCGCAGGCGCCAACCCACCTCCTGTTGCTGTCGCGGAGGCACGTGGCCTCGGTCCGCGACCTCGGTGAGGCCGACCACGACCTGGTCGGCAAGATCGTCCTGGTAGCCGCCGAGCTGGCCAGGCGGGCTGCGATCGCCGACGACGGCTACCGGCTGGTCTTCAACGTCGGCAGAAACGGCGGCCAGACTGTCGACCACCTCCACGTCCACCTGCTGGGCGGCCGTCCCATGACCTGGCCTCCCGGCTGATGGGCGACCGGACCGGGACCGAAGTCGGTGGACAATCGAGTCGGGATCGGGCTACACTCCGCGGGCTCTGTTCGCGGCGTGGAGCTGCTTGCTCGCAGGGGCATGTCGATGGATCGCGATCGGGAACGAGCCCCAAAGGAGGTGATTTCCGGATTGGCAGAAGTCCGTGTGGGTGAGAACGAAAGCTTCGAAAGTGCCCTGCGCCGATTCAACAAGAAGATCCAGCAGAGCGGCATCCTGGCTGAGGCGCGCCGCCGCGAGCACTACGAGAAGCCGAGCGTGAAGCGCAAGCGCAAGGAAGCCAAGCGCAAGAAGGTCGCTCGCCAGACGCAGAGCTAGCGAGACCTGTCACGCGGTCGAAGGGTTCGCGGCCGGTCGTCGAACGCGCAACCCGCCCCGAGGTGCCACACCGGTGTCTCTCCGCGATCGACTCGACGCTGAGTTGAAGGCCGCCATGCGGTCGAATGACGCCGTGCGCCGCGACGCCCTGCGCATGGTGCTGGCGGCCGTTCAGCGAGCCGAGAAGGAGGGCAAGCACAGGCTTGCCGACGACGAGATGCTCGGCGTCCTGACGCGCGAGCTGAAGGTCCGCCACGAGTCGCTCGACACGTTCCGGGCCGGGCGCCGCCAGGACCTGGTGGCCAGGGAAGAGGCCGCCATCGCGGTCGTTTCCGAGTTCATGCCGCAGCCGCTCTCGGATGCCGAGCTGCGGGCGCTGATAGATCAGGCTCTTGCCGAAACCGGCGCGTCCTCCCCCCGCGATATCGGCAAAGTCATGGCCTGGCTCGCCCCGAAGACCCGCGGTCGCGCCGACGGGAGGTCCGTGAGCCAGCTCGTGACGCAGGTGCTGGCAGCCCGCGCCGCCGGATCGTGACGGCGACGCCGTGTTGAGGGAGCCGTACGAAAGACTTCGCGCATTCGGCCGACGCGACGCCGTCAGGCTGATCATGGCGGCCGTCCTGATCGTGGCCGCTCTCGGGGTCGGAGTGCTCAGCGCTCTGGCACCGGTGAGTCCCGGATACGCCGCCGGTACGGTGGCCGCAACGGCCATCCGTGCCCCGCGCGATGCCACCATCCCCAACCCGATCGAGACCAAGCAGGCCCAGGACGCGGCAGCTGCGGCCGTGACGCCGCGCTACGACTACACCCCTGAACGCGCAGCCTCGATCGCCGCCGTCCAGGTGGCCGAGTTGCAGCTCGCCCTCCAGCCGGTCGACGCAGCCTTCAGTTCGACCAACACACCGGAGGTCAGACGGGCCGCGCTGCAGAACCTGCTTCCGTCGCTGTCGACAGACGATCGAACCGTTCTCCTGGCCCTCGATCCGGCGCGCTGGCCCGTCGTGGAGCAGGCTGCCGAGAGCGCGCTCAGCGCCGGCGAGCAGGTCGAGATACGCGACACCGACCTGGCCGCCACCAGGGCCGCGCTCGCCGGCCAGTACATGCCCGCTGGCCTGGGGCTCAGCGCTGCCGAGGAGCAGCTGGCCGCGGACATCGCCACGCCCCTGTTCGTGGCCAACTCAGCCTACAGCGCGTCGCTGACTGCGCAGGCCCGGGCGGCGGCCGTGACCGGAGTGGCCGCCGTCCAGGACACGCTGAAGGCCGGTCAGGTCATCGTCGACGCGGGCCACCTCATCTCCGACTCGGCCATGGTCGATATCCGCTATTACGGCCTCGACACGGCGAGCGTGAACTGGGGAAGGGGTGCGGCCTGGATGCTGCTCGGGACCGTCGTCGCCGGTCTCCTGCTCGGCTGGCTGTGGCGCTTCCGGCCGGAGTACTGGCACCGCAGCCGGACCCTGCTCCTGATCGGCCTGATCTTCGTCGTGGCGGCCCTGGCCCTCAGGCTGACCGGAGGTGGGGCGTGGCTGCCCTACCTGATCCCAACGGCAGCCGCGGGCATGTTGCTCACTCTCCTGCTCGATCCCGGCGTCGGCGTCGTCATGACGGCGCTGGTGGCCGTCCTCGCGGGGCCGGTCAGCGGCTCGTCGATCGAGCTGTCCGCGTATGTGTTCCTGGGCGGGTTCGCCGGCATCCTGGCGATCCGCAAGGGCGAGCGTCAGCACTTCTTCATCCAGGCGGGCATAGCCGTGGCGGTCGCGGAAATGGCGGTCGTCGGGGCGTTTGGTCTTCTGGGCCTGCAGGACATGACCGGCCTCCTGCAGCTCTGCGGCGCGGCCCTGGGCAGCGCAGTGATAGCCACGATCATCGCCCTCGGCACATTCACACTGCTCGGCAACCTGTTCGGCATCCTGACCGGTTCCCAGCTGCTCGAGCTTGCCAACCCGTCTCAGCCGCTGCTGCGCCGGCTGCTCATCGAGACTCCCGGCACCTACCACCACTCGCTCATGGTCGGCAATCTGGCCGAGCGCGCGGCATCTTCCATCGGGGCGGATCCGCTCCTGGTCCGAGCCGCGGCCTACTACCACGACATCGGCAAACTGGCCAACCCCCTGGCCTTCATCGAGAACCAGGCCGGCGGCGACAATATCCACGATCAGCTCGAGCCCGAGGATTCGGCGACGATCCTCAGGCAGCACGTCGCCGACGGGATCGATCTCGCCTACAAGGCCCGGTTGCCCACGCCGCTGATCGCGTTCATCCCCCAGCACCACGGCACGGCCATCCTCGGCTTCTTCTACGGGAAGGCTCGCGAGGCTGCGGCTCGGCCGTTCGGCGGCCTCGGGACATCCGCCGGCAAGGCGGCCGCCGATGCAGTCGATCAGCACCGCTTCCGCCACGGCGGCCCCAAGCCGCAATCGCGTGAGGCCGCCATCCTCATGCTGTCCGACGGCGTCGAGGCGTCGGTGCGTTCGCTCTCGAGCCGTGATGAGGTCACGATACGTGCTATGGTCGGCCAGATCATCGGGGAGAGACTGGCCGACGGTCAGCTGGGCGAGTGCGACCTGACCATTCGCGACCTCGAGAACATCAGGGAAGCGTTCATAGAGCAGCTCCTGGGCATGTATCACCAGCGCATCGCCTACCCTCAGAGCAAGGTCGTCGAGATCGAATCGCGGCGCGAGAGGGGCATTGGGTAGGCTGGAAGGGGACCGCGATGGGAGCAGGGAGGGTTCGCCCGCGACCCCGGCGCCGACCGGTGGCCCCCCGATCGCGCGCATCCGGCCGCTGAGGGTCCGGGTGCGTCGATGACCGATTCTCCTGCGCTCTTCGACTCCGCGGAGGGCGCCACCTCCTCGATCTACCGTCCGCCGTTCCGGATCGACCTCACCATTCGACCCGGCGTCCCTCATCTCACCTCTCGGAACCGGCTTGCCGCCGCCGTCCGGGCCGCGCTGGAGGCCGCAGGAGCTCCGGGCCCGGCGTCGATCGGCGTGGTCCTCTCCGGTGACCGCGAGTTGGCCGAGCTGAACGCCGTGCACATGGGCGCATCCGGTGCGACGGACGTGCTGTCGTTCCCGTTCCTCCCAGCCGGGGCGTTCCCGCCCCACGAGCGCGGGATCGCGCTGCCCCGCGATCCAGGTGCGGCTGCCGCCCTCGGCCAGGCCTTCGCCCTGCCGCCCGGGCTGCGAGCTCATCTCGGGGACGTCATCCTGTCGGTCGAGCGGGCGGTCGTCCAGGCCGCGGACGGCCGGGGTGGCCAGACCGGCGACGTCAGCTGGACCGCCGCGGAAGAACTGCTCCTGCTTGCGGTCCATGGCACCCTCCACGTCTGCGGCTGGGACCACGCCGAGCCGACGGAGGAGGCGGCGATGCGCGCACTGGAGGGGCGCCTTCTCGCGACTCTTTCGGGCTCCCTCCGCCGCCACGGCAGGCGCGGGGAGCCGGTCCGGAGCTGATTCAGACTCGCCGTCCGAAGGTCGGATCGCCTGAGCTCCCGCGGCGCGGTTCTCCGGGCCGCTCCTGATACCATCCGCCCAGGCCCTCCCGACCCGGGTCAGGGCTGGTTTTGCGTGTCGCGCTCGGGCGCGGCGGCCCACGTTGGAGGGGCGATGAAGATCATCGTCGGCCTTGGGAACCCCGGCGCCCAGTACGAGAAGACGCGCCACAACATCGGCTGGATGGTCCTCGACCGACTGGCCGATCGAGCCGGTTGGTCCGGCAGGGGCCGGACGCGCGATGCCTCGGCGATCGTCCAGGGCCGCTACGGCGGCCTGGATCTGCTGCTGGTGAAGCCTCTCACCTTCATGAATGAGTCGGGGCTGGCGGTTCGCAAGGTCCTCGCCCGCCAGCACGCACCACTCGCCGAGATGCTGGTCGTGTGCGACGACCTGGCCCTGCCGTTCGGCAAGTTGCGCTTTCGCGAGGGCGGCAGCGCCGGCGGCCACAACGGCCTGCGTTCGATCATCGAGGAACTCGGCAACGAGCAGTTCGGCCGACTGCGAGTCGGCATCGGCGAGCCGGGCGGCGATGCGATCGACCACGTCCTGAGCCAGTTCGGGCGGGGCGAGAAGGCCCGACTGTCCGAGCTGCTCGACGCCGCAGCCGACGCGGTCGAAGCCTGGGCACGCGACGGCACCAGCAAGGCGGCGAACCATTTCAACGCCTTCGAGCTGCGTCCCGACGACGATCAGCGCTCGGCGCCGCCGGGCGAAGTGGACGGCCCGCCCGGACCCGACGGGATACGGCGCACGCGAACCGGCTGGCGCAAGCCGAAGCCCCCAGAGGGCGGCGAGTGAGCGTTCGCGGAGGCCGGCCTCTGCGCCGTCAGATCGAAGCCGCTCTGAGCGACGCGGCCGATCCGCTCGGCGAGGAGGGGCTCGGGCCGCCAGACGGGCCGGTCCTTGCCGACGAGGACGGCGGCCTGCCGGCCGCCGTGGTGGAAGCCAATCAACCCATGAGGGTCGGACGGCGCGGCAGGGAGCGCCACGTCGATGAGGAAATCAAGGCCGCGTACCGGGCCGCCCAGGCGTCAGGGACATCCAGGGCGGCAGCTGCCAGCGCTGCCGCAGCATCCTCCGGGGGCGCCGGGCTGTTTGCCCGAAGGCTGCCGGATCTTGCGGCCCTGCCGCCGCTGCTCCACGCCGCCGGCGCCTTCGCGTCGCTCCGGGCGCGGCTCGGGGCCGAGGGCGCGCCGCTGCCCGTCGCCGGCCACCACGCCTCCCTGGCTTCGGTTCCGCACGGCGCCAAGACCTTCCTGGCCGCGGCGCTTGCGACGGTCGACTCTCAGGCCTCGCCCCAGACGAGGGCCGCGGCCCCGTCCGGGGCTCCTGCCGCTCCATTGGGGGCGGCCGGGGACGCCGGCCCTCTCGGGGCAGTCGCCGGGGAGCGGCTGTGCTGGGTGGCCCGCGACTCCGAGGTGGGAGATCGCGTTGCCGAGGAGCTGCAGGCCTGGCTGGGTGATCCGGACGCGGTGGCAGTGCTGGAGCCACGGACGGCACTGGCTTACGAGCGCAGCGAGCTGGTCCGCGACGAGACGGCGGCCCGCGTGGCCGCCCTGGCGGCGTGGCGCTCCGGTCGGGCGCGAGTCCTGGTCGCAAGCGTACAGGCGCTCCTCCAGCACACCCTCGACCCGGCGGAGGTGCCGGTCGAGCCGCGCCGCCTCCGGGTCGGCGACCGGGTCGGGCAGGACGGGCTGCTCCGCGATCTCCTCGCTCTCGGCTACGACCCGGTCCTCGAGGTTGCCGGCCGCGGCGAGTTTGCCCGGCGGGGTGGGCTCGTCGACGTGTTCCCCTCCGCCGCGCCGCTGCCCATTCGGATCGAGTTCTTCGGCGATGAGATCGATTCGATGCGCGCCTTCGACCCGGCCGACCAGCGCAGCCTCCACGTCGTTGACGAAGTGGTGCTGCTGCCCGCCAGCGAGTTCCTCGTCCCGTCCGGGGGTGTGGCTGAGATCGGGGCCCGCATCGCCCGGCTGCCGGGCCGACGCTCGAAGCTGCCGGATCGCCTCGCCGCGGACCTCGCGCGCTTCGAGGAGGGCGCGCAGGGCGGCACCGGTGCGATCCGCGCTCGTCCAGGCGGCGTGCACGACGGCCCGGCCGCCGCCCGCGCGCTGGCAACCGGGGACGCGGCCGAGGTTTGGGCCGCAGTCCTGTGCCCGGCCACCGGGCTGGACCACGTTCCGCCGTCGACGCTCCTCGTCCTGGACGAGCCCGGTGAGGTTGCCGACGCGGCCGATTTCCTGTGGCGCCAGGCCGCGGAGCGTCGCTCCGAGCTCGTCACCGCCGGCGACCTGCCGGGCGAATGGCCGGAAGCTTACCTGGGGCCTCGATCCTGGAAATCTCGCCTGCTGCGCGGTCGCACGCTCGAGCTGACCTGGGAATCGGATGCGGACCCGCCGACCGGTGGCGGCACGTCCATGGGCGATCCGTTCGGCTGGCGCGAACCGGCCCTGCCCCCGGCACGGACGGCGCGCCTGGCCGGGACCGTTGCGAGCTGGGCGGCCCAGGGGTATCGCATCGTTCTGGCCTCGGACCAGGCCCTTCGTCTCGCCGACCTGCTGGCCGAGGGGGGCCTGCCAACGGCCGTAGTCGACCGACTATCCGCAGCTCCCGCGCCGGGAACCCGCAGTCTCGTGGGCCGGAGTCTCAACGGCGGCTTCGGCGGTGGCCCGGATGGACTCATGTTCGTGACCGACCGCGAGATCTTCGGCTCGGTTCGCGTCAGGCGGCCCAAGGCGCTCCGGCGCGTCGTGCCCCGCGACGTCCTCGAACGTCTGACGACGGGCGATCTCGTGGTCCATGTCGACCACGGCATCGCCCGCTACGAGCGAATGCTCCGACGCGGGCTGCCCGGCGAGGAACGGGACTACCTGGAGTTGAGCTTCGCCGGTACCGACAAGATCTTCCTGCCGGTCGAGCAGATCAATCGCATCAGCCGCTATTCGGGGGGAGAGAACCCCGCCTTGAGCAAGCTCGGCGGCGCGGAGTGGCTGCGGACGAAGCAGCGGGTCAAGCGCGCGGTCACCGACCTTGCCAGAGAGCTGCTCGAGATATACGCGGCCCGGGCCTCCGCCCAGGGCTTCGCCTACTCCCCCGACACGCCCTGGCAGGCAGAGCTCGAAGCCTCGTTCCCGTACGAGGAGACCCTCGACCAGCTCAGGGCAACGGCCGAGGTTAAGCTCGACATGGAGGCCGGCCGGCCGATGGACAGGCTCGTCGTCGGCGATGTCGGCTACGGCAAGACCGAGGTCGCCCTTCGCAGCGTCTTTAAGGCGATCCAGGACGGCAAGCAGGTGGCCGTCCTGGTGCCGACGACCGTCCTGGCGGCGCAGCACTACGCGACGTTCGCCCAGCGGTTCGCCGCCTTCCCGATCACCGTCCGCCTGCTGTCGCGCTACGTCCCGGCCGCCGAGCAGGGGGCGACGATCGAAGGCCTCGCTGCCGGCTCGGTCGATCTCGTCATCGGGACGCACCGGCTGCTCAGCAAGGACGTTCGCTTCCGGGACCTCGGCATGGTCATAGTCGACGAGGAGCAGCACTTCGGGGTCGCGGCCAAGGAGCGGCTCAAGAAGCTGCGCCGCGAGGTCGACGTCCTGACCCTCTCCGCGACGCCGATCCCGCGGACGCTGAACCTGGCGCTTGCCGGCGTCCGCGATCTCTCGCTCATGGAGACGCCGCCGGAGGACCGGCTGCCGATCCAGACGCGCGTCGCCGAGGCGTCCGCCGGCCTGGTCCGCGACGCGATCCTGCGCGAGCTCGACCGCGGCGGCCAGGTCTTCTTCGTCCACAACCGTGTCGAGACGATCGAGGCGCAGGCCGAGCAGCTCCGGGCGCTGCTGCCGGGCGTTCGGATCGCGGTGGGCCACGGCCAGATGCCAGAGGGTCGGCTCGAGAGAGTCATGCTCGGCTTCGCCGGCGGCGCGACCGAGGTCCTGGTCTGCACCACCATCATCGAGTCGGGGCTCGATATCCCAAACGCCAACACGATCATCATCGACCGCGCCGACGCCCTGGGCCTGGCTCAGCTCTACCAGCTCCGCGGCAGGGTCGGACGGTCCTCGCGCCGCGCCTACGCCTACCTGCTGTACCGGCGCCGGGAGAGGCTCTCGGACGTGGCCCGCAAGCGCCTGCAGGCCATCTTCAACGCTTCCGAGCTGGGCGCCGGCTTCCAGATCGCTCTCTCGGACCTGGAGATCCGCGGTGCCGGCAACATCCTCGGCGCGGAGCAGCACGGTCACGTCGCCGCGGTGGGCTTCGACCTCTACACCCGTCTGCTCGCCGAGGCGGTCGAGGAGCAGAAGGCGGAGTTCGAAGGGCGGCCGGCCGAGATCGAACGGCCCGGCGCAGTCGTCGACCTGCCGGTCGACGCCCACCTGCCGGACGCCTACGTTCCCGAGACATCGCAGAAGCTCGACCTGTACCGGCGCCTGGGGCGCGTCCGCACGGCCGGCGAGCTGAGCTCGTTCCGCCAGGAGCTGCAGGACCGGTTCGGGCCGCTGCCCCAACCGGTCCTCAAGCTGATGGAGGTCGTGGAATTGCGCCTGGCCGCCGAGACGGCCGGGATTGCGTCGATCTCGCGCGAAGAGGGCGAGCTGGTCGTTCGGTTCGGAACCCTGTCGCGCGCCGCGGCGATGCGGGCCCTCGCACCGATGGACCGGGACGTGGTCCGTTTCGGCACGAACCAGGCCCGCATAAGGTTGCCCCGCGATGCGGCGCGGGCGTGGAGCGTGGCCCAGGCCGTGGTTTCGCGTCTTCTCCCCGCCGACGAGCAGGGGAGTCCCGCGCGGGCGCGGATTCCCGCCGCACGGGGCGGGCCGGACTAGGCGGGGCCGGTTCGACCCGTAGCGGCCCCGATCGCGTAACCTATGCCGCGTCCGCGTCGGAGCAACGGCGTGGCCGGAGCCCCCGACGTGGTTCGTCACGGGCAGCCGGTCAGTTCCGTCGCACCCCGCGCCACGGCGGCCACCGGAAGGACGTGGGATGCATTACTCGGAAAAGGCGATATCGGGCATCGCACATCCCAAGCCGGAGAGCCGCGCCGTCGAGAAGGACGGCTTCCGGCCCGACATCGA
>JBEKVD010000048.1:0-22824 GCA_049514315.1 Candidatus Limnocylindrales bacterium | reverse complement strand
AGCGCCATGATGACGCCGCCGACAAGCATGATCGGGGCCATGAGCATGATGTTGAAGACCATGACCAGGACCATCTGAACCTGCTGGACGTCGTTCGTGTTGCGAGTGATGAGCGTCGGGGTTCCGAAAACGTTGGTCTCCTTCTGGGAGAAGCTCATCACCTGTCGGAAGACCGCGCTGCGCACATCCCGTCCGAATGCCATAGCCGTCCTCGAGCCGAAGTAGACGGAGACGACGGCGCACAGGCAGACCAGGAGTGTGACCAGCAGCATGAAGCCGCCGGTGCGGATGATGTAGCCGGTGTTACCAGTCAGCACGCCGTTGTTGATGATGTCCGCGTTGAGATTGGGCAAGTACAGGTTGGCGAGGGCCTGGATCGTCACAAGAACCATCACCAGCGCCAGCGCGCGGCGGTACGGACGGAGGTAGGTGACGAGGAGTCTGGTCATCGGGGCGCATCCTGCCTGTTCATTCGGGCGCAATCCTCAACTGCGGCTGTGGTGATCGCCGACGCGGCGGAGTGATCGTCGAAGGAGCCGACACGAGCGGCCCATCGCCGTTCGCCCCAGCCTGGGTTCCAACTGTGTACGAGGCGTGAAGGCGCCGGGGATGAATGATGACCTGGCTCAAGCACTCGGCTTCTCCGATGTGCCGGCCGTATCGGTTTCGTCCTGGAAGCCCGATCCGGCGGCGGCCAGGAGCCTGTCGCGCGCCGAGTGGATGGCCCTCATGCCGACCAGCAGGGCGGCCATTTCATCTTCGGTAAGCTCCGCGAGGACACGAGACAGCATCGCGCGACGATGACTGGCCATATCGCCGAAGACCCTCGCACCGGCGTCCGTGGCATGGACGAGCACGACCCGACGATCGCCCGTGTCGTGGCGTCTCTCGACCAGCCCGCGCTTCTCCATTCGATCGACGATGCCGGTGGCGCTTGCGTCGGAGACGTCCATGAGTTCGGCCAGGCGCTTCATCGAAAGGGGCCCCTCGGTCTCCAGGGCGGTGAGGACGTTGAGGTGGACCAGGCTCAGGGCGTGGCGGTGCCAGGTCGTGAAGGCCCCTCCTCGATCGCGCGGCGACCAGGCGGTCATCTCCTCGAGCAGCTCGCGCTCGAGGGGCGAGCGGCCGGTCGCCCCGGCGTCGGGCTCGAAGCCATTACTCTGCTCAACAGTGATATTCCACATGATGTGGAGTATATCGTGGCAGCTGCAAGTCGCGCAACCGTCTCCCGCTCATGGCCGTCTCGTGCTGAGGACCGTCTCGCCGGCCAATACAATCGTGCCGGCCGGCGATCGGCCACATCCTTCAGGGCGTCCACGGCACGGTCCCTCCTCCTGAGCCCCCAGTGACGGCTGCCATCGCAAGAGCAGCCACGGCAATTCCGGCGCGTAACCCGTTCGAAAGGCAGCCTGGCCGAAAGTCGCTGCCATGACAGCCCTGCCCGTTCCCGCACGGTTTGCTGCACGCCGCGCCGTGGTCCGGCAGCTGGCCAGCTTCGGAGTCATCGGCGTCGCCAGCACGCTGGCGTACGTCGGGCTCTACGCCTGGCTTCGCCAGGCCGCGCCGGCGGCCATCGCCAATGCGGTGGCTCTCCTCCTCACCGCCGTTGGCAACACGGCCGCGAACCGCTGGCTCACCTTCGGGATCCGAGGCAGCCAGGGCCTGGCGCGCCACCATGCCGCCGGCCTCCTGGCGCTGGGTGCGGCGCTCGCAATCACCTCGGCGTCGCTGGTGATCCTGAACGCGGTCGCGCCGAACCACGGTCGCCTGACCGAGATCGCGATCCTGGTGGCGGCAAATGCTCTCGCGACCCTCATTCGGTTCCTTTTCCTGCGCCTCGCGATCGATCGGCCGCCCGCGACTCGATCGGCCGCGCCGAATCTGGCCGTCGATCGGGCCGCGGATGCCCGAGGGTCGGCCTCCCCGACAGTTGGTACGCTCTTCCATTCGAAAGGGACACCAGGATGACTGCCATCACCAGACCTTCCTTCATGCCGCGATTTCGGCCCGTGGCCGGTTTCCGCAGCCTGGTCCGAGGCAACGAGGACGAGGCTTCCTGGGTTCGCCCGGCACTCGCCGGCGTGCTGGCGCTGGCAGCGGTCCTGTACATGTGGAGCCTCACCGTCAGCGGCTACGCCAACACCTACTACTCGGCCGCGGCGCTGTCGGCTTCCCAGAGCTGGTCGGCCTGGTTCTTCGGCAGCTTCGACGCGGCGAACTTCATCACGGTCGACAAGCCGCCGCTATCGACGATGGTGATGGGGCTGTCAGTTCGGCTGTTCGGGCTGAGCTCGTTGAGCATCCTCCTGCCGGAAGCGCTGGCGGGCGTGGCCACCGTCGGAGTTCTCTTCGTGGCGGTCAAGCGCTCGTTCGGGCCGGCCGCGGCGACCATTGCCGCGATCGTGATGGCCCTGACGCCGGCGGCCGTCCTGATCTTCCGCTTCAACAACCCCGACGCGCTGTTGACGCTGCTCCTGGTTGCATCCGCCTGGGCGCTGCTCCGCTCGCTCGAGAACGGCAGCTATCGCTGGATGACCTTCGCGGCTTCGCTGGTCGGCCTGGCCTTCCTGACCAAGTACCTCCAGGCGTACCTGGTGCTCCCGGGCTACGCCCTCGTCTTCGGCTTCTCGGCCAACACGTCCCTGCGCCGGCGGCTGATCGGTTTGGCCCTGGCCCTGGGAACGGTCCTCGTGACCAGCGGCTGGTGGGTCGCCATCGTCCAGCTTCTTCCGGCCGCCAGCAGGCCGTTCATCGGCGGCAGCACGACCGGGTCGCCCCTCGACCTGATCTTCGGTTACGACGGCCTCGGCCGTATCTTCGGCGCCAGCGGGCCCGGCGGGGCCGGCGGTGGGGCCGGTGGCGGCGGGTTCAGCGGCGACGTCGGTTTGCTCCGACTCTTCAACGACCAGATGTTTGGCCAGATCGCGTGGCTCATCCCGCTGGCGATCGTGTGCCTGGTCGTCGGTCTGTTCCGGCGCCGCTGGGCCCATCGGACCGACCGTGCTCTCGCCGGCTACTTGCTCTGGGGCAGCTGGTTCGCCGTCACGGCCATCGTCTTCAGCTACATGTCCGGGATCATCCACTCCTATTACGCCGTGGCCCTGGCTCCGGCGATTGCGGCCCTGGTCGGCGCCGGCCTGGTCGACCTCTGGGGTGCGCGCTCTCGGATCTGGCTCGGCGGCATTGCCGTCGGCATCGTCTGCCTGGGTTCGGCCTGGTTCGGGGCCACGCTGCTCGACAGGACGCCGGACTTCGCGCCCGGCCTCGGCCCCGTGGCGATCGCGCTCGCGGTGGCGGCGCTGCTCATCCTGGTGGCGACATCGTTGCCGGCGCTTGCCGAGAAGGCCGTGGTCAAGAGGATCGCCCTCGCGGCGGCGGGCGTCGGCGTCCTGGCGACGCTGCTCGCGCCGGCTGCCTACGCCATCGACACGACCGGCACCGCCTACGGCGGCGGCGACCCGCACCCGGGTCCCGGCACCACGACGGCGCTGACCGGCGGGCCGGGCGGCGGCACCATCCCGGGCGGCGGCACCAACCCGGGCGCCGGCGCGTTCCCGGGCGGTGGCTTCCCCGGCGGTGGACCAGGCGGCAGCCTCGCCGGCGGCCAGCGCACGACGGGCCAGCCCAGGACGGGCCTCCCCGGTGACGGCGGCGGCCTCGGTGGCAATACCTCCGACACTGCGCTTCTGAACTACCTGGTGGCCAACCGCGGCAGTGCCACCTGGATCGTGGCCGCCAACTCGGCCCAGGAGGCGGGATCCATCGAGCTCGCCACGGGGCTTCCGGTCATGGCGATGGGCGGCTTCACCGGCTCCGACCCGACGCCGACTCTCGACCAGCTCCAGAGCTACATCGCCTCGGGCAAGCTCAGGTTCGTCCTGGCGAGCGGTGGTGGGGGAGGTGGCGCCGGCTTCGGCAGCGACACCGGCTCGGCCCGGGACTCCTGGGTGACGAGCACCTGCAAGCTCGTCAGCTATGGCGGCTCTGCCACCCTCTACGACTGCGCCGGCGCGGCCTGACCGAGCGCGGGCCACTTCATGAGCGGCCGGCCGACCCCGCGGCCGGCCGCCTTCCCCGCTGCGGGAGGCGCCTGAGAGGCTCCGGCCCGTAATCCTTCCGAAAGGCGAGCTGTGGAAATCTCATTGCATGGGAGCTCAACCGGTCTGCCAGCGTGCGGTGCTCGAACGATCGGGAGTCGGCGCTACGATTGAGGCGTCATCGACCCGACACGCCGAGCGCAACGATCGCGGGCTGGTGCTGCCGTAGAGGAAGACTGATGCGCCTACTGGTCGCCGAGGACGATCCGGGCCTGAGCCAGGTCCTGGCTCTCGGCCTGAAGGACTACGGCTACCAGGTCGATACCGCCGAACGGGGAGACGACGCTATCGATCTCCTGAAGTTCTACGACTACGACGTGGCCATCATCGATTGGCGAATGCCGGGGGCCGAGGGGATCGACGTCGTAGCGTGGGCCCGCAAACACAGCAAACCGACGGCGATCCTGATGCTGACGGCCCGCGATGCCCCACCGGACCGCATCCGGGGCCTCGACGCCGGCGCAGACGATTACCTGGTCAAGCCCTTCGACTTCGGAGAGCTGCTGGCTCGCGTCCGGGCCCTGCAGCGGCGGCCGCGAGGCGTGGACGCTCCGATAATCTCGCGCGGCTTGCTCTCGCTCGACCCCGTCCGGCGCGAGGTCACGGTTGGCGATCGTCCCCTGGCCCTGACCACGACCGAGTACAGGATCCTCGAGCTGTTGATGCGCCGCGCTCCGGCCGTGGTGGATCGCAAGGCCATTGCCGAGCACGGCTGGGATGATGAAACCGACCCGCTCGGATCGAATGCGATCGACGTCCAGCTCAGCCGTCTGCGGGCCAAGCTGCCGAATGCAGGCGTCCGCATCGTCACGGTCCGCGGCGCCGGATATCGCCTGGAGGACGCGTGAGACTGTTGGCCCGGCGGCAGCCCGATGGCGGTCCGGGCCGACCGGGAGCCGACGGCCACCACGGGCCCTCGGTTCCAATGCTGATCGTTCGCGTCGCCATGGCCGCGAGCGCGGTCGTAGGCGTTGCCTACCTGCTGATCGCGGTGACCGTGGCGGTCGTCGTGTCGAGCAACCTGACCTCCGATATCGACCGCAACCTGGTCGGGGCACTGGACACGGCCTCCGGCACGGGCGTACCTGGAGGCCTGCCTGGAGGCGGAGGGCCGGGCAACCTCGGCTTCGATCCCACGCGCCAGGATCCACATGCGCTGCCGGTCCTGCTGTGGCAGGTCAATGCGGATGGAACGGCCGTTGGGCAGGGCCTCAACGACCTCGTCCTGCCGGCCGCGGATCGGTCGGTCACCTCGCCGACAACGGTCTCGATCGACGGCGTGAGCTACCGAATCGTCGGCCGACCCATCGGGTCCGGGCGCCTGGTGGTCGGCCAGTCGATGGACAGCGCGACGCAGACCGAGTCGACCTTGATCGTGGCCGAGGTCGGCATCGGGTGCGCCCTGCTGATCTTCGTGTTCCTGGGAGCCCTGGTGGTCGGACGGCGGGTCGCGCTTCCGATCGAGCGGGCTCGACTGCGCCAGCTCGAGTTCACCGCCGACGCCTCGCACGAGCTGCGGACCCCGCTGTCGGTCATCGAAGCGACCGCGACGCTGGCTCGCGCGCGCGAGCGCGATCCTGCCTGGGATGGGGCGGCGTTCGGCCGCATCGACGGCGAGCTGAAGCGAACTCGCCGGCTCGTCGACGACATGCTCTGGCTCGCTCGTTTTGACTCTCCCGGCGAGGAGCCCCGGGCGGAGCCGGTCGATCTCGGCGTCCTGGCGGCACAGACGGCCGATCGGTTCCGGGCGGTGGCCGAGACGCGCCACCAGACGCTGGAAGTGCGGGCCGACCCTTCGGGGGCAGGCGCCATCGTCACGGCCCGGCCGGATTGGCTCGATCGGATGATCGGCGTGCTGCTCGACAACGCCTGCCGCTATTCCTCGGAAGGCGGCAGCATCGTCGTCGGGGTTGCCGGGGAGGGGCGGCGGGTGCGCCTTAGCGTCGACGACTCGGGTCCAGGCATTCCCGAGTCGGAGCGCGGCCGGGTCTTCGACAGGTTCCGGCGGGCCACGGATCAGCCCGGCGGCTCCGGCCTTGGTCTTGCCATCGCCGACGCGATCGTTCGGGCTACCGGCGGCCGGTGGCACATCGGGACCTCGCCCGCCGGCGGCGCGAGCATCAGCGTCAGCTGGCCCCGCTCTATGGGTGGCCACCGGGAGTCGCATTTCGGTTAGCCATTCGGGCGGCGTTGCGCCCTGCCGTTCGTCGTAACGGTTTCGAAAGCATCGCGACCCCAGGCTGTGCACGTGAACGCCGGACCGGTCAATCAAGGCCGGTAACGCAGGTTCGGGTGCTGCGACTCTCTCGCGGCCCAAGTCTCTGCTGACAGGGTTCCTGGAGACATTTCGATGACAGCGCTTGATGAGAACCGAATGGCCCCGCGGCCGACAGTTGCAGACCTTCCGGTGTGGCAGCTCGAGCTGCCGCCTGCCGCGCCCCCGGCGTCCACGGCAGAGTCGGGTTTGGATGCGTTCCCGGATCCAGACGAGCCGTCGATCGACGAAGCCGAGACCACCCATCCGGAGGCCCCGAGGATGGCGCTTCGGAAGCCGCCGCCACGCGGGCAACGCGTCAGTTCGGTCAGCCTGCTGCTCGTGGCCTCGGCGTTGGTCGCCATCGGCGGCGTCAGCTTCGCCGTCGGCCACGTGACTTCGAGCGGCGGCCCGGGCTTCGGTTCGGGCGGGTCCGGCGCGGGTCTGGCCGCAGGCGCGGGTACGATCTCAGGCACCGTCGTGAGCGCCACGGCGGACTCGATGACGCTGCAGCTGGCGAACGGCCAGACGGTGACGATCGCCACCGGCACCGGGACCTCCTACTACGGCCAGACGTCCGCGACCAGCGGTGCGGTGACCGCCGGCTCCACGGTTATCGTCCAGACCTCCGGCACCGGCACCGGCTCGGCCACCGGCTCCGCTTCGGCCACCGCCAGCGCAAGCCCGGGGACCGGCGGCGTTCGTACCGCAACGAGTGTCACGATCACCGGCAGCTAACCACCAACGCGGGCGGACCAGACGGGTGGGCGCGGGCGGATTCGGATGGATCGCCAGCGCCCGCTCCAGTTCAGCAGCGGTTCAGCTCGACCCCGCTATCCTCCTGCCCGCTGGCGGACGGCGCGTCACCCGGGGTGGCGGCGAAAGCGGTTCCGGGGCGCTGCTTCCTCGTGACCGACACAGCCAGCGGTGATGGTCCAGGAGATGCTTAGATGACGACCCCAGATGCGAGTGGGGCAACCCCTCGCCAATCCGGCACTGAGCTTCCGGTGTGGCAGTTCGAAGTGGCCCCGGTCGAGCCATTCGCGTCGATCGAAGAGATTGATCCGGGCGAACCGGCGGCCTACGGCGAGGCGGTCTTCGGCGATTCTGACAACGAACCACTCCTTCGAACCCCGGTCCGTCCGCGACGGGCGAATCTGGTGACGGTGCTGCTCGCGGTCTCTGCGATGATCGCTCTCGGGGGAGTCAGCTTTGCGGTCGGACGCATGGCGTCAACGGGCGGGAGCACAATCCAGTCGACCGTTGGCGGAGCCAACGGCCAGCCTGCCGGCGGAAATGGCCTTCCGGGCGTCGTTCCCAACGCGAGCGGTGCGCCCCTCGGGCCCGGCGGCGGTCTTCCCGGCGGCGGTCTTCCCGGCGGCGGGACGAGCGCGGCCCTGGCAGCCGGATCCAGGACGGTTTCGGGCACCGTCGTAAGCGTCAGCTCGAATTCGATCACCGTCCGGCAGGCCAACGGTCAGACAATCACGATCGCCACCGGTTCGTCGACCACCTATCACAGCCAGACTCCGGCGACCGCCGCCGACGTGACCGCAGGAGCCACGGTCGTCGTCCAGACCGCCGGCCGCTCCGGCTTTGGTCGCGAGAGAGGAGGGGTTTCGGCCGGGGCGAGCCCGGGCACCAGTTTCGGGCGCACCGCTTCGAGCGTGACCATCGTGAGTCAGTAGGCGCGACCTTCGGTCGCGCGGGCGAGCCCGTATGGGATGGTTCGGGCAGCCTTCAGCTCGGCAGGCCACCTGCCGCAGGTTGTCCGGGCGCGGGTTCGGCCGCCCCGGGGCCCCGGCTACAGTCTCCTGACGACGATCGAACTCGCCAGCTGGTCGTGCCAGGCGCGCTTGAACGGGTCCTTTGCCGTCATGAAGCCGGAGACGATCCCCAGCGGGACCAGGATCGTGACGAAGGAGAAGATCAAGTAGCGAACCAGGACCGCGCCGAGGCCGAGCGGCTCTCCGTCGGCCGCGCGGACGACGCGCAGGCCGACCGCCTTCTGCCCCGGCGAGGCTCCGAACACATACCAGCAGGTCGGGTGGTAGACCAGCGCGAAGAGCCAGAACGCCAGGGCCAGCGCCAGCACAGGGGTTGATACGGTTGCGGTTTCCGGTCCCGGGCTGTTGACGACGGTACTGACCGCGCCCACCAGGAACACGACGGCGACAAAGATGACGGCGTCGATCATAAGGGCCCCGAGCCTGACCCCGACGCCGCCCCACTGCAGGCCCGGCGCAGGCCCGGGAGGCCAGTATGGAGGGGCCTCGAACCCGGGCCGGTATCCGGGGGCGGTCGGCTGATAGGGAGCGGGATCGGCCGGCTGCCCCGGTTGGGGCGTCGTCCAACCAGAGGCCGGGTAAGACGGCGGCCCGAAGTCGGCCGACGGTGGCGGGTAGCCGAATGACCCGAATCCTTGCTCCGAAGGAGCGCCGGGCCCCGGCCAAACCCCGGCCTGGACACCGGCCGGCTCGGGTTCGCGTCCGCCCGACGGATTGGGCTGATCGCCTGTCGTCGCCGCGGAGGTGCGGTCCGTCGGTTCAACCTCGCCCATGGCCCGTCCTTTCCCGTCCGCGGCGCCCTGTCCCCGAATCTGCGGCCATAGTAGCAGCGAGGTTTGCAGGGAAGACTGCGGAGTCTCGCTGCTCCGGACGGGCCGCGCAGACGGCCGGTCTGGCAGCGGGAACCCGGGCGGGCAAAGCGTTCAGGATTGCTTCAGCCCGGCGGCCCAACATCGTGACAGATCCAGGACTCGAAAGGCTGACTCGGATGAACCGCAAGCTCGCGTGGCGTCTTCTCGGACTCGTTGTCGGAATCGCGATAGTGGCGGTCGTGGGCGTCGTCGCCTACAACTACGGCGTTTACTCCGGCCACAACGGCACGCTGCCGCTCTTCGGTCCCATGCGAGCCGGCGGCAGGGTGATCGGCTTCGGCACCGGCTACGGGTTGTTGGGCTGGTTCCCGATCCTGGTTTTCGGCCTCCTCATCATCGGCATCTTCGTGGTGCTGTTTGCACAGCCCGACCGTCAGGCGGCGTCACCCCAGCAGAACGCCCCCGGCTCAGGTACGGACAGCCTGCGTGAGCTTTCGGAGATGCACGGCCGCGGCGAACTGACGGACGAAGAGTTCACGGCCGCGAAGAAGAGGCTGCTCGGGCTCTGATCGTCGCGCGTGGGCGTCGGGTCAAGCGGGTCCTTGCGATCGACAGAACGCTCTGCCGCCCGGCGTCGCGCCGTCGTCAGCGGACCTCGAACGAGCGCTTGGCGAGGCCGAGCCAGTAGCCCTCGATCGTGAACCTCGGCGCCTCGGATGGGTCTGTCGCAGCTCCGAGAGCCACGAACAGCGGCGCGAAGTGTTCGACCGTCGGGTGCGCGAACGGCATTCCGGGGGCACGATTGCGGAAGTCGAAGAGAGCGTCCAGGTCGCCCCGCTCGAGCACCTCTGCGGCCCAGAGGTCGAACTCCATCGACCATTCGGGGGCTCCCGGCCGGCCGTCCCAGTAGTCGTGGACGAACGGCAAGCCGTGCGTCATGAAGCCGCTGCCCATGATCAGGACGCCTTCGTCGCGGAGCGGCGCCAGCCGGCGGCCGATCTCGAAGAGGTGCTCTGGCGCCAGGTCGGGCATCGACATCTGCAGGACCGGCACGTCGGCATCGGGATACATGACCAGGAGCGGAACGTACGCTCCGTGGTCCAGGCCCCGCTCCCGCTGGGCCACAGGCTCGCCGGCGGGCATCGTCGCCCTTACCCGCGCCGCCAGCTCCGGGGCTGGGGGCGAGTCGTAGAGAATGCGGTAGTAACGCTCGGGGAAGCCGTAGAAGTCGTAGACGAGCGGTGCCGGATTGACCGCGCCGATCGTCAGCGGGGCCGATTGCCAGTGCGCGCTCACGACCAAAATGGCCTGTGGCCGCGGCATCTCAGCGGCCCAGGCAGCCAGTTCGGCCGGCCAGAGGGGGTCGTCGATCAGCGTCGGGGCGCCATGACCGAGGTAGACCGCGGGGAATCGATCCGAGGCAGGCTGCCGTGCGGCGGGTGCCGCGGAGTCGGTCGGCGGGGTCGGGGCGGCCTGTTTCGCACTACCACGGTAACGTTGCACCTGTTCATCATATGGGGCGACAGCACGCCGATAACATCCGCGCGATGTCGTTGCCGGGGGCGAGACAGGTGCCCAGAGCGGGGAGTCGCCATTCGAGCCCGACTCCTGCGAGCTTTCAGGAGATCGACATGACCATGACAGAGAGCAGGACGATCGAGCGCCTGCCGGTCAACGAAGAATTCGCCGTGCCCGCGGATGCTGCCGCTCTCGGGCGCGCCGCCGAGGCGCTTCGCAGCCACGGATTCGATGTTCGAATCGCCGACGATGGCGCCACGGCTCGCGAGATCGTGCTGAGCATGCTGCCCGAAGGCGTCGAGGTCGGCGAGGGGGCGTCGCTGACGCTGGACCGGATCGGCGTCACGGAAGCGATTGAGAAGAGCGGTCGCTACGACGCCATCCGGCCACGGACTCGGGCCATGGATCGCGCCACGAAGATGCGCGAGATCCGCAAGCTCGGGGCGGCGCCGGACGTGCAGGTCAACAGCGTCCAGGCGCTGACCGAGGATGGCCGCATTCTTCTGGCTTCAGGTACTGGCAGCCAGCTGGGCCCGATTGGCTTCGGAGCCGGCCGCGTGATCCTGGTGGTGGGCGCCCAGAAGGTCGTTCCGGACCTGGCGACGGCGTTCCGCCGGGTCGAGGAATACAGCTACCCGATCGAGGACGCTCGCATGCAGGAGGCTTACGGGCGACGCAGCCAGGTCACGAAGATGCTCGTGCTCGACGCCGAGCCTGTCCCCGGCCGGACCACGGTCATCCTGGTTCGCGAGCCGGTCGGCATCTGAGGGCGTCTCGGGCGCCCGCCCGCCGGCCGAAGCTAGGCGGGTCGGCGACGTGGGGCGGCTAAGGCGCTTGCACAGGACGGAGGCGCTCTCGGGGCACGCGGTCGTGAACTCGGGCGAGGCCGTCAGTTCGGCCGGGACTGAGGCCCGTGTCGTGGGCTGATATCCGAGGCGTGGGAACCACTCTGCCGCGGTCTCGGTCAGCAGATACAGCTCGGCGACGCCGCGGTCCGCGGCCAGCGCCTCCGCCGCTTCCACGAGCCGGCGGCCGATGCCCGTGCCACGCAGGTCCCGCGTGACGACGACGGACCGGAGCAGGCCGACCGAACCGTACGGCTCGACCGCCGCGCAGCCGACGACTCGGCTCTCGTCGCGCGCCACGAGAGCCGTCGGCAGGGCGATCTCGAGGCCATCGAGCGGCAGCGCGCTCGCGGTCAAGAGGCCTTCGATAGCCTCCCGGTCGGAGTCGAGGGCTCGTTCGATCGCCGTCACCGGCAGGCGCCGGTGCAGCCGCAGGATTGAGCCGGCGTCGTGGCAGTGCCGTGTGCTGTGGCCTCGGGCATGGCGTCAGCCGCGGCCGCGACCCCGGGCGCGACCCCGGGCGCCCCGGCCGCGACCCCGGCCTCGCGCCCGGCTTCGGCCGCGTCGGCCACCTCGCTGGCCCTCGCGTCAGACCTCTTGCGGGCCTTGACGATGGCGCCGAACATCCGGTCAGCCACCTCGTGCGTCGGCGTGACGGTCACATCTTCGAGACCGGCGGCCTCGAGCCCGCACCGGAACTCGGAGAACGAGAGGGCGCCGGCGATGCAGCCCGTGTAGGAGCCGCGCTCGCGGCGCTGCTCGGGAGTGAGCGAGTCGTCGGCGACGATGTCGGTGATGCCGATGCGGCCGCCCGGCCGCAGGACACGGGCGATCTCGCGGAAGACGGCCGGCTTGTCGGCTGCCAGGTTGACGACGCAGTTGCTGATGACGACGTCGATCGAGGCCGCCGGCAGCGGGATGGCCTCGATGTGGCCCTTCAGCCATTCCACGTTCGTGGCGCCGGCCGCTGCGGCGTTGCGTTGTGCGAGGGCCAGCATCTCGTCCGTCATGTCGAGGCCGAAGGCACGGCCGGCAGGCCCCACGCGTCTGGCCGAGAGCAGGACATCGATGCCGCCGCCGGAGCCCAGATCAAGGACACGCTCTCCTTCGTGCAGATCGGCGACGGCGATGGGGTTGCCGCAGCCCAGGGATGCCATGACGGCGGCGTCGGGCAGCTCCTCGCGCTCCAGGGCGGAGTAGAAGTCGCTGCCGTAGTTGCCGTCGTCGGCGCAGCACGAATCGCCAGACAGGACGCCTCGTGCCGCCTCGGCATAGCGCTCGCGTACGACCTCGTGGATGTCGGTGGTCATCGGTGGCTCCCTAGCACCCGCAGGCAGCGGGGGACTTGCGGCGGAAGAGATAGCGCGCGGCGAGCCCGGGCTTCGGCGCCTCTGGCTCGGCGCAACAATGAAGGAGGTTGGCCTGGCGGGCCTCGCGCAGGCGCTCCTCCATGAGCAGTTTCACCATCGTGGAATTGTAATAGATCGACATTCTTCGATCTCCTTTCACGGCGGAATCTAGCGCCTATATCGATACTTGTCAATATCGAAATTAGTCGATATCCTACGGGCATGAAGCGTTCCACCGATCCCGACGTTCTTCTCCTCCAGGCGGCGGCCGACCCGACCAGGCTGTCGATCCTTCGCCAGCTGACTACAGAGGGCGCGGTCTGCGCCTGCGACTTCACCGACTGCTGCGGAGTCGGCCAGCCGACGGTCTCGCACCACCTGCGCGTCCTGCGAACGGCCGGCTGGGTCAGCACCGAACGCCGCGGAACGTGGATCTACTACTCGGTGCGGCCGGAGGCCGTGGCACGATTCCGCGAGCTGGCGGGGGACCTGGAGCCGCGTTCGGCCAGGCCGGCAGGGGCGCTGGCAGCGGCTTCATCGCAGCCGACCGCAGTCGAGGCGCACGCCTGACCGCGACGTTCGCCGGCCGTCTTCCCTCAGCTACCGTTACGCCACGCTCCCTTGCGTCCGACTGAGTGCGTCCCTTGACCTTCAAGCGACTTGAAGGTATAGGGTGACGGCATGAAGGTTTCGGAGCTCGCCCGACGGGCCGGCGTCGGCCCATCGGCCGTGCGCTACTACGAGGCAATCGGTGCCCTACCTCAAGCTGCGCGTCGCGACAACGGCTATCGAGAGTACGGCGACGAGGCGCTAGCTCGCCTGACGCTCGTCGTTTCGTTGCGGCGGCTCGGCCTCCCGCCAGTCGAGGCCGGCCGTGTCGCGGCGCTGTTCGTCGACCGCGGCCAGGTCGACGTCGATCTCGAGCCGCTCATCGCCGGCCAGCGAGCCGCCATCGAGCGTCGGCGCGCCGATCTCGACCGGCTTGACTCGGAACTGACCGACCTCGAGCTGACCATCCAAGCCGCCGGGCGTGCCCGGCGACCCCAGGAGGCTTCCAACATGCCGCCCGCGCCGATCCGCGTCCTCTTCGTCTGCACCGGAAACTCCGCCCGCAGCCAGATCGCCGAGGCGCTGCTGAGGGACTTCGGAGGCGCCGACTTCCAGGTTCTCTCCGCCGGCACGGAGCCAAAGGGCGTCAACCCCTTCACCGTTCGAGTCCTGAGCGAGATCGGCATCGACTGGTCCGGGGCGCGCAGCAAGTCGGTGACCGGGTTCATCGGCCGCCCGTTCGACTACGTGATCACCGTCTGCGATCGGGCGCGCCAGACCTGCCCGGTGTTCCCCGGCGAGCACAACTCGCTCCACTGGGGCCTGGATGATCCGGCCGAAGTCGAGGGCACCGACGCGGAGAAGCTTGAGGCCTTCCGGCGGACCCGAACGGAGGTGGCCACGAGACTGCGGCCGTTCGTCGAGCTCGCCCGAAGAGCACGAGTCTCGAAACCGAACGCTGCCACGGCGGCAACGAACTGAGGCCGCCGTAGACCAGAAGTTGACGCTCTCCCGGACGGACGCCAGACCCCGAACCGACTAAGATGCGGGCTCGGCGAGGATCGCTTCGCCCCGCGCGCCCGTAGCTCAGTGGATAGAGCATCTGACTTCGGATCAGATGGTCGGGGGTTCGAATCCCTCCGGGCGCGCCAGATTCTGAGCGTGAAACGGGGGGATGCCGCGCCTGCTGCACTCCCTTTCGGCGCGAATGTAGCAACCCGTGTAGCAACCCACCTGCAGGGCAGCGAGTGGCAAGTCGAATCGAGGGATAAAGGGAACCCCCGGCCTTGTCGGCAGACGGGCCTGCTAGGTACCCTTCTGAGTGGAGGGGCAGACCTCGTGTCTCGGGTCCCACCACAAGAGATGACAAACGTTGCCCCTTCGAACGCCCCAGATTCGTTCTCGACCGCTCAGGTGGAGTTCGACCAGATCGTCCACATCATCGCGCTCAGTCTCTCTTAGGCGCGCTACTGCCTGCGCTGAGATGCGCTCTAGCGGAATGGTCTTGATCCTGGCCTGGTTCTGAGAAGCGGCTCCCCAAACGAGCTTCTCCATCTCTGAGAGGAACCTATGGATCTGCCCCGCCTTAGCATTGTCGATCCCGCCCCAAGGCCACGGACCAGCCAGTTCGACTTCTCCCACCCTCCAGGAGACGAGATTATGGCTATCTTCGTCGGTCGGCCAACAGGAGACAGGGACAGTCTTGCCCTGAGTAGGCAGCGCCCCATACTTCGTACGCTTCGGCTTAGCCGTCACGGCCGGCCGGCCCTACACGAGCCCACCGTAATACTCGGCCATCGCCTCGTGGGTTATCACGCGTTGCCCGCGCTCGCCTTGCGCTAGACCCTCGCGCGCCTCGCGCCACGGGTTCTCAAGGTGCGAGAGCGAGCTGAGCCAGTGCCCGGTCTTACCCCCGTATGACTCTAGGACGGCATCTATGGTGCTGATCTCGTCGTCCGTCAGGTTGCCGGCGTTGCCACTAGCCCACCCGCTCAACACGAATTGGCCTCGATGCTGAGCATAGAGATTCGGAACGACCGGCCCGTTAGCCCAGGCCTCGATGCGATCCTGGAAGAGAGGCTTACTTTCCCAAACCAGGTGCCATGCCTGGCAGTAGTACATCAACTTCTGGAACTTCCAGGTGTCAATCGGACCACAACGCGCCAAGACCGCGGCCGCGACATCATCAACCTTTGCCATGGTGCGCTCCCCTTCCGAAACTAGCCCAAGCATACGCGCTTTGGGAGGAGGGCTAGTCCAGCAGCGCCGCGATCTCCTCGCCGGAGGCCGGCCTGTGGGTAACTATCGGGAGCTGGAAAGAAGCTCGCCCATCCGGTCGGCAGCATCCTTCTGGAGCGTCGGCAAGACGTGCGCGTACACGTCGGCAGTGGTGGAGATCCGGCTGTGGCCGAGGATCTCCTGCACCACCCGGAGCGGCACGCCCTGAGCCAACAGGAACGAAGCGCAAGCGTGCCGCGTGTCGTGGAACCGCTGACGGGGAAGACCGGCCGCCAGGAGTGTTCGTTGGTAGCGGTGCGTCACGGCCGACGCGTCCAGCGGCGTGCCGATGCCGCTGGCGAAGACGAAGTCCAGGTCTTGCCAGTCCTCGCCCATCGCGAGCCGTTCTTCGAGCTGGCGTCGGCGATGGTCACGCAGTGCAGTGAGGACGGGCGCCGGCATCGACAGCGTACGTCGGCTCTTCGGCGTCTTTGGTTCCATCAGCTCCGCCTTGCGGTCGAGCCGCTGGAGCGTATGCCGAACCGTCAGCGCTCCAGCATCGAGGTCAACGTCAGACCATCGGAGAGCGAGGGCCTCGCCTTGGCGCAGCCCCATGGCGATAGCGACGGTGTACAGCGCTTCGTCTCGCGAGCCACGGACCGAGGCCAAGAGCTGGCGAGCCTCGTCCGGCGTCAGCGGGTGTATCTCCGCCCGTCGGACCCGCGGGCCGTCCACGAGCCGGGCGACGTTCCGGCTAACGAGGCCCCACTTCTCGGCATGGCCGAGGGCGCGACGAAGGACGGCGTGGACGTACTGAACGGTCCGCGGCGACAGACCGGCCGCGAGTCGATCATTGACGAGAGACTGAACGTCTCGTGGTGTGAGCTTCGCTAGCGCCACCTTGCCGATGCGCGGACGAACGTGGAGGCGGAGCAGGTCCGAGTAGCTGGCGAAAGTGCGCGGCCGAAGCGACGGCTTGACGGCATCGAGCCACTGATCTAGAAACGCCTCGACCGTCAACCGGGCCGGCGTTTGGGCGATGCCTTGCAGCGCCTCGCGCTGAACAACGACGAGACGATCACGGACCTCGGACCTCGTGTTGCCGTAAATAACGCGTCGGCGCCCATCGGTTGCCGTGTACGCCCCAACCCATCGGTCGTCGCTGGAGCGCTGGTAGATCGAACCTTCGCCGTTGCCGCGCTTGGCCATGTCAGCTTTCCTCTCTGGCGTTGGCGCCCTGTGGCGCTTTGCCTGTGGACTGGCGCATCCGCCACTGCGTCTGTCGGTTCCGCTCGGGCACGCCGCTGGCTCGACAAGCTTCGCAGTACCGGCGTCCACCCTTTTCGAGTGGTGTGCCACAACCCACGCACAGGCGCAGCCCCACGCGTGCGACAGCGGAGAGAAGCTCTACGGCGAGGCCACCGTAGAGGCCACCGGCCGAGTGAAGGATTCGAGGCTGTCCTTCGACGAACGTCAGGAAGTCCTCGACCCCAGCCTGCCAGAGATGACCGTTCACGAGCCAGGTGAGATCGTTCTCTTCCGAGGGCGTCCGTGGGTTGGCGGCCAGTCGGAGAGCCCGTGCAAAGCTACGACTGATGAGCTGCCAGTAGGTGACGGGCTGCCGGTCCGGGAGTAGTGGCGGCGCTTGCCAGGCCGACGGCTGGAGCGCGAAGTCTGGCCCGAGCTGATGAGCCTGCCACTCGGACCGTCGGGATATCTGCTCTTGCAGTGCGCCGAAGCGATCAGCGAATGCTCGAATCTTCTCGGCCGGCGCGTCCGCGAGCCCTGCGAACCTGATCAGCAATGCGCGGCTCGGGTAGACATCCGGCATTCCGAGCGTCATGAGGAACCCTCGGCGCTCGCGCCACTCCCACCAGGCCAGCGGTCCGACCCGACCAGCCGTCCAGGCTCTCGCGTGGAAGAGCTGATCGTCCGACCACTCGAAGGCCAGCTCCTCGCCTTCGAGGCGCACTCGCTTGGGGCGGCGCCAGCCGACCGTCGCGGGCGGCAGCCCCTCGTCGAGTCCGGCTAGTTCCAGGTCGATCCTGTCCTGATCCGTCACGTTATACTAACGCTCTATATGTATAGCAGACGCTTAGCCTGATATAGACTACGGTACGCCGGTGGTCGCCGGGCGTCAAGCGAACGAGGACGAATCCATGGACGGGAAGGCACTTCTCACCGTCAGTGAAGCTGCGGAGTACCTGAGCTGCGGCCGGACCAAGCTGTTCGAGCTGCTCCGGGCGGGCGATCTCCACGTTGTCAAGATCGGGCGAGCGACGCGCATTCCGCGCCGTGAGCTTGACGCCTGGATTGAGGCTAAGACGACCCGGCTTGGCGACGTTGCGTGAGGCCACGTGAGCGCCCTGCGACGCCGGCACGTGACGGCCGCGGATTGGCTCGGCTCAGGGCCGCCTGAGCTGCCGCTGCCGACCTTTACCGGAGACGATGAGCCCTACCCCCAGCGTGAAGAGCCCCCAGAGCCAATTGCCCTGCCGCGACGACCGCGAGTCGTCCGAGCGGCCCCGCCGGACGCCGGCAACATCGATCGACTGCCGCCGCATGACCTGGACGCCGAACGCGCAGTCTTGGGCTCGATCCTGATCGATCAGACGGTTATCGCCGAAGTCATGGAGCGCTTGAGCCCCTCCGATTTCTACCGCCAGGCCCACGCGACGATCTACTCCGCCATGCTCCGGCTCTACGAGAAGGGCAAGCCCGCGGACGTGGTCCTGCTCTCGGGCGAGCTCAACGGCCAGCTCGAGGAGGCCGGGGGCGCGGCCTACCTTTCGGGCCTCGTGGCAAGTACTCCAAGCTCGGTCATGGCAGAGCAGTACGCGGAAGTGGTGGCTCGCAAGGCGGTAATGCGCGGGCTCATCGGGGCCGCCGGCAAGATCGCCGCCATCGGCTACGAGGATGGGTCTGACGTCGCGGCGTCCATAGACCGGGCGGAGGCCGAGCTGTTGGCGGTGGGCCAACGCCGCTCGGCCGGGACACCCGTGGCCTCCGGCATGACGCTCGAGGAGTTCGTGGCCGCAAGCGCGTCGGGCTGCTCCTGGCTGCTCCCCGGGTGCGTGCCGGATCAGGGCATCACCGTGTTCGCAGGCGAGCCGCGCACCTTCAAGACGTGGGCCGCCTTGCAACTACTCCTCGCCATCGCCGCCGGTGAGGCTTTCATAGGGATAGCGCCGACGCGATCCGGCGGCGTCCTGTACGTGAGCGAAGAAGGCGCTCGCTCGAAGCTCAGCGAGCGGCTCGATGGACTCGCCTCGATAATGCGACCGCTGGCCGGTTCGGTGAGGATCATGCACCGGCTGGGAACAACACTCGCAGCCGGCGACGACTGGGAGCGGGTACGGGCCACGGTGGCTGCGGGTCGGCCTGTCTTGGTCGTGTTCGACACGCTCGCCGCTCTCATGGTCGGTGACGAGAACTCCGTCCGCGACATGCACGACGCGCTCCGTCACATCCAGCGGCTGATCGCCGACTTCGGCGTGACAGTGATCCTGCTCCACCACGTCAACAAGAATGGCGACGGCCGGCCCGGCAAGCGGCTACGCGGCAGCTCGGTCCTGTGGGGCGCCGTCGATTGCATCTGGACGTTCACCCGCGACACCCTCAACGAGCTGCCACAGAACGCCGGCACCATCCTGGTCGAGCCCAAGGATGGAGACCTCGAACGCATCCGCTTCACCTGGGACCCCGAGACGTTCCTGCTCGGTCGAGACTACCCGCCACACCCCACCCTCGAAGGCATCGCCGGCATGGCCGCTGTTCTCGAAGAACGCGGCGACCGCGTGACTGCCGACGCCCTCCAGGCCGAATTCGCCGGCGTCGGCCGCTCGTGGTTCCGCGAGCTGCTCGCCAGCGCAGTTGAGAGAGGGCTGCTCGCCCGTCTGGGCTCTGGTCGCTCGACGACCTATCGAGTGGCCAGGCGAGCGGACGAAAGACCGGACGAAAGCCTCTTCGGGGAGGGGGACGAATGACCGGACGAACAGCGGACGAAACGGTCCGTTCACGCTCAATCGGGCCGGACGAAAGACCGGACGAAAGCCGGACGCGGCAGGGGCGCGTATTCGTCCGGTCGGTGGGGGGGTTAAGAACCCCCACACCGGACGAAACGCCAGCCGGACCATTCGATTCCTCAGCGATGGTCCACTGCGCCGACTACCTGGCCCATCGCAACCCGCACCGACGCGACGGCATGGGCTGGCGCTGCCTGGCCTGCTCCGAGGAGGTGACGGCATGACCGTCAACCGCTCCGACATTATGGGCGCTGTCAGAGTCGGCCAGGTGACGGGCGGCCGCCCGCCGGGACCTGAACAGGGCGCGAGGCCGGGAGAGGTAGGGTGCAACCGAATTCGCCCTCATCCCGAAGAGACCGCGCCTTACCTTCTCGCGCGCACGGCCGAGTTTCGCGTAAGGGAGGGTATTCAGTTCACTCTCCTTCGGTCGCGAGCGAAGCTGGCGGATGGTGCGCCATGAGCGGGCGGAAGCGTTCGGCCCGCCGAGCCGATTTTCCCGGCTGGGCAAAGTACCCGAAGGTGCCCGGGCTGGACCCGGGCATATCTAGGGCCGTAGATGTCCTCCGTAGAAATGGCATCCACACGATCGAGTCATGCCAGGGTGGCGAGGGGCACGCCTACGCCGAGCCAACGGTTCTGTTCGATGGCCCCTATTCCGACGGGCTACGGGCACTTTCGCTGGCTGTCGGCTGCCGTCGCGAGATCGCGCGGCAGCCCCTAGAACTGCGCCGCGTCTGGCGTATCCAGGAGGGCGAGCCGCAGGGGCCTTACTGGGAACTCCAATGGGCATAGCAGTCCTTGCACAGAAAGGTGCGCCCGTTTCTGCCCGGGAATCTGTGCTCCTTTTCAATCGATGTCCCGCGGGGGCATTTGACCCAGTTGTGGAACACGTTTCGGTCCTCCGGCGAGTCAGTGTGGTATTCGCCGTTCGCGTCGGTCCACTTCTTCGTCTCAACCATCGGAGTACCTCATATGCATGACAAGCCAATCTCAGGAGACGGGCTTGGCAAAGTCCGATTCTTGGAGGGGACCGCCGAGCGTTGTGCTGAGGGCATAGGCAACAGCCCGATACATGCTGTCGGCCAGGCCCTCCAATGGACTGGCGGTCGCTATTGGACTCCTGATTGGCCCGCCTTCTTGGAGCGTTACCTGCACAATGATGTACGGGTAGAGGTGTTCCTCCGGGTCAAGTCCGAAGGGGACTCGCGCGACTACGCTGCCGTTTTCGACTACTGCGGCGGTGAAGCGGACAGCCTCTCCGGCCTCGCGCGACACGCCCACGAGCATCTGCGGTGGCAGGGTGCCGACCAACAACAACTCCCGGTGTTTGTCGGCGTTGCTCATGGCATGCAGAACGGCGAGCGGGTGATTCAGTCGGGCGATCTCATTGAGTCCCTTGTATGGCTGGTCCGCATCAACCCACTTCTGCAATCGCGGGGAAAGGAAGCGGATGCCTGGGGGGCACGGCCCTTTCCAGAGCTTCGCCGGGTCAGCGAAGATCGGGTACTCGACCGACTTCCTCTCGTTGTCGGTCAGCGCTCGGCCTTGCAAGAACTCAGACAGTCCGAAGACGGCGTGATCGAGGGCGCCCCGCAGGTTGTGCACAAGATCCCCGAGGATCAAAGAGACTTCGTTGTCGGGGTTCCGCTGCATGACGGCATACGCGATGTTCTCTCGTGTCTGGTCGTCGATATCGGTAACGATGCGATACGGGTGCGAGTCCTTGAACCGCGCGATTTCGTACTTGAGCGCATCCAGGTGTTTGCCTGCCCGGACCAGTTTCAGGCTTGCACTTCCGAATGGATGCGTCACAGCGCCACTCCCTCCCATGAGCAGCAAGCGGAAAGCGCCCACGCCACCGCAGCACGTCCAGACTACGCCGACCGGACACGAGATTCCGGTCCCACAGCGCAAAGTCTCGAGGCTGCTCCGCTGACTAGCCTCACGAGCAGAGCGAAGTGGATGCCCGCTCCCCGGGTGGTCGCCAATGCAGCCCGCGACCACGTTCGCCCTCGGGCGCAGCAGGGCGACGGGGGCGCCCGATGAGTAAGCGCATGGCCACTGACGCCACCGCACGAAAGAGGGCCCCTGCACGCGTCGCCACGGCTCCCGCCGCGCCCTGGCGTTCCCGCATCGTCGGCCACGGCGAGGAGCCGCTTGACCAGCTCGATAGCGCTGGGTCCGTCCGATGACGACGATGCCCTTCACCGTCGAGCAGGTCGCCATCGACCAGCTCCGTCCCGACCCGGCGAACCCTCGGAAGATCAGCGACGAGGAACTCGACTCCCTCGAACGGAGCTTGCGGGAGTGGGGCTTCGTCCAGCCGGTGCTGGCCCGCAGAGAAGACCGGACGGTCATCGGCGGGCATCAACGCTTGGTCGCCGCGCGGCGCCTGGGGCTTTCGACGGTCCCGGTCTCGTACCTCGATATCTCGGTCGAGCAGGCCCATCTCCTGAACCTCGCTCTCAACCGGATCGGCGGCTCCTTCGACGAGCAGCTCCTCGCCCGCTTGCTGGCCGATCTCCAGACGATGCCCGACCTCGACCTAAGCCTGTCCGGGTTCGGCGAGGACGAGATCGCCGGTCTGCTGCGCTCCCTCGAAGTCCGCGAGAAGCGTGAACGGGTGGAGAGCTTCGATCTCGATGAGGCGCTCGCGGAGGCCATCCGCTCGATGGTGCGGAACCGAAGCTACTCACGACCGATCCGCCCTATGGCGTCAGCCTCGATGGCTCCTGGCGCGACGGCGTGTATAACGGCCTCGGACCCGCGCAGAAGACGTACATGCAGATAGATGGCCAACCCGAGCAGAAAGACGCGCCTGGGGCGCCCCAGGGCCCCGGTGGGCGCACCCGTGGGCATCGCAACACCACCATCAGCGGGGACACTCGGGTCGACTGGTCCGAGGCGTTCGAACTCGTACCCTCCCTCGCTGTTGGCTACGTCTGGCACGCCGGCGTCCATGCCGCCGAAGTCGCCGAGGGCCTGGAGCGGATCGGCTTTGAGATCGTGGCTCAGGTGATCTGGGACAAGGGCCTCTTCGCCATGGGTCGGTCCTGGTATCACTGGAGCCACGAGCCTTGCTGGGTGGTGCGAAAGAAAGGGGCCAAGGTCCGCTTCTACGGATCACGGGACCAGGCCACGATCTGGCACGTTCCCAGCCCCAAGATGATCATGGCCGGCTCGGCTGAGCCAAGACTCGATCACCCGACCCAGAAGCCGCTCGTCCTGTTCGAGACCCCGATCCGAAATCACCTACGTGTTGGTGAAGCCCTGTACGAACCCTTCTGCGGTTCGGGGACCGCTCTGGTTGCCGCCGAGCGTTGTGGCGCCAGCTGCTATGCCATGGAGATCGACCCGATCTACGTCGAAGT
>JBEKVD010000047.1:0-22631 GCA_049514315.1 Candidatus Limnocylindrales bacterium | reverse complement strand
CAGCTCGCGGACGAAGAGTTCGGCCCGGCGGGCCATCGCCACCTCCTGTGCTTGGGAGGCCACGGCCGGGCCTCAGGGGAGTGCGATTACCTCCCGGACATTATGAATCGGGGCACTAGTATCCCGCCCCATGAGTGGCCGAACAGGTGGATCCGGTCGAGGCCGAGGGCCCGCCGGATGTTGTCCACTTCCTCGACGTAGAGCTCGACCGTCCACATCTCGGGGTGGGGCTCGGGCAGGGACGAAAGGCCACACCCGAGCTGGTCGTAGAAGATGACGCGGCGTCCGGTCGCCACCATCGCCTTGAGGGGTTCGAGAAGGTCGTAGCAGCCGCCCGGGCCGCCGTGCAGGCAAAGCAGCGGCAGCCGACCCGGTTGCCCGGCCCCACCGTAGATCCGGTACCACGTCGAGTAGCCCTTGAAAGGGACCCGGCCGTCTGTATACGAAATGCCCGACGTGTCGACCGTCGGCTCCATTGCCCGTCGAATCGAGCCAGTCATTGCGTGATGTCCTTGTTGTGCCTGAACACGGCAGGTCGGCCTCGCCCATGGCTCGGCGCGGTCGCGGCGCGGGACCAGACCGTTCTTCGGACCCTCCCGCATCGACGCAGCGGTTCGAGTTCGGACCAGGCCGGGATCATGGGTGAGCACGAAAGCGCGAGCCGACGGATGTGCGCGGCTTCCAGCCGCGCCGCGCCCGGCCTCAGATCAGCTTCACCTCCGACAGCACGTAGTCGCGAGCTTGGGCGTCGACGAGGTGGCCGACCAGGACTCCGAGTGCCTCGTTGAACGCGGGGTCGTCCATCGCAGCCTTGTAGCGCCGCTCGATGTCGCCGCTGTCCTGGTACTCCGCCTCGGCGAAGGCCTCGTTGAAGGTGCCCCATTCCGACGAGTAGAGACGATAGGCCGGAAGGCCCACCTTGACGCCGGCCTCGTTCCAAGCCTTGTACGCCACGATGAAGTCCGCCCAATGGCCGTGCCTGACGACCTGACGGAGCAGATGACGAACCATCGATGCCACCTCCGCGTTGCCGGCGACCGCAAGATTCCTTCGCCGTGCGAGGCGGGTCGGTTTCGCCAGTGGCTCGGCGCGGTCCCGGCGGCCAGTGTTTGGACCGCGTGTCCAAGCCCCCCGTGTCTGGGCGGATTGTCTCACCGGGGTCGATAGCCTCGGCTCAGTCGCCGAGCTCGCCGGCACCCGGTCGGGATCGCAGGCGATGGGCCGAGCCGCAGCCGGAGCGAGTCAGGAGGCCGGCGACGGCAGGTCGAACGGACGAGAGCGAGCTTTCAGGTATCGCCCTCGCGCTCTGCCGCGCGCTCACACCCTCAGGACATCGCGAGACGCCAGGTACCGCCGTGAGGACGGCCGGGCGGGTACTGGCCACCTCAAACCCGGCCGTTTGTCATTCTTGCCACCGAATCCTGACAGAACCCTGAAGATCTGCGCCTCTGAGAGTCCGCGTGACCCTCGCTCGCGCTCGGTGCCGAGCCCGTCGCGTGACCCGCCGACGGCCGCGGTGTCAAAATGGTGGGCATGAAGAACTCCCAATCGCCCTGGCCATCCGCTTTTCAGGACGTCATCCGTGCGTTGACCAAGAAGCGGTCTCGGCTCCGACCCGGCCGGGTCGCGATCATCCGTCTCTACGGCACGATCGGCGGCGGAGCTCGGTCGGCCGACTGGGTCGAGATCGTCAAGCAGCTGGGTCGCCGCAAGAGCGTACCGGCGGTCGTGCTCGACATAGATTCCCCTGGCGGCTCCGCCGCGGCCTCGGACTACCTGTACCTCGCCCTGAGGCGGCTGGCCGAGAAGAAGCCGCTGGTGGCACACGTACGCGGAACCGGCGCGTCGGGCTCCTATCTCGCCGCCATGGCCGCCCGACGCGTCATCGTCGCCCCCTCGTCGATCATCGGCTCGATCGGCGTCATCTCTGCGGGCCCGCGCCTGCCGAAGCTGCTCGACCGCCTCGGGGTGCGCGTCGAGGAGCATCGCGCCGGGCGCCTGAAGGGCATGGGCGCGCCCTGGAGAGACGAGACCGACGAAGAGGGGAGCCGCGAACAGCAACTCGTGGACGCGTTCTACGATCGGTTCGTGGATCGAGTCGCCGCGGGTCGCGGACTGGAGCGCGCTCGCGTGCTCGAGCTCTCCACTGGCGAGGTCTGGCTGGGCAGCGAAGCGGTGGAGCTCGGGCTCGCGGATGCCACCGGCGACCTGGACGACGCGATCGAGGCCGCAGCCGCGATGGCCGGCGTGCCGCCCGAAGCTTCGCCCGTTCGGCTCCGTCGTCCGCTGCTGGCCCGGCTCGCTGATCGGTTCGCGGCCCGGCTCGCAAGCTCGATAGCGGACGAGATGGAAGCCCGCCTGACGCGGGATCGGTTCATGTAGCAGGAATGGTTCCGGGCGCAGGCCGCGGCCGGGGGGTGCGACGTGGCACCACCACCACCGTCCGCGGCCGGGGGCGATCAAGAGGCCGTCTTCGGGGGCGGCCGGAGTCGCGGTACGACTCTGGAGGCCCGGCGCGATCCCGACGAGGGGACCCGTCTCCCGCTCCACCGCTCCGCACACGCTGAGGGCCGCTTGACGTGTCGGCAAACCGCGCAGGTTTCAGGACCAACCTGGCGACACGATGCTATAAGGGCACGGCTGGACGTTGGCGCGTCGTCGTTCTGCCTGCGTCCCGGCTCTCCCGTCGAGAGGCGGGCGGTATCGAGAGGTGTTTCAAAATGACGACTTCCCGTTCACGCTGGCTCCTCCTCGCCTTGGTAGGTGCGCTGGTACTTGCGGGCGTGGCCTCCGTGGCATTCGCGATCGGCGCGACCTCGGGCGGTTCCCCGGCAGCCGTGGCCGCGCAGCCGACGATGATTCCGGGCCATCCTGAGCTCGGACCCGGCTGGTCCGCCCCCGGAACCCTCCGTGGCCCGGCCGGCGGAGTTGCGATCACGATCACGATCACCAAGATCGATGGCAGCAAGCTGTCGCTGCAGACGACCGACGGCTGGACCCGGACGATCGACGCGACCGGCGCCACGATCACGAAGGGCGGGCAGACGATCGCCCTCTCCGACCTCCAGGTCGGCGACCAGATCAGCTTCCGTGAGGCTCGTCAGTCCGACGGCTCCTACAAGATCACCACGATCCAGGTCCTGTTGCCCGGTGCGTCGGGCACGGTCACGGCGGTCGGATCGGGCTCGGTGACGATTACCCAACCCGGCGGCGCATCCAGGACGCTGACCCTGACGGCAGCCACGACCTACTCCGAGGCCGGCGCCACGGTGTCCAGGAGTGCCCTGGTGGTCGGCGCCCGGATCTCTGCCCGGGGCACGGTCGATTCGGCGGGCAACTTCACCGCAACCGCCGTGACCATCGCGCCGAGCTCCGTCAGTGGGACGGTCGCCGGCAAGACGGCTTCGACCATCGTCGTTACGACGGCGGCCGGCAAGACGGTCACGGTCGACGTTTCGTCCACGACCCGGTACGCGGTGCGCGGCGTCTCAGCCGCGACTCTCGCCGATGTCGCCGTTGGCGACCGGATCTCGGCCAGCGGCACGCTCAATGCCGACGGCTCGCTGAATGCGACGTCAGTTACGGCGGCTCCGAACGGCCAGCCCGGCTTCGGCGGGATCGGCGGCCCCGGGGTCGGCCCCGGCGGCGCATACGGCCGCGGCCGTGGCTTCGGCGGCCAGAACGGCCGGCCGCTCCCGGTTCCCTCGGCCGTGGCGTCGGGTTCGAACACCTAGTCGTAGTCCCGGACTGCACCTGGGTTAGAGACCCCGCTTCGACGCGCCGCTCAGCCGAGATCGGCCCGTTCTCGATCGCACCGGGTCGTCCTCGGTCGCGTCCGAGATTGAGTTCGCGGTTGCGTGTCAAACCTGTTGGCGCCGGGCCCTGACTCTTCGGGTCAGGCCTGGGCCGCCGAAAGCAATGCCACGCCCAGCGCGATCGCCACGATGCCGGACCGCTGGCCCAGCGACAGCCGCTCGTGAAACAGGAAGAACGCCGCCACGGCCGCGACGGCGGCGAACTGACTGGCCAGGACCGCGGCGACGGCGATGCTCTCACGGGACCCGATGACGTAGGAGGCATTGCCGAACACCTCGAGGGCACCGATCGCGACCACCATCGGCACGGCGGGGCGCACCATCTGAAGGCGGCCGCTGAGGGCCAGCGGGATGAACACGGCCACGACGCCGACGATGCGGACCGGCATGACGGCCATCAGCGTCGGCAGGCTGTGCCCGAGCTGAGCGACGCTGTAGATGTTGATCCCGAACAGGACCGCGGCGGTCGCCCCGTAAATCACGGCGCGCCGCTCGGTTCCGATGCGGGCCGGCGCGCCGCTGGTCACTTGACTTCCCCCTGCGACGGCGTCGTTGCCGGCCATCAGGCGGCTGCTCTCGCCCGGATCGTCGCTCGCCGCGACCGATCCCGGACCGTTTCCGCCTGCGAGCGCCACCGTGGCGATGCCGACGACGATGACGCAGAGCATCACCCCGGCCTCGATCGTGAGTCGCTCGCCGGCGATCACCGACATCATGGCTGCCATCGCCCCCTCGGTCGAGGCAAGCGCTGCGACGACGCCGACCTTCCCGATCCGCAGTCCTCGATACATGACCAGCAGGCCGACCACGCCGGTCGTGCCGGACGCCGCCATCCATCCGACCAGGTTCGGGGTCATGGGCGGCACGGGCCCCGAAGCCAGCGCCAGCGGCGTGGCGATCGCCAGTCCGACCAGCATCATCCAGGCGAGGTTCGATGAGGCGCCGATGAGGCGCGTCGATCGCGAGGAAGTCAGGCCGGAGAAGGCCCACATGACGGCGGCTCCGAGGCCGCCCAGGATTGCTAGCACGCCGCCAAGTTTGAGGCACTTCGGCCGCGGCTGTGGAAGAGCTAGATCGCCCGCATCCGGTTGTTCTTCGCGTTGTGCTCCACCTCGGCCAGGCCGAGGGCTTCCATGAGCGGCGGGACGTACATCCCGAACCTGCCGCGCAACCCCTTCTTCAGGCCGTACCAGCCGCCGACCGGATTACCGGGTGAGCGTGCCCAGGCTTCGACCGTGCCGTCGGCCGCCGGCTTCTGCTCGTCGGCACTGCCGAGCGCCATCCAGTCTCCGTGCCGCTTCAGCATCGCGTGCAGGTCGTCGAGGCAGCGCAGCCGGTAGCGGAGGACGGTGGTGCCCGCCGTGCAGACCAGCGCCGGCGGATCCGCGGCCTCGTCGCGATACATCTGGTATTCCGACGTGCCGCTCGGTGTCTTGAGCTGCCACGGCTCCTCGCGTGTTCCGAGGCCGTGGATATCGATCGCCGCCATGCCGCCTCCCTGGGCCCGTTCGAGGGCAGGTGCGATCCCGCTCCGACGGACATCCTCGCCCGCACCGTACAGCCTCGGGCCTCGTGTCGCGCTTGCCGCGGCCGGACGGTCACCTGGCAGGACGGTCCCGAGGGCTCGACCGCATGGCGTCTGCACAAGCCCATCTTCGCGGCGCAAACCCAGTCACATCGCGCAGATTGGTGCGGCCGACGGCGCCTGGTTCCGTGACCCGGACGGGAACTTCCTCGGCCTTCGTCAGGGCCTATTGCCTCTCCCGACCACGTGCCGGCCGCTACCTCGCCTCGGCGACGGCCTTCAGAACGCGACAGGCCCGAAGTGTCACCCACTTGCTCGGCTTCCCGGGCTGGTCGATGTTGAGCACCATCTTGCCCGCGTAGGCGTGGCGGTTGGGCCAGCGGCCCCCGGAATCCTGCTGGGCAACAATCCAGTCGACCGCCCGATCCAGACGCGGATCGGCGGCCATTCCGGCCTCGCAGAGCGCTTCCAGGGTCTGGAGGACGTCGGCGATGTAGCCCGATGGGAAGCCGAGCGCGAACCATGAGCCGCTGGGCGCAGCGCTGGGGCCCATCGGGTAGTCCGCGACCGAAGGGTCCCGGCTGAGGAGGAAGGCGGCACCGGTCTCGAGCGCCCGCGCCACCTCCGGCGTCCTGCGTTCAGACGGGACTCGAGCCAGCGCCAGGGCGGCCTTCGTCGCACCCCAGGCGCACGGGTCGCCGTAGTTGTAGCTGCACCGGAAACCCGGCCCGCAGGTGGCCGACCTGCGGTACGAGACCTCGTCGTCGCCGGTGATCGAGGCGGCCTGCCACGCCAGCGAGCGCCCGACGCGCGGATCGTCGAGCAGGCCGAAACCGATCAGGGCGCGGAGGAGGTTGCCGTTGAGGCAGTGCACCACGCTCGACTGCGGCGGGCCCGCCGGTCCCGAACGGGCGAAGCGGAAGCCGCCACTCGCCGACTGGGCGTGGCCCAGGACGTAGTCGCAGGCCGCGCGAATGCGCGGGTCGTTGCCGTCCGCGCCGAGCTGGTCGAGGAAGATGAGCTGCCAGACGGTTGAGCGGTACTTGGGCGCGTAGCCGGACCCCGGCTTCTCCCACCAGCCCTCAGGATCCTGCGCCGCCAGGATCGACGCTATCGGGTCCGTCAGCATCGCGGCGGCCCGAGCCTCGACCACATCCGGGTCGTCCGCGGCTCGGTCGAGCAGCCCGCGCAGGGCGAGGTGTCGTGCCGCGGGGGTCGACTCGTCGAGCAGCCACGGCAGCGGGTCCGACTTCACGCGATCGATCCATCCGCCCACGGCCCGAATCTACTCTCGGAGCCGGTCGACGGCCATCCGGCTCCGCCTGGTTCGCCAGGCCACGGCTGCGAGTGGCAGGCCCATGACCACCGGGCCGATGACTGCCAGCCCGGCCGGAGCGACTCCGGACAGCAGGTCGGCGACGAGCATCAGGCCGTATGCGGCTACCGGCAGCGCCGCGGTCGCGGCGCCGAGGGAGTCCTCGTGGCTCGAGCCTCCGGTCGAGGTGCCGCCTCCGCCCGTCCCGCCCGCCCATGCCCCGCCCGCCCCGCGCGTGCCCGTCCCGCGCGCCCATGCCCCGCCCGCCCCGCGCGCCCATGCCCCGCGCGCCCATGCCCCGCCCGCTGCCCGACGCTGCTCGACGGCCCGGTACGCCAGGTAGACGGTGAACGTCGTCAGGAGCCAGCCGAGGTAGTTGTGGATCGGGATGCCGAAGTACGGCCCACCCGTGTCCCAGATCCACGCCCTGACCGACGGCCCCGAAAGGATCGGATCGATGACCAGGTCCCAGGCGGTCATGACCAGGGCGCTCACGGCGGCCAGGCGGACCAGCCCTGGGATGCCGTTCGGTGTCCCGATCGGCCGGCCCTCGGGAACGAGATTGGCGATCACGTAGCTCGGATAAATCATCATGAACCAGGCCAGCGGGATGAGCAGCTGAACCTCGCCCAGCCGGGCGCCCAGGTAGTCGGTGTAGTGGTAGGCGCCGAACACCAGGCCCGTCACGACGCCGACCTCCTCGTAGGCCCACGATATGGCTGCGCTCAAGACGAAGAACGTGGCCGTCAGGCGCCCACCGATCGAGTACCAGGAGTGGGCCAGGCTGAACAGCGCCAGGACGGCGGTGAGGACCTTCAGGCCGCCCGGGATCAGGGGCAGGGCCACGAGCCCGATCAGCAGCGACCGCAGCACCGCGTCGTAGGCGAAGAGGCCGAGCAGGATGATCGCGGCCCACAGAACCGGCCGCCGTCTCAAGTGACCCTCCCTCCAGCAGGTGACGTCAGCGCGACTTTACTCGAAGGGAGATTCGGCAGAACGGCCCGACGGCTCATGGCAAACCGCCCCCGGTCAGCTGCCGGCGGGACCGTAGATTGTCAGGCAGGCCAGGATCACGCAACGGCTCTCGAGGGCGTGGTAACCCGCCGGCAGCGATGGGGGAGCGACGCCCGGGTCGGAGACCCAGAAGACTCGTCCTCGGTTTGAGATCACGTCCGATGGTACGGCCCCGACCACCGCGCCCGGCGGGTAGGCGGCCGTCCCCACGTACCAGGGCAGGCCCCCCGGGGTCAGGACGTGGAGCCGCGCCTGCACGCCGGGGCCGGCTTCGTCGAGCAGTACCAGGTAGCGGTCCCAGGATGCGACCACCAGGTCGTGAGCGCCCACTTCTGCATCCAGCTCGGGGACGAGCGACGACGTCTCCATGTGGGTGGTGGCGGCACTTAGACCAAGGGTCGGAATGGCGAGGGCAAGAACGACGAGGACGGCAATGCGCCGTGGCATCGCCGAGAGGCCGACACCGGCAAGTGCGAAGAGCGGCAGCCACATCACGTCGGCGTAGCGAGCATCGAGTATGGGCCGCCAGATGCTGACTGCGGCCAGCAGGGCGACCCCGCTCGATGCCAGCAGGCAGAACGATGCCGCGCGCCGGCCCTCCGGGCCCAGCCGCGGCCAGGCCAGGATCGCCCCGGCCAGCGCGGCCGAGCCGGCCAGCACAGCCGCGTCCTGGAGGCCGATCAGGACCGGCCCGAACGGCAGACTGGCATCGACCGGCGGGCCCATGAACAGCTGCGCGAGCGTCCCGCCGAGCAGGACCGGGTTCATAGGCGGTACCCAGAAGCCCTGGTCCGCATGCTCGAACTGGGCGCTTGCCACGACCAGCCACGGGGCGAGCGTGGCCACGGCCAGCGCCGTCGCCGAGAACGCGGCCGCTGCAGTTCGCCTCCCCGGGCGCAGCCAGAGCGCTGCCGCGAGGATCCCGACCAGCGCCACGATCGAGAAGTAGTCGCTCCACGCGGCCACGGCCGCGACCGCCACGTACGCGGCCCAGCGGACCGGGCCCGGTTTCTCGATGGCGCGCCAGAGCAGCAGCGCCGCCGCCACCGTCAGCGTCGCCGCGGGGCTGTACATCCTGGCGAAGTCGGACAGCACGACCGTGGTCGGCGCGAGCGCGGCAAAGAGCGCCGCCCACAGGGCCGCGGTATCGCCGGCAACGCGCCTCGCCAGGGCAGCGATCAGCGGGATCAAGGCGATCCCGGCGAGGACGGGCACGAGTCGGAGGGCGACCGGCCCGCCCGGGCCGCCGAACGACGCCAGGCCGAGAAGATCCGCGACCGCCACGACGGCGCGTTCCAGGACGTAGAAGAGAGGTGGGGCGCTGTCGCGACTGACGATGTCGATCATCCGACCGATCGGCCCGTGGACCACGACGGCCGTGAAGTCCTCGTCGTAGCCGATCGGCTGGCGGGCGATGAACGCGAGCCGCAGCGCCGCCCCGACCGCGGTTACCAGGACCAGCGTCCGACCATACGAGAATCGGGCGGCCGTGGCCTCGACCAGGCGCCTGGCACTACTCACGGAACAACCGCCCAAACGCTCGGCGCGCCCGACGGATCCCAGGCAACCGGCACGGCGCGCCCGCCCAGTTCGCTCCCGAGGGCCTTCACCAGGTCGGCCCGGCTCAGGGCGAGGATCTCCGGGTAGGAGGTCGGGTTCGAGATCGACGTCCCGGGTGCGACGATCACCGGCAGCCGGCCGAAATCGAGGAAACGGACGTCGATGGCCGAGTAGTCGTCGAGAACGACCGCCGAGCCTGGATGGTCGACCGCCAGATCGGCGAGAGAGACGATCGGGTAGCTGAAGGCCACATAGCGGTCGGCGACCGGCCTGTTGAGATATGCCCACCCGCTCCAGGCGGCGACCGCGGTCAGGCTCGCCGCCACGGCGACCATGGCTAGTCTCTCCGCCGCTCGCCCCGGGCGTCCCCGGGCCCATTCCACGAGCTCGAGGGCCCCGAGTCCGACTGAGACTCCAACGGGCGCCGCCAGCCCGAGCGTGCGCAGGCCGTGGGGCGATCCGCCTTCCGTGGCGATGAGCGCCGGGAGCAGGAAGACCGGCAGTGCCAGCAGGACCAGGGCGTGGCTCGGGTCGCGACGCATCCGCCACAGCCGCACCACTCCAAAGCCCGCCAGCACGGCGAGCGGCAGCGGCACCAGCGGCAGCCCCGCAACGTCGTGGCGCGGGTTCGGGTCGCCGGTGAGGCCGAACATGCCGAGAGTGCGCAGGACATGGACCAACGGGTTGTCGTCTCCCTCGACGGCCGGGTTGAAGGCGCTGGTCGCCGCCGCCCGGCCGAAGTAGTTGCCCGGTTCGGTCACCGCGACGGCGATCATCGGCGCGGCGACGACCGCGAAGGCAGCGGCGAACGGGAGCAGGCCGTCGCGCAGGCGCAGGTACGTCTCGCGATCGGATCGCCGCAGCCACCACAACCAGAGGACCACCAGGACCGGTAGCAGCTTGAGCGGCTGGTACGTGTACAAAGCGGCCAGCGACGTCACCGCTCCGGCAACCGTCGCCGACCGCCGGCTCGGCTCCCTGGCCCACCAGAGCAGCGCGATCAGCGCCGCCGCGCCGAAGACCGGCACGATGGCGTTGCGCATTCCGTCGCGGCTGACGCACACGAGCCACAGCGATCCGGCCGCCCAGGCCGCCGCGACGAGCCCGACCCACGTCCCGAAGCGTCGACCCAGGGCGCCGATGCCGAGCACTCCGGCTACGCCGAAGGCCGCGGCCGTGGCCCGCAGCACGAGGGTGGACTGCCCGAAGAGCCAGAACGCCCCGGCCACCACGTAACCGAAGAGCGCTTCGCGCCCACCGTCGTCCGGGAACCAGACCAGGAAGTCGGGGTGGAAGCCGGGCTGATGGAGGAGCCGCGCCGCGTCCAGGCCCTCGGCCGCCTCGTCGCCGTAGAGGCCGCCCGGGTTCGCCGCGAGATCGAGGAACCGGAGCAGAACGGCAACCGCGACGATCGCCGCGAGGGCCCCGACTGCGGGCCAGGCGATCCGGCGGCGCACGGATCTCAGCCTCGTGCGGCGGCGGCGAGATGGCGCAGCTTCAGCTCGACGTGGATCGACTCGCCGCCCTCGTGGCCGTTGAACGGGTACACCTCGATCCGCTTTGGCCCGGCATAGTGGTTGTACGCGGCGAATACCGTCGATGGCGGGCACGTGGTGTCCATCAGGCCTACCGAGAAGAGCGCAGGTGCCGCCGCACGGGCGGCGAAGCTCATGCCGTCGAAGTAGGCCAGCGTTCGAAAGACCCGATCGGTCTGGTCGCGGCGAACCTTGCAGTAGCCGACTATCTCGCTGTAGGGGTGGTCCTCGGTTATCTCCGTCGCCCGGCGCCAGTGGCACATGAACGGGACGTCCGGCATGGCCAGCAGCAGGTCGGGTACGAGCCCGGCGGCGGCCAGCGCGAGGCCGCCGCCCTGGCTGGTTCCGGTGACGGCGACACGGGCCGGGTCCACGAGCGGATGAGCGCGGGCGGCTTCCACGGCCCGAACCGCGTCGGTCATGAGCCGGCGGTAGTAGTAGGTTTCCGGATCCGTGATCCCGCGGGTCACGAAGCCGGGATACTGGCCGGTCGCGTCGCCGGTCCACTGGTCGGGCGTGTCGCCCGTCAGCCAGGCGCTGCCCTGGCCTCGCGTATCCATCACGAGGTGGGCAGTGCCGGCGGCCGAGGGCGCCAGCCAGTCGATCGGGCGGCCGCGGCCGCCGCCGTAGCCGATGAACTCGACCACGCACGGCAGCCGGCCGTTCCTCGCGAACGGTGAGCCCGCGAGATCGTGGGGAGCCAGGAACCAGCCTTTGATGGGCTGCCCGCCGAAACCGGCGAACGTCACGTCCGCAACGTCAACCGTCGCGAGGCCGGCGTCGACAGGTTCGAACCTGGGGTCGAGTGGATGCGATCTCGCATCCGCCAGCGTCCCGACCCAGAAGGCATCGAAATCGTCGGGCTCCTCACGGTCCGGCTTGTAGACTCGCATCTCGTCGAGAGGCAGATCGAACAGCACGCCTTCGTCCTCCTGCTTGGTCCGGTCGGTGGGCCGCGGCCGGTTGGTGGTCCGTCGGGCCGCGATCGCCCGGGCCCTTCTCCGGCCGGGTTACTGAACTCGGGCGGCGTGACCCTTCCAGAACGGCTCGCGCAGCTCGGCCTTCAGGATCTTGCCGGTGCCACCCTTCGGCAGGCTCTCGCGAAAGTGGATGTCGCGCGGAACCTTGAAGCGAGCGAGCCGTGCCTTGCAGTGATCGCGCAGCTCCCTGGACGTGGCGGACTCGCCCGGTTTGAGGACCACGATTGCGACCGGGGCCTCGCCCAGCGCCTTGTCGGGAGCTGAGACGACCGCACATTCCAGGACTGCCGGGTGCGACAGGATTGCGTTCTCGACTTCGACCGAGGAGATGTTCTCGCCGCCCCGGATGATGATGTCCTTGGAGCGGTCCTTGATCAGGACGTAGCCCTGGTCGTCTATCACTGCCATGTCGCCCGTGTAGAGCCAGCCGTCGCGGACGGTTTCCGCCGTGGCCTCGGGGTCTTTGTAGTAGCCGTCCATGACGGTGTTGGACCGGACGATGATCTCCCCGATCTGCTCCCCGTCGGTCCGGACGTCGCGGCCGTCGGAGTGGACGACGCGAAGCCCGATGCCGGGAATCGGCCAGCCCGTCCACGACTGGCGGAGCCGGCGCTTGTCAGCCGTATCGGAGGCGGTCAGGAAGCTACGAGGCGTGGCCAGCGTCAGGATCGGCGACGTCTCGGTCAGGCCGTAGCCGGCTATCGCCTGGACGCCCAGACCTTCCTGCAGGCCGTCGATCAAGGTGGGCGACGACGGCGCACCTCCGATGATCACCTGCTTGAGGCTCGACAGGTCGTGCCCGGCCCGGTCGGCGTGGTGGAGCACGGCGTTGAAGATCGCCGGAACCGCCAGCACCCGCGTTACCCGGTAGCGCTCGATCGCCTGGATCAACGCCAGCGGCTCGAACTTGCGGAGCATGACGTGCTGGCCGCCGATCATGGTCAGGAAGTGGGGCACGCCCCAGCCGTTGACGTGGAAGAGCGGCACCACGTGCAGCACCACGTCGTCTTCGGTGAACCCGAGGGCAATCTCGGAGTAGAGGCCGTGCAGGTAGAGCCCGCGGTGGGTCATCGCCACGCCCTTGGGGAATCCTGTCGTGCCGCTGGTGTAGAAGAGCTCGGCGATCGAGTTCTCGTCGATCTCGCGCTTCAGGGGGTCCCTTGAGCCGCCCGACAGGAGGGCCTCGTACTCGTCTGAGGCGATCCCGTCGGTCGCCCCTTCCATGATCACGAAGCGTGGCCTGACCGGCAGCTCCGGGATCAGCGCTTCCACCAGCGGCTTGAAGTCCTTGTGGAAGAAGACAACGTTCGAGCCGGCGTGCCCGAGGATGTATGCGATCTCCCTGGGCGTCAGCCTGATGTTGATCGGGTTGAGCACCGCGCCGGCTTCGAGCACGCCGTAGTAGGCCTCGAGCAGCTGGTGGGTGTTGTAGGTGATGAAGCTGACCCGGTCGCCCGGCCGGACGCCGAGCTCGACGAGCGCATTGGCCAGCCGATGGCTCCGCTCACCGAACTGGCGATAAGTGAAGCGACGCTCGCCATCGATGACGCCGATCTTGTCGCCGTAGTAGGTTTCCGCCCGGTCGCGGAACTCGAGCACCGAGAGGGGTACGAACACCGAAGACCTCCTCCGCCTGTCCTCCGTGGCGGGGTAGCGCGCCGGCGGTCGACGCCGAAGACGCCCCACTGACGCGGACACGATAGCGTCACCGGCCGGGGCGCGAGCGGCGGCCGCGCTCAGCGGCGCGATGGTCAGACCCCCCGCGCCGAGCGTGCCTCACGGGCGGTTCGGACGAATGCTTCCCACACGCCGTTGAACTCGTCCGGCGTGGACTCGGTTCGCTCCGGATGGCACTGCACGGCGACTACCCAGTGGTCGGTGCGACTCTCTAGGGCCTCGACCAGGCGGCCGGCGCCGCTGGCCGCCCAACCGACTGCCCGCAGACCGGGGGCAAGGCGGGCATGGTCGACGGCCTGGTGGTGGTAAGAGTTGATCGTCAGCTCGATCGTGGCATCGTCCTCGTCGGTCGCAGCCAGTCCCTCCGGGGAGCCCTCGGCCAGCGCGCGGGCCAGCCGGCTGTCCGGGTCCACCTCGAGGTTGTGGGTGTGGGCAGGGCCCTGGCCATAGGGAGTGCCGGCGTGATCGGGCACGTCCTGGAGCAGGCTCTCGCCTGAGAACACGTTGATGGCCTGCAGGCCCCGGCAGATGCCGAGGACGGGCACGGACCGACGCTCGGCCTCGAGCCATGCGGCCCATTCCAGCTCGTCGCGGGCGGGCTCAAGGCCGGTGGCACCGGCCGGCGGTTCCTGGTAAAGGGCCGGGTCGATGTCGGCCCCGCCGGTCAACAGCAGCCCGGCCATCTGCCCGAAGAGTCGGTCGCGCTCGGCTGCCGGGGTGGCGGTGGTGACGAGAACGGCGTTGCCGCCGCCGCGCCCGACCGCGTCGGCATAGAGCTCGGCCTTGTGAAGCGTCAGGGCGGGGTCATCTGAACCCGCGGCGTCGGCCGTGGTGATGACGATCAGCGGTCGCGTAGCGGGAGAGGGTCCGGCTGGCATGCGTTGCTCCAGTGTCAAGCGGCCGCGACGAGGCGTCCTGCCGAGCATAGCGCCTGCGCCGGGATCGGCCGAGGCCCGGTTTCGCGGGCCGCACAGTGCTTCTCGGAGTGTGGGGCGGGTCGGGCGAAGCGGCCCGGGTCAGTGGACGGCCGTTCCCAGCAACGATCCGATACCGAAGGTGACGGCCGCGGCGAGGCCGCCCAGGCCAGCCTGCCGGACCCCCGTCCAGATCGGGTGGCGGTGCGTCAGCCGGCTTACCCCCAGGCCGACCGCGAACAGTGCCAGGCCGGACGCGGCGATGCTCGTGAGGAATGCGGCCGCGCCACCGAAGAGCAGGAACGGCAGCAGCGGTATGAAGGCCCCGAAGGCGAACGCGCACAGGGATCCCAGACCGGCCGCCACCGGCGAGCCCATGGTCCCCGCCGAGAGTCCGATTTCCTCGCGCACGAAGGTGTCGATCGCCCGCTCCGGGTCGTACATGATGCGCTTGACGATGAGTTCCGCCTCGGCGCCTGAGAGACCCTTTGCCTCGTAGATCTCGCGCAGAATGCCTCGCTCCTGCTCGGGCGTATGGTGCAACTGGTGGCGCTGCAGCTCGATCTGGTAATCGAGCAGCTCGCGTTGCGATCGGACGGAGACGTACTCTCCGACCGCCATCGAGAAGCCACCCGCAAGCAGGCCGGCCACGCCGGCGATCACGATCGAATGTGGATCCTCGTTTGCCGCAGCGGCCACGCCCATGATCAGCGACAGGTTGCACACCAGGCCGTCCGTCGCGCCGAACACCACCGGCCGGACGACGCTCGCGCCGCGGGTCTCGTGCGGGCTGGACGGGGGCTGCCGGAGCGCGCGGACGCGGTCCCTTATCGTCTTCGAGTTCGAGGTCGTCGGCGCCATTCGTCCCTCTGCCGGTTGGGTCGGGCGAGATGTCGCGGCCCAGACGGGCCCAATTCTGGCGGATGGGCCGCTCGCCTGCCGAGCAGGGCCGTCGCGCTTCCGCTCGGGGCCCGGGCGGGTTTAGCCGCCCTTCCGAGCGGCGCTCATCCTGGCGGTCAGCGGGATCGATCGCATCGGGTGCCGTCCGGGAGGGTTCGGCCAGGGCCCATCTGTACCGGCCAGCGGATGAAGTGCGCCGGAGGGGAGCCTTCGTGCCGCCGCGACGGCGACCCAGGCAGCACCGAAGAGGATCCACATGTTCGGTCCGAAGGCGCCCGCGCCAAGCACCAGCCAGACGGCGGCCCCGTTCTCGAGCATGAGCAGCCCGGGCAGGGCGAACACGAAGCCGTGCGGCCAAAGCGAGGGCGAGGCGATGATCGAGGCCAGGCCGAACGCGGCCAGCCCCGATCTTCCCCGAAAGAGCAATGCCAGGCCGACGAACGCCGCGGCGATGGCTATGAAGGCTGCGGCCGGCAGGACCCCGGCGTATGAGTAGCCGTACATGGCGGGTACAACCGCCTGGGAGGCGGCGCGGAAGCCCAGGCCGTTCCACCACGCTCGCCAGGAGTCGAGGCCGACGAACGGCAAGGTGACCAGGACGATCGCGGCGAGCACCAGGACGCCCGCCACGATCGCGCGCCAGCGTCGCTGCCGAACCAGCCACAACGCGGGGAGCCCGGCCTGGACCTTGAGGAGACCATCGATGACGAGCGTGCCGCCGACCCGGAAGGACGCGACGAAGAGCAGGAATGCCAGGCTTGCGACATTGCCAGATTCGAACCCGATGGCGACCGGCGGGAAGGCCAGCAGGGCGACGCTCCAGGTGCGGGGCAGGCCCAGGTATCGGTAGGCCTTGTAGGAGCAGGCGACGAGGAGGACGACCCAACCGGCCGCGACCGGGCCCTGGGGCAGGCGGGACAGCGCCGCGAATACCGGCAAGAAAGGCGGAGGGTACAGGAAGAAGTCGGCCCTCGCGCTTGTCGGCCAGGTCGTGGCGACTGCCGTCATGTACGGCTGACCGCCGTCCAGCCAGCGCGATGCCGAACCGAGGTAGACGTCCAGGTCGTAGAGGTGGATGGTCTGCGACCAGTACAGGATGTCATACAGGACCCACGCCACCACGATCCCGACGACGAGGGTCAGGCCGACTGCGGAGGAGCCCTTCGGGCCGCCGACGGATTCCGGGCCGCCGACAGATCCCGGGCCGCCGAACCCGGATGGACACGGGGTTCCGATGGCGGCGCTGGAAGCGCCGGCTCCGGCAGATGAGGCGGCAGGGCGCGGCCGGCGCGTGAGCAGAAGTACGGGCGCCACGATCGCAGCCGTGGCGACTGCCCATGCGACTCCGAATGGGACGCCCGCGATATCTCGACCCAGCTGCGGGACCGCGCAGCCGATGACGACGGCAATCGCCGCCGGCACGGCCAGATCGAAGCCGTCGCTGCGTGCCCAGCGCAAGCCGAGAATCCGCGCGAGCAAACCGCGGGCTGAGGTCAGCAGCAGCAGGAACCACGGCAACACGCTGCAATTCTAGGAAACCTCGAGTGCCGGCCGACGGGATCGGCAGAGCCGCCATAGCCCGCCTCGGAAGCGGACAGGACGCGGCCCGACGGCGCGGCCCGGCGGCGCGGCCCGGCGGCGCGGCCCGCCGGCGCCCGGGCAAGCCGGCGGGTGCCGCACAACGACGTGGTTCCGCATCGCGGAGCCGGCGGACGCCGTGCTTGACCGCGCCGCGCCACGGCTCCGGGCCTACCATGTCAGGGTGCTCACGAGATCGCGCTTCGCGCTCTTCAGACCCCATCGGCCCCCCGTCGCGGGGCTGGCAGTGGCCGCCGCCGGCCTGGTCCTGGCCACGGTCCTCGCGGCCGTGGCTCGTGCCCAGCTGGGCGTGTCGCACGCCGCCCTCGTGTACCTCCTGGCCGTGGTCGCCGTGGGCATGGGGTACGGCAGCTGGCTGGCCGTGGCGACCTCCGTGGCCTCGTTCCTTCTCTACGACTTCTTCTTCGTCCAGCCGATCTACACGTTCTCGGTCGCCTCGCCCGAGGAGTGGCTCGACCTCCTGCTCTTCCTGGTCGTCGCCATCGCCATCGGCCGATTGAGCGCGCTCCAGCTTCAGCGGCGGCAGGAGGCGGAGCTGCGCAGCGGCGAGGCCCGGGCGATGTTCGCCCTGAGCCGCGACGTAGCGACGGCGGCGACGGCCCTGGAGGCGGCGCCGCTGCTTGCCGTCCGACTGGTGCGCGAGGCGGAGATGGCGCGCGTCTGGATCGGCCTGGGCGCTTCGATACCTGAGGAGCGGGTCGTCGCCGACACGTTGCCCGACGAGCCTCGTCCGGCCGTGATGTCGCGCTGGACCCTCCACTCGAGCTCGGCGGATGTCCAGCCGAGCTGGGCCCACGTGCGCGAGCTGGTGGTCAACCCGCGCGAGGGCGGGTCGGTGCCAAGGGAGGGCCGCGGCCCGGGGGCCCACGACGAGGCCCCGCTGACAATCTTGCGCGTTCCGATCGTGCTGGGCGGTGAGACGATCGGCTCGCTCTGGGCGACCCGAGAGCGGGGCGCCCCGTTCCCGGGCCGGTCCCACTCACGGCTCCTCGCCGCGGCCGCGGACCAGCTCGCCCAGTCCGTGGTGAGGGACAGGCTTGCGGCCGATGCCACGGCGGTCGAGGTGACCCGCCAGAGCGACGCGCTCAAGTCCGCGCTGCTCGACTCGGTGTCGCACGATCTTCGAACGCCGCTCGCCGCCATCAGGGCCGCGGCCGGACACCTGATGGATCCCGACGTCGCATGGCAGCCGGAGGAAGCCCGGGCCGTCGCCGCTTCGATCGATCTCGAGGCTCAGCGGCTCAGCCGCCTGGTGCGAAACATGCTCGATCTCGGCCGTATCGAAGGCGGGGCGCTCCATCCTTCGCTGGAGCTGTACGACCTTGCCGACCTGGTCGATCCCGTGGTCGAGCGTCTCGCGCCGGCGCTGGCGCCGTCCGTGGTCGAGATCGAGGTGGGGGACGACCTGCCGGCGGTCAACGTCGACGCCATCTTCGTAGACCAGATCCTGACCAATCTGCTCGAGAACGCGGCTCGATATGCGGCCGGCAAGCGGATCCGCGTCTCGGTGAAGGCGGTCGGCGATCAGGTCTGGCTGATGGTCGACGACGCGGGTCCCGGTGTCCCGGCAACCGCCCTGCCTCATCTGTTCGAGCGATTCTACCGGGCGCCGCGGCGGCAGGGGTCGCGGACCGAGGGTGGCTCCGGGATCGGGCTGGCCGTCGTTCGTGGGCTCACCGAGGCGATTGGTGGCTCTGTCATCGCCCGGCCGAGCACGCTCGGCGGCCTTTCGGTGGTCGTCAGGCTGCCGGTCGAACGAGAGCCGATGCCTGCCGAAGCCGGGGTCGAGCTGGGGGCCGCGGCCGGCATCGACCCATCCGGCGGGGCATCGGTCGAACCCGGGACGGCGCCAGGCGAATCGGCCGACGCAGCTCCCCCGGTCGAGCCCTCATGCGAACCCGACGTGGATCAATCGGTGGCCATCACGCCGGCGGAACCCTCGTGAGCGATGGCGCGGCAGTCGTCCTGATCGTCGAAGACGACGAGGCGGCGCGGGCCGCAATCGCGGGCAACCTCCGGGCCCGTGGCCACCAGGTCGACGAGGCCGGCGACGTCCGCGATGCGCTGCGGCTGTGGGACGCCCGCCGTCCGGACCTGATCCTGCTCGACCTGGGATTGCCCGACCTCGACGGCCAGGCAGTGATCCGCCGCGTCCGACGGGAGGCCATCACCCCGATCATCGTAGTCTCGGCGCGCGGCCGCGAGGAGGATCGAGTGGCGGCGCTGGATGCCGGGGCAGACGACTACCTGACCAAGCCGTTCGGGCTGTCGGAGCTCCACGCCAGGATGCGGGCGGTGCTCCGGCGAGCGGCCGGGCCTCAGGCGGACATGGAGGGCAGACTGCAGCTCGGCCCGGTCCTTCTGGACGTGCCGCATCACGAGGTTAGCGTCGGCGGCGTGCCGCTGGAGCTGACACCGCGCGAGTTCGAGCTGCTGAAGGTGCTGCTCTCGCAGCCCGGTCGTGTCGTGACGGCAGGCCGGCTGCTCCGCGCCGTCTGGGGAACGGCCTATACGGACGAGGGCCACTACCTCCACGTCTACGTCTCGCGGCTGCGCCGGAAGCTGGCAGCCGCCGACCCTTCGGGCGTCGCCGCCAGACTCATCGTCGCCGAGCCCGGCGTGGGCTACCGGATCGTCGCGGACTAGAGGATCGCGCCGCCGGCGCCGGGCTCAGCCCTTCGGTTCCTCGTGGCCGCCGAAGCCATATCTCATGGCCGACAGAACCCGATCCGCGAAGTCCGCCTCGCCCCGAGACGTGAAACGTTCGTACAGGGCCGTGGTAAGGATCGGAGCAGGTGCCCCCACGTCGATCGCGGCAATGCTCGTCCAGCGGCCCTCGCCGGAATCGGAGACCCGACCCTCGAAGGTCGAGAGATCGCCGTCCCGCAGGAACGCCTCCGCCGTCAGGTCCAGGAGCCAGGACGCTACCACGCTGCCGCGCCGCCAGACCTCGGTCACCTCCGGCAGGTCGAGCTCGTACTTGTAGTGGTCGGGGTCCCGAAGCGGCGTTACCTCGGCACTCACCTCGCGCTTGCCGAGCCCCGCGCCGGCGTGTTTGAGGATGTTCAGGCCTTCCGCGTAGGCGGCCATCATGCCGTACTCGATGCCGTTGTGGACCATCTTCACGAAATGCCCGGCGCCGCTCGGGCCGCAATGGAGGTAGCCGTTCTCGGCCGGTGACGGGTCGCCCGTGCGCCCGGGAGTCCTCGGCGCTGCGCCGACACCGGGAGCAAGGGCGCGGAAGATCGGATCGAGGCGCCTAACCGCCGCCTCTGAGCCGCCGATCATCAAGCAGTAGCCCCGCTCCAGGCCGGCCACGCCGCCGCTTGTACCGCAGTCGAGGTAGGACACGCCCTGCTGGCCGAGCGCCGCCGAGCGTCGGATGTCGTCGACGTAGTAGGAGTTGCCGCCATCCACGACCACGTCGTCGCGCGCGAGCAACGGCGCGAGCTCGTCCAGGGTGGCATCCACTGAGGCTGCCGGGACCATCAGCCACAAGACCCTGGGAGACGCGAGCTGGCCCACGAGATCCCCCAGAGAAGTGGCTCCCGACGAGATCGCCTTTGAGACGATGAGCCCGTTCACGGTTTCCGCGTGCCGGGCGTAGCCCACGACCGTGTGGCCGGCGCGCAACCAGCGGCGCGACATGTTTGCGCCCATCCTGCCGAGACCAACAAGCCCGATCTGCATCGTCGTCCCCTTTGAGGCTACGCTGCTGCGGTGGCGGATACGCCCGCAGTCGCCGGATCATGGTGCCGCCGCACGAGCAGGCGGCGGGCGCTTCGTTCGATAGCCCAACAATGATCTACGCACTCGGGAAACGCTGCCGCGCGGGGCGAGCCGGGACCGCGTGACGAGTGCTCCGATCCTGGCATCGATCGACGCTTATGCTGCCAATCCACGGCAGTTGCAGGAGGATCCGGCGCAAGAGGCGCCGCATGTCGAGCGGAAGGGCTCGAGGGCCGTCGCCAGGGAAAGACGCCCGGACATGCGGGCGGCGCCGGGGTGCCTCGTCCGATGGCCGTCATACTGGCGTTCATGGGACGACCATCCTGAACGGAATCCGAAGGGGGCGCTGGGCGACACTGGCGGGCGGTGACCCGGGCACCGCCTCCGCCGAGGCCCGCGAGCGCGTGACGGAACCCACGCCCTGGACGCTGCGCGCCATCTATGTCGGCATCGGCGTTTCGACGGCCTCGATCTCCCCGTTCGTCCCGGTGATCCTTCAAGTCCACGGCCTCGACACTACGGCCATCGGGATCGTCGCGGCCATCGCTGCCCTTCTGTCCGCGGTCGTCGTTCCGGCCTGGGGTCACGTGAGCGACGTCCTCGTGGGGCGGGCACGGGCATTCAGGATCGGTCTGCTCATCGGTTCGGCTGCGGCGGTTGGGCTGTTGCTCGGGCTGCCCGTCGTGGCAATCGCCGCGATCGTGGCCAGCTTCACGGTGTTCGGCAGCATGTTCATCGCGCTTGGCGATGCGCTGGCGGTGGTCGAGCTACCGGCGCCCGAGCGCCAGTACGGTGCCCTCCGCGCCCACGCGAGCCTATCCTTTGCCGTGGGTATCGTCGTGGCCGGCCTCCTCTACGACTGGGCCGGGTACGGCGCCGCGTCCTGGGTCTTCCTGGCCTGGTCGGCCCTGCTGTTCGTCCTCATCGGGCGAGTCCGGGACCGTACGGCCGACTCGTCGGTCCGGGAGACTGCCGGGGAGATCGGCGGCGAGCGCGGACGTCGACTTGGGTCGCTGGGTCTTGCGTTCGTCGTTCAGCCGAGGCTCTGGGCAGTGCTTGCCAGCTTCGCCCTGGCGTTCACCGGGCTGCAGGGCGCGCTGACCTTCAGCGGCATCCGCATCGTGGACCTCGGCGGTCGCCCATCCGACGTCGCGCTGTCGTACGGGCTGGCCGCGTTGACGGAGGTTCCGGGGCTCGTTGCGGCGGGCTGGCTGGGCCGGCGGATCGGGCTGCGCTGGCTCTGCCTCCTGTCGCTGGTCTCGTACGGCCTGTGCATCACGTCGTGGGGCATCCTTCCTTCGGTCTTCGCGATCAACGTGACGCGGTTCATCACCGGCCTTTGCTTCGGATCGCTCATCGCCGCCCGGGTCCTGATAGTGCCCCGACTGCTGCCTGAGCAATTGCAGGCAACCGGCCAGGTTCTGTTCCAATCAGCGACCTACGGCGTAGGGGTAGTGGTCGGGAGCGTCCTCGGCGGCCTGGCGTACGGCTCGATCGGGCCGACGGCCTTCTTCGCCGGCGCGGGCGGCGTGACGATCGTCGGCGGCGTCGCGACGTGGCTCGTCCTCGCGGGTCCGGTCGGAGCGCGACTGTCGGGCCCGACCGTGCCTCCATTCGGGCTGGCAGAACCTGCGACGCTGCCGCTCTGACGGCGCCCTGAGCCGGGGGCCTGCGGCCCGACGCCCGTTTGTGCCAGCTCTATCGGCTTGATCGGAGTCCGGCCGGACGCGCGTTCGGCCCCTCTGCGCCCACCGGGTTGAGCGGTTGTTGAGCGTGACGAGGCGCCATCGCCGGCGTTCCCTCGTGGCCCGCCGCGTAGCGTAGCGATATGACATTCGCGGATAGCGTGCTGCACCTGGTCCGGGCCGGGGCCCGCATCCACCCATCGGTGGGCCGCGCCGTGGGCGACTTGCCGGAGTGTCCGGCCGCCGTTCAGATCGGCGCTTTCACCGGCGACGTGTCGAGCTCGGAGGCATCCGTCGCGCCCTCCGACAGATTCGAGGGGGCCCTGCGCCCGGATACTGAGCTTGCCGCCGAGGTCAACCAGAATCTCCAGGAATACGAGCCG
>JBEKVD010000046.1:0-22643 GCA_049514315.1 Candidatus Limnocylindrales bacterium | reverse complement strand
CACCTACGTGTTGGTGAAGCCCTGTACGAACCCTTCTGCGGTTCGGGGACCGCTCTGGTTGCCGCCGAGCGTTGTGGCGCCAGCTGCTATGCCATGGAGATCGACCCGATCTACGTCGAAGTAGCACTCCGGCGCTGGGAGCGGTTTAGTGGCCAGAAGGCAGAGCGGAACGATGGCTAGGGCAACGCCTCACGTTTCGCCGACGGGCGCACACAGCGCAGCGGTGGGGCGAAGGCGACGGGGCTCGGCCAACGCGCCTACTCCGCCCGGGACCCACATCCAGGCCCAACTCCTCCGACACGCCGACGAGTCCTTCGCCGGGGTGAGTCAACGGGCCAGGAGCCGGCAGGCTGCTGACGCGGCCATCGGCTGGCTCCAAGCGTGCCGTCCTGGAGAGGTCCTGGGGCCGTTCATCGTTGTGCCTGCTGATGCGCAGGGCAAGGCCAGGCTCTTCTCCGACCAGGCCGATCTCATGGCGGACGTCATGAGCGCCGTCCTCGATGGCCTGGGGCTCTCTGAGGGGGACTGGGAGCGCGGGCGCGACATCGCGGTCAGGGAGCTTCGAGCGGCTGCAGGGCAGGGCTGGGAGCCGCTGTGAGACCCCTGCTGCTTCCGCCCGCGACCGAACACCATGGCGAGATGGTGATGCCGGCTTACCAACCGACCGCGCCTTACCAGAGGTAAGCGATGGTAAGCGCGAGCTGTGCCCACGCGATGCCCAATGGCCGCCGTTGCCGGGCCCCAGCCCTGCGCGGCGGGTCGTTGTGCTTCTGGCACGAGCCAGACAGGGTCGAGGAAGTAGCCGAGGCCCAGCGCCTGGGCGGACACCGTCGCAGGCGGGAGCGGACGCTCGCTGTGGCATACGACCTTACAGGGCTTGGCTCGACCGAGGCCATCCGGAGGATCGTGGAGATCGCAATCTTCGACGTGCTCGGCCTCGATAACTCGGTCAATCGCGCCCGGGTGCTGATCAGCGGGGCGCTCGCTGCGGCCAAGCTCCTTGAGACAGGAGACTTCGAGGAACGCCTCGCGGCCCTCGAAGCTGCCCACCAGCACCCAGACTCTTCCGAAGCGGTCTTCCCCGAGGAGGCCCGATGACCGCCGAGCGACGCCTGGCCGCGCTTGAGACTTCGCTATCCCCGACACAGCTCGTCCTGCGCTGGCTTACCGAGGCACACGGCTTCGGCGACATCGAGTCCTACGTGGCCTCGCTGTTCGCCGCGGACCCTCCGGTTGCTCCCCTGGATCGCCTGGCCCGCGAGGCGGCGCACGGGGCCCGGACTGCCATGCGCGGCAAGCGTCCCGAACTCGTCGATGCCGCGGCCCGGAGCGCCCTGCGCGAGACGGTCTTTCGCTTCGAGCTGGTGATGCGCATCAACGTGGCGGCGCACGAGCTGCTCGATCGCGAGGAACTCATCTCGGCGCTGTTCGCCTCGCAGCTCGCGATGCTCCTGCACGAGGAGGGCGACAAACACCAACCCGATGAGTCGCACCTCCACCGCCTCGAGCTATGCCGCCGCCTGACCTCCCTGCGGCTGACCGAACTGCTGGCGTCGCGAGAAGCACGCTCGAGCGTCGAGACCCGCTACCTCGATGGCCACGCAGCCCTGTTTCCTGACATCGCACTCGCGTTCGAGGAGCAGCTGAAGACCAGTCAGGAGATCGCCGTCAGCGCTGTGCGCGCCGCCGAGCTCGATGGCGTCGAACCAGCGCCGCCCGAAGATCCGGATGCACTCAAGGCCCGGGCAGGACAACTCGTCGCCGACCTCGTGGAGCCCGCCAAGTCGGAAGCGCTGGACAAGTGCGGCGAGGGCCGGCAGGCGCTCGACATCGCAGCCGGCTGGGTGCGGAACAAGCTCGCGGTCACCAGCGCCCCGTTGACCTCGCCCCTACCCTTGCAAACGTGAAGGAAACACGACCGTGAGCGACAAGAGCGCAATCGAGTGGACCGACGCCACCTGGAACCCTGTGACGGGCTGTTCGAAGGTTTCGCCTGGGTGCGCCAACTGTTATGCGGAAACCCTCAGCCTGCGCTTCGGCTGGAGCAAGCGGCCGTGGTTGCCGCAGTACGCCGCCGACAATGTAATGGTTCATCCCGAGCGTCTTGATCAGCCGTTGCTGTGGCGCCGGCCGAGGCGGGTCTTCGTCAATTCGATGAGCGACTTGTTTCATGAGCTCGTGCCGGACTCGTTCGTCCACGAGGTGTTCGATCGCATGGCTGAGGCGAACTGGCACTCGTACCAGATCCTCACGAAGCGGCCGGAGCGAATGGCTGAGGTGGTCGAGGCTTACTACGCCCGTAGCTCCGCAAGGCTCCTCCTTCAGCACGTCTGGCTCGGCACCTCAATTGAGAATGACCGGTGGACTGGACGAGCGGACGCTCTCCGGGCAACGCCCGCGGCGGTGCGCTTCATCAGCGCCGAGCCCCTGCTGGGGCCACTCCCCTCGCTCGATTTGACCGAAATCGACTGGTTGATCGTCGGAGGCGAGTCGGGCGCTGGCGCTAGGCCTATGAATCCCGATTGGGCACGCGACCTCCGCGATCGAGCGCTTGCTGCAGGTGTGCCGTTCTTCTTCAAGCAGTGGGGCGGCCGGACTCCGAAGGTCGCCGGTCGGTTGCTGGACGGCCAGCTCTGGGATGAATACCCCGAGGCCCGCGAGGCCGATGCTATGTCGGCATAGGACCTACAGCCCGAGCGTCAGATCGGGCTCGACCGCACGGGTCTCGAACCACTCCATCAGGCCATCATGAGAATGGAATAGGCCGAACCCGGCGTCTTGGGCGGCACCACAGATGGCTCGGAGTTGCGACCGGCTGTAGCCGTGTCCTGTCGCGAACATATCATCGACGGTCACTTCCTCGCCGTGGAACGCCTTCCACGCAGCCTCGGCAGCAATCCTCCGCTGCGGGCCGGTCATGACCTCGCCTGCAATGAGCGTCCCAGCACGCATGGAAGTGTCGTAGTCGCGCGCGAACGCCTGCACAGCGGTCGTGGAATTGGTCAGCTGCACCACCCACCGTTCCTGTGAGGAGCTGGAACGCAGTGGGTACACATGCCGGTGCCGGTATCCCAGGAACGTGTCTGCATAGCCCTGCGCGATCGCCTGCGCGGGGTTGCCGACGAGCGAGCGCCACCGAGAACTTCCGAACGCGGCATCGAGAATCGACCGGCTCGCGAGCGCCTCTGCTGGCGGGCCCGTCGCCACGCCAGCCAACCGGCGGAACCCGCCAATGTCGATGTTCACGATTGCCTCGCTGCCCGGACCTAGGCTGGCGATTGCATGGTGTGGGATCTGCATCCATCCATACGGGTCAAATAGCCAGAGGCTGCGGTGACCGTGGTTGTGAACTATCCCCTCACTGTGTGGGTGATCCTGTTGGGCGATCTCGTACTTGATAGCAGAGATCTTGTCTTCGAACGAGCCATACAGGACCAGAACATCGACACCTGCCGGTGGCAGCCCGGCGTACCGACGGAGCCTCAGGTCGAGCTCTCGAGCCCGTACCCTGTCCAGCTCAATGGCGCGAACGTGAACCCGAGCGCCAGGATGCTGTTGTTGGGCATGCCGCGCCGCGCGCGCCGCCAGCAGAGGCGTCCCGGGAACCTGCCCGTCTGGGTCGGTCTCGCTCTGATGCATGCCACGACCGGCGAGCGCATCGACGACGTACATCTCTGAGACACAGAAGTCATATCCGTGGGCGTGAGCCAGAATGGAGCACCATGACTTGAAGTACCGATCCGCCAGCTCGAGCTTGTGCTGAGTCTGGGCGCGAGCCTCCACCGGCTGTTCGGCGGGGTGCTGAAGTCGCAGCGGTGCTTGGACGTCAGCTGCCCGAGACCGCGTGCGCGTGACCACAGATGGACCTTCTCTGACGCTCTCAATACGGAGAGCTACGGTCGTGATGGGGGGCGGGGACGCGCCCGAAGGGAGAGCAGTTTCTAGCTGCGAGACCGCCGTCGTCAACAGCCCTTAAGTCTGGACTTGTCCACCACACCGGCTGGTTCTTCCACAGCCTCCTACTACAGGTTGGTGGATGGAGGCCGGCAACCACAAGATGTAGTCGTCCGATGCCGCCACCACGACTGGCTCACCCTGCTACAAACGGAACGAACGTTCCCGCGATTCCTGGCAGCAGCCACTCCGCCGCATGATTGCTAGCCGGTCGTCCCGAATCGGTCGGCCTTGCTTTCGCGCGGAACGTCCGAGGCGCTGGAGCGGCCGCATCAGGCCAGCACGGCCCAGCGGTGCCCGAGTGGCTGACGCGCGGGCGACCCGGGCGGCGCGACGCCCCCTAGGAGCCTGAGCGGCGCCTGCGCGGACCTGGCTTCAGCTAGCCGCGGTATCCGTTCAAGATCGAGGCGCCGGGAAGGAAGCGTTAGCCCACACGATGACTCCGTCGTGCGCTGACGAAGGTTCAAAAGCCGATGTGGTTACTGACATCGAAGATTGGAGGGTGCTCGACCTCAACCTCCGCGTGCATGCAGTGCCACGGTGATGCGAGTCAGCGCCGGCTGAAACGTGGGTCCGCCCGAACCTCGGTGAGTTGATCGAGCCGTCCCGAGAGCCACCCGACGCGCGCAGCCTGCCGGTCGTCGAATGCCGGGACATACGGCTTGATGTCGAGGAGCGGTGTCCCGTCGAGCATGTCCACGTCTTCAATCTCGACCGAGCAGCCATCGATCCCGACCAGACGAACCGTGGAGATCCCGATTGGGTTTGGCCGCGCCGGTGACCGGGTGGCGAACACGCCGTGGGGAGAGTCGTCGAGAAACGGGGTGACGATCAGCCGCATCTGGCGGATCGTATGGAGGTGGTAGAGCAGAATCAGGTGGCTGAATCCGTCGAGATCGAGCAGGCCGGCCGCGAACTCGTCTTCCAGGACGATCGAGCCCCGGACGCCGAGTGCGGCAGTGGGCTGGATCGGCATGCCCTCGACATCGCTGAAAGGCGTATGGACGATTCCGATCGGGCGGTACGTCACAGCCTCGAGAGGTTCAGTCATCGACCCCGATCATCACCTCGGTCGACTTGATCACGACGACGACCGGCCTCCCTTGTGCCAGGCCGAGCTGGCGAGCCGACTCCGCGGTGATGACCGCTACGAGCTCGTGGCCACCGGCCACCTGGACGACTACCTCGGCCATCAGTTCTCCTCCGGTCACGGTCTTCACCGCGCCGGGGAGCTGGTTTCGAGCGCTTATCTTCATCGGTGTACTCCTCTACGACAGCCGCTGCCGGACCGGTCTTGTCGACTCCCGGCGGGAAGCCGGAGCCAAGTGTAGGTGGCGTGTCCGGGCTATTCGCTGGCGCGGGCTAACGTGAGCCGTCAGCCAAGACTTCGGATGTCGAGCGCGCGGCCCCAATGAAGCAGGCGAACCGCGACCAGGACGCCGAACGCCGCGAGCACGAGGATTGCCGCGGCGGCAATCGAGGCATCGAGGTCGCCGCCCTCGAACTCGCCGTACACCAGGAGCGGGAGCGTCTGCGTCCGCCCTTCGATGTTGCCTGCGAACATGATGGTGGCCCCGAACTCGCCCAGGGCGCGGGCCCAGCACATAACGAGTCCTGCCGCCAGGGGGCTGGCAGCGAGAGGGATCGTGATGTGGCGAAAGACATCGATCTCGGAGGCACCATCGACTCGCGCGGCATCCTCGAGATCGTGCTCGACGCTAGCTATCCCGGTCCGTGCCGAACGGACGAAGAAAGGTGCCGAGACGAAGGTCTGGGCCAAGATGACGGCGAAGGTGGTGAACGGAATCTCGATCCCTAGCGCATCGAGCGGTCCACCCAGGAATCCGCGCCGTCCCAGGACGAGCAGCAAGGCAAGGCCGGCGACCGACGGCGGCAGGACCAACGGGAGATCGACGAGGGCCTCGACCAGCCAGGAACCGCGGAAGTGCCGCCTCGCCATCACATAGGCGAGCGGCAGTCCGAAGACGACCGTAACGACCAGGCTGACGGCGGTCGTGGCGAGGCTCAGGTCCAGGGCTTCCAGGACCACCTGCGCGGTCAGGGCGTTTGCGAGCGACCCATCGACTATCGAGCGCGCCACGAGGACGGCGACGGGCAGGCCCAGGAACAGAGCGGCCAGGCCGGCGAGGGCGAAGACCCCCCGATTGCCCCAGCCGCTGCGCAACCACGGGCCGTGGGCCGCAGGACGCACCCATACGGGTGCGGTGCGGCCCATTCGGTCCATGGATTACTAGGTCAGGGGGCCGGAAGGAACCCGAACGAGGCGAGGACCGCCTGGCCGTCCGGACCGGCGAGCCAGGTCAGGAACGCCTGGGCCGCGGCCAGGTTGGTCGACGCCTTGACCACCACGCCGCCATACGTGGCGGGGACGTTCGCCGCGGCCGGGATCGCGACCGTGGTGACCTGGGTGGATGTTTTGGCGTCGGTCGCATAGACGATGCCGGCATCGCCGTCGCCGAGGGCGATCTGGGATACGACCGCGGAGACGTTGTCCTGTTGAGAGACGACGTTGGCGTTGTACTTGGCGACGAAGTCGGCCGGGTAGCCGGGCTGCGTGGCCAGGTTCGCCACGAGCTGGGCGGCGTACTTGGCGATCGGCACCGTGGGGCCGCAGGTCACGATCTTGACCCCGCTCTTGGCTAGGTCGGCCGGAGTCTCGATTCCGGCGGGATTGCCGAGCGGGACGATGATGGTGAGCAGGTTGCCCGCGAACTTCGTCACGGGACCGACGCCGTAGCCATCGTCCACCAGCTTCTGCGGGTTCGCGGTATCGGCCGAGAGGAAGACGTCGGCCGGGGCGCCCTGCTCGATCTTGGTCTCGAGTGCCGTAGACGAGTCCGTCGAGATGGTAAGGGTCGTACCCGGGTTGGCCGCCTCGTATGTCGTCTTCACCTTGGCCAGGACGGCGGTGAGCGAAGACGCGCCGTAGATCGTCAGGTTCGCCGGCGCTGCGGTCGCGGAGGCGGCGGTGGCCGGGGCCTTGCTGGCTGGCGCGGTCGTTGACGCCGGTACGCTCGGCACTGGCGTTGCACTGCTCGAACAGCCGGCGAGGACGAGGGCCAGGACGGCGATCGACGCGGCGAAACGGGTTCTCACTGGCGCGGCTCCCTCCCAGACGGGATCTCGACCATGACGTTGGTGGCCTTCACGATGCACACGACCTCGTCGCCGACCTTCAGCCCGAGCTCGATGACGGCCTCCGCCGTCAACAGGCTCACCAGCCGGTGCGGACCGGCCATGACTTCGACGACGGCTGCGACTCCGTCGCGCTCGACGCGGGTGACGACGCCCGGAAACCGGTTGCGTGCCGACTGCGCGACGATCGGGCGATCCGGCCTCGAGCGCCGCCGCTCATCGAGGAGCCGGGACACCTCCGAGATGGCGACGACCCGCTGGCCGCCGGCCGAGCGCTCCATCCGGATGGTGCCGTCCGTGTCCCATCGGCGCAGGGTTTCGATCGACACCCCGAGCATCTCGGCGGCCTGGCCGACGCGCAGATTACCTGACCGGCTGGATCGCGGTTCGCTCATAGCGAGATAGTCTAGCCAATTGGGGCAGATATGTCTGTGTATTTGGCGTGAACCAAGAGAAACGGTAGCCGCTCACGCCATCTCCGGGCCAGAGGCAGCGCGTCGGTCGATGGGAGCGATGACGCACACGTCGGGCCCGAATCGCCCCAACACGATGGCGGCATCGTGACCCGCTGGCTAACACGAAAGCAGTTGGAGCGCGATCTTGACAGGAGCACGTGCCGCCAAGCTGGGCTTCACCCCAGGTGCCATGCGCAACCACGTCCCCAGACCCGGCGCCGTGACTGACTGCCGGCGGCAGAGGCCGATCGGCAGCACTACGGAGCTGTCCAAAAGTGCGCCGTCTTAGCCGGTACACTTCCGCTCGGCTGTGTGTGGCATCGCTGGTCTTGTCGCCCTAGCCGGAAACACGCCGGATGCCGCTCTTGTGGATCGGATGCTCGAGCGGCTGGTTCACCGTGGCCCAGATGACGAGGGGCGCCTGGCCCTGGGGCCAGCTGTCCTGGGGACGCGGCGGCTGAGCATCATCGATCCCACGCCGGCCGGTCATCAGCCCATGACCTCGCCGGACGGCCGTTACACGATCGTCTTCAACGGCGAGATCTACAACTTCCTCGAACTCGCAGACGAGCTGGCCGTACTGGGCCACACGTTCTCCACCTCGTCCGACACGGAGGTCCTGCTCGCGGCCTACACGGCCTGGGGGCCGGCCTGTGTCTCCCGCCTGAACGGCATCTGGGCCTTCGCGGTCTGGGACGCCCGGGAGCGAAGCCTCTACCTGTCGCGTGACCGCTTCGGCGTGAAGCCACTCTTCCTAACCGAAGCCAACGGCTTGCTCGCTTTCGCTTCCGAGATCAAGGCCTTGCGCTCTCTGCCATGGGTCTCCGACGACCCGGACCCTGGAGCGGTGCGGGGATACCTCTCGCACGGCTGGCTGCCGAAGGGGCGGCGAACATTCTTCGCGCAGGTCGAGTCCTTTCCGGCCGCCCAATCTCTCCTTGTCTCGCCGTCGGGGCGTCGCTGGGACGGCTACTGGCCGGCTCCCGCGCTGTCGGACGACACTTCGTTTCGCCGGCAGCCCGATGATGACGAGCGGATCGCGAGTTCAGGTCACTGCTGATCGACGCCGTGGCGCTTCAGCTGCGCTCGGACGCGACCATCGGTTCGTGCCTCTCCGGCGGCCTGGACAGCTCCTCGATCGTCGGCATCACGGCCGGCCTGAAGTCGAGGCGCCTGGCCACCCCGGGCCACGGTCATCGGGAGCGTGAAGCGACACCGCACCTGGCCTTCTTCGCCGAGTTCCGCGAACCCCGGATCGACGAACGCCCCTACGTCGACGCGGTCGTGGCCGCAACGGGCGTGGAGCTGCACACGACCACGCCGGACACAAACGGGTTCATCGAGTCGCTGCCGGGCATCCTGCATGCCCAGGACGAACCGTTCGGCTCGACCAGCATCGTGGCCCAGTACCACGTCATGAAGATCGCGCACGAGGCCGGGGTCAAGGTGCTGCTCGACGGCCAGGGCGCCGATGAGTTGCTGGGCGGCTACCTGCGCTACCCTGCCATGCGCCTGGCCGGTGCCCTCAGAAACCCGAGGACCGCCCTGGCGGCCGGACGCGTCATGGCATCCGAGAAGGGCCCCTTCAGGGCGTCGCTCGGCTACACACTCATCGGGGCTCGGCGCATACCAGATCGGCTCGACCGGCGCCGCATGCCGGCCCATTGGATCGGCGGGGCCGCGAGAACGGCGAGCGTCGCGATGGACCTGCCCGCCTCCGAACCGGGCACCCTGCTGGCCAGGAAGCTGTGGCTGGATGTTGCCTCCGACAACCTGCCGGACCTGTTGCGTTACGAGGATCGCAACAGCATGGCCTTCGGCATCGAAGCGCGGGTTCCGTTCCTTGACCACCGCCTCGCCGAGGCGAGCCTGCTGCTGCCGGACAGGCTCAAGATCGCCGGTCGGCACGAGCGAAAGATCGTGCTGCGGGAGGCCATGCGCGGTATCGTCCCGGAGGCCGTCCTGGAGCGTCGCGACAAGGTCGCCTTCCAGCCGCCCCAGGGGCGCTGGCTGCGCGAGTCCGCAACGCGCTGGCGACGCCTCGCCGCGGCGTCGCGGGCGCAGGCCGCCGAACTGCTGGCACCCGGGGCCATGCTCGAGGCGATAGGTGCGTTCGAAGAGGGCCGGATCCACAGCAGCATGCTGTGGCGAGTTGTGAACCTCGAGATGTGGCTGCGCGAGGCGGCCGGAGACGATCCGCTGCCCTGATCCGCTCGAGGGCTGCGACGAGGCAACTGCATCGCAGATTCTCCAACGGCCAATCGCGGTAAGGTCCATGGCCCAACCTGCGCGGGGGAGGCGTAGCATGCGACCGCAGCTTCGAGTTGGTGGAGGCAAAGCCGTGGGACGGCCGGACGATCAGGAGTTCGAGCTTACCTGTCCCAATGGCCACAGGGTTACTCGAAGGGTTTCCCACCTGCGAGGCAGCCCGACGTTCGGGTGTCCCACCTGTGGGGCGCACATTCGCCTGGATCGGATCGACATCGACCAGAAGATCCGCGCCTCGGACTGGGAGTCCGAGCAGACAAAGAGACGGTCGCGACAGACCTGGCGGGACCACGCTCCTTGAGGGCTGGGCCGTTGGCTCGAGTCGGCGTAGCGGAGGCACTCGATGAGCTACCGCGGCCAGTCGACGTGGCCGGCATCCGTCCCCGGCCCCATGGATTCGACCGACTAACAAGGGGATGCCCACGAGGAAGTCTGCTCGTCTGGGCCACCCCTCTACATCGCCGACATAACCCTATGCCCAGCAGACATCGTAGGTGTGGTTTGCGAGCCCATCTAGGGTGAGAGGACCAGCTCCCTGATCTGTCCCGGCTTCGCGTCCGGATGGAGCATGAGCTCGGACAGCTGGCGCACCGAGCCGTCTTGCAGAGGAGCGAACCCGACGTCGGCGGCCATGACATCGGCAAGCTTCACGAGCCATATCCGACCGCTGGGGCTCAGTTCGGGGAGTTGAGCCCGTAGGCCCGACGAGGCGTAGACCACGGCGGAGGCGGGCACAAGAGCGGTGCCGAAGTAGTCGGGCTCGGTTCCGCTGTTCCAACAAAGCACCGGTCCAGGGAGCCGAATGGGGTTACTGCTGCGCTCGGCCAAGTACGCCAAGGCGAAGTAGGAACGCGCATCGACCGCGATTACAACGTCGCCGGGGCGCATCTCGCCGGCAAGAGCCGTGGCGACGTCGGTCGCCGGAGCGACATCATTCCCCGTCCTCCAGGCCGAGACGGTAGCAAGGGCCACCACGAGCAAGAGGGCCAAGGAAAGCGCCAGCCAGGTATCGCGGATTCGGGCTGCCATGGCACCCGAGGCGCGCACCACGACCACACCAATGCCGCCGGCGAGGGCGGGCAGAACGACGCCGAAGTATCGAGTGTCGTAGGCCGGGTAGACCTGAGACCCCAGCCAGACGACCGGGACGACCGCCAGCGACAGGAGCGCGAAGAGGCGGTAGTGCCGATCGCCCGATGCCGGCGGTCCGACGGTCGCGGATCCGGCAACCAACAGCCCAGCGATCGCGCCGGCTACGGCCACGCGCCCCACGACCATGGTCAGCGTTCCGAAGCCGTCCGTGATCCACCGCGAGTAGGTGTCGAGCGGGGCGCCAATGTCGGGACGAGGCGTCCAGAAGCCGGCCGACTCCGTCGCGGCGCTAAGAACGTTGGGCACCCACGGCAGGAACGAGACGACGCCGGCAGCGATGGCGACCAACGCGAGGTTGCTGCGACCGGACCCCCCCGACCTCGAGGCAATCGTGACCGCGACCAGCTGGAGGCCGGCGGTGGGTATTCCGTACGCGGTCGTCCACAACTCCCCGGACACGGCGAGGCCCAGTCCGAGAGCCTCGATGATTGCCGAGCGACCTCGACCGAGACCGGCTACCAGGCGCCAGGCGAGCCACCACGACGTCACCGCGAAGGCGGTCTCGAGCGCGTACATCCGCACGTTCTTCGACTCTCCGATCGCTAACGGCGACAGGGCCAGGAGGGCGAGAGCAATCAGACCGACCTTCCAGCCACATGCCTCGTGAGCCCAACGCCAGCCAACGACGACGACGACGAGACCAGCCAGGACCGACATGAAACGAAGTGAGGCGAGCCCATCGCCGAAGACCGTCATCCACAGTCTCAGGAGCTCCGGATAGAGCGGCGGATAAGCCTCGTGGGCGACACGGGCGATCAGGTCGGCGAAGGAGTACGACGCCGTGATCCAGGATGCGGCCTCGTCTCGGAACACCTCCCGGTCGCCAAGGAAGGCCACACGGAGCACCAGGGCAAGGCCGACGAGCGCCCCGAGCAGGAGGCGAATCTGAGCAGGTGGGGCGGGCTCATCGACCGGCTTAGGGCACGGATTGGATTTCATCTCAGTCCGGCCTCATTTTGCCGCCTGGACTCGCCGCACGCTCTGTCGACCCTCCGTCCGTCCTGACCGGTAGACGACGTGCAGAGGTCATCGGTCTGAAGGTCGGCGACCTCAGCGCCAAGGGCGAGCCAGCCTCTTGCTCCTGTCGGGGCAAGGTTGCTAGCGAGGTCGGCGGGAACTCCACACCCTGCTTACGAGGCGATCTGCACCACTCTCGCCCAACGTTGCCAAGGAGACGGTGACGATGGTTCCCCAGGAATCGATCTGGCAGTCGCTACCTGCGTGCGGACATGCTGGCACCAACCGGCCTTCACGTACTTCGGCATACCGGGCAAAGCTCCGGCGAGATGCGGGAGAGCTGATCGAGGATGTGAGCGCCTTCCTGAACCACTCCAGCCTCGCGGCTAGGACGGGTCATCTGCGCCGACTCGAGGGCCAGCAGGATCGGCCATAGCGCGACGTGGCGCAGGCCACCGGGTCTAGCGAGAGTTGCTCGTAGCAGCCGGCGAGAGGGCCGCCCTCGCTATAGTGCGGCTTGACATTCCATCGGACCGTCGGCCAGAAGGCCAGTGGCTCAATCAGCGCAGAGGTGGTGACCACTGACATGCTCCGAGATAGCGGTAGCCTGCGCTGCCTCGCCCTAGGTATCGCCCTGCTGGTCGCCGCGTGCAGCTCGTCGACATCCACGACCGTGCCGAACCCGAGGGCGGGGGCTCCCACCTCGCCACCGCCAGGAGCGCCCGCCGCCGCCGGCACGATCCACGTCATTCAGCACGTGATCGTGATCATGCAGGAGAACCGATCCTTCGACACATACTTCGGCACCTATCCGGGGGCCGACGGTATCCCGATGGCCAACGGGCAGCCCAGCGTCTGCGTCGCGGACCCGGCCCGCGGTGGCTGTGATGCGCCGTTCCACATGACCTCGAACTCCGACTCGGGCGGGCCGCACGGCCAGGTCAACGCCACGGCCGACATCGCGGGCGGCGAGATGAACGGCTTCATCGGCCAGGCCGAGCACGCCAGGAAGGGCTGCGCCGGGACCTTCAACCCGAGCTGTGCCGGGAGCGGCACACCCGACGTGATGGGCTACATGGACGGGCGCGAGATCCCCAACTACTGGACCTGGGCCGGCGACTACGTCCTGCAGGACCACATGTTCGAGCCGAACGCGTCATGGACCCTGCCATCCCACCTGTTCATGGTCTCGGGCTGGTCGGCCAGGTGCAGCAACCCCGCCAACCCCATGAGCTGCACGACGGCGCTTCAGAACCCAGCCCAGCCGACGGCGGCGAACCCCGACCCGTACGCCTGGACCGACCTGACCTATCTCCTGTACAAGAACAACGTCAGCTGGGCCTATTACCTCTCCAACGGGACCCAGCCCGACTGCGCCGACGACGCGATGGTCTGCACCCAGGGCAAGCAGAACGAGAACGTGTCCAGCTTCGCGAACCCCCTGCCGGGCTTCAGCGACGTGAAGGCCGATGGCCAGACCGGGAATGTCCAGACCGTCGACCACTTCCTGACGGCCGCCCAGGACGGCACCCTTCCGGCGGTCAGCTGGGTCGTACCCAACGGCAAGGTCAGCGAGCACCCGCCGGCCCTCGTGTCCGACGGGCAGTCCTACGTGACCAGCCTGATCGACGCGGTCATGGCGGGTCCCGACTGGTCGAGCACCGCGATCTTCCTGGCCTGGGACGACTGGGGTGGTTTCTACGACCACGTTGCCCCGCCGACGGTCGACGGCAGCGGCTACGGCCTGCGCGTCCCTGGGATCGTGATCAGCCCGTACGCCCGCGAGGGCTACGTCGATCACCAGACCTTGAGCTTCGACGCCTACCTCAAGTTCATCGAGGACGACTTCCTGGGCGGGCAGCGCATCGATCCTGCGACCGACGGCCGGCCCGACTCGCGCCCTGATGTCCGCGAGAACGCGACCCAGCTCGGCAACCTGACGGCCGACTTCAACTTCGCTCAGGCTCCGCGGCCCGGCATCGTTCTGTCGACCACCCCGCAGACGGACCTGAGGTAGCGACGATGAGCCGCCTGGGTCGTGAGCGGATCACTCACCGCTCGCGGCGACGACCACATACTTGCGCCGCCTTGAGGGCCAGGCCGCGGAGGCGGTCTCTCGCACCGAATGTCCACGGCAGCGAGCGCCCATCAGCTTTCATCTGAAACGTTCTAAGTCCACAGTCGTGTTGGCTACACGCCGTTCGCTATGGCCAGCTACGATCGCCGGTCAGTGTCGAAAGCCGAGCCTGCCGAGCGCACGTCCGATGACGTAGAGTGCCTACAGGCCGTCATCTCGGCGGGCGTCGAGCCCGGCGATTGCAGGAGAAGTGTCAATGCCGCACAACATGTTCTTTGGCGTGTCGAACTACGTCAGCCTCGCCGTCCTGATCGTCATCGTGATAGTCGTCGTGGGGGTCTGGTGGCTGCGCACCCAACACAGGTGACAGACACCAATCGCCGATGACCTCGCGGGGGACAGTGTCGCCGCCTCGGCATGACCGATCGACACGAACTGCTCATAGCGTCTGCGGTGCCACCGGCTGGCCACGCCCCTCCGATTCAGGCGAGCCATCGCCCGAAATGCCCAGCTCATCCAGAAGTCCGCCGATCTCGTCGTCCGCTGTACGCCCCTGGGATGGACCCGTTTCCGTCGATCAGCCATCCTCAACCGTCCCCATCGGGGATGGCCCCAGCCTGAGCTCGAGCGTCTCGGCCAGCACGTCGGAGAGGGCGGCGTCCAGCCTCGGAGCCAGGACGATCGACTCTCGCACAGCTGTGATCGCTCCCTGGAACATCGCAATCTGGTCACCGTCCAGGCGTCGGCCCTTTCGGTCTGTCAGGAAATGCTCGAGGGGGCGGAAGCCCAGTCCCCATCTCCACGCTTCGGAAGGCACGCCCGTGAACCGCTGCGAAACGTTGATGCTCACCGATCCGTTGTCAGGGTCGTGTCGGATCTGCTCGACGACACCGCTCCCTTCGCCGATGAACCGGATGTCCGGCAGGATCGGCGCTTCGAGGAGATGCGCGGCTCCGAGCTGGCGCCCGAGCTCGGTCATGCACTCGAAGGGTCCGGCCTTTGCGGGAAACGGGACCCGGGGGTGGTCAATGGCCAGGTCGGCAGCAAAGCTCTCGCGGTAGGCGGGCGCGGACAGCGTCCCGAACACGTACCACGCCACTTGCTCAACGCTAGGGCGGCGGCCGTAGGCGGCCTTCAGGCTGTCACCCAACTCCCTTTTAAGGTTCTCGGCCCATTCGCCGCTGGCGGGTAGAAGGTGGTCGTCATCCGCGGCATCGGCAAGGTGGAGAGGGTACACGTGGGCCCAGTTAGTCAGCGTGTCGCTGCATGCGATCCCGCGGCTTACCGTAACGATAGCGTCGACGGGCTTCTTCCGAACGCGCTGAACTACCAGCGCCAGGCGCCGCTCCCCGCCATAACCAAGTGGCCGCGGCAGCAGGTGACGCATCAGCTTGAGCCTGGGCCACTCAACGAAAACCGGGTCCCAATAGATGTAGCGTCGGTCAAAGAGCCGGTATAGCCAGGGAATCGTCTTGCTTGCGTCATATCCACTGAATGCTGCTCGATGGGTAGACCACACCCAACGCGGGTTCGCGGCGATGTTGAACCGCTCCTGCAGCAGCTCGTCTGGGATGCCCGGGTCTTCGATAAGGTGCATCCGTTCGGCGATGGGCTTTGGGCCAATGTCGGACACGAGGTCATCGTGTGACGACTGGATGCCCGAACTCGAGGTTGGGAAGATGTCCGGCACACAAGGCCAGTCGTCATAGCGGCGATCGGAGTCGTTGGGGGCAAACGACCAGTAAGGTGCGTCCGGCGCGACCTTGATCCACCCGCTGCTGTTTAGCCTCAACTGCTCAGCGGAGCGGTACTTCTCTTCACGCGTCCCACGCATCTCCCGGTAGTTAACCGTGGCCGGGCCGGCGTGATCGGCACCCCGCCGAACGAAGACGGTCATAGCGACGCCCTGCTTGACCGGCGGAAAGACGTTCTCGTCCGCGACGCTCTTCACCGCAAGCCGTCGATTGCCGTGGACATTGAAGATCCAGATGTCGTCGAACGCATCGAGCAGCGCCTTACGAACGCCCCTGTGGATCCGGCCGTTGATGAAACCCTGGTTGGTAACGAAGGCGACGATCCCATGACGAGCGCCGCCTGGCTGCTCGACCACCTTCCACACCGCCCAGCGGAGGAACTTGAGGTAGTCGTCGTTGAGGGCGATTACGGCGTCCGGTATGTTTGGGCTGGTTGGCCTACCATCGATCGTCTTCCACGCGGCAAAGAGCCCCTCGATCTCCTTCTGGTTGTTGTGACTCGTCGCCGACCAGGGAGGATTGCCCAGCACCACGAGGATCTTCTCCTCGGCCTTGACGCGCTCGGCTGCCGCGGCCTCTTCGATTAGACCGGGTACAAAGAACGCCAGGAGGCCTCCGTCGTCGGTCCGGGCGACCGGGTTTCCCAGGGTGTTCGTCAGGTAGACCTGGGCGCGCCCATTCTTGAACCTGACGTCATGGTCCCGGGCGAAGAGGGCGAGCTTCACGTGCGAGATGGTGTACGGGGCCGGGAGCAGCTCGAAGCCGAAGAAGTGCGGGAGCACCTGGTCCTCCAGCACGGTCCGTACGGCCCCTGAGCCCAGAACCGTGGCCACCTCGTCCACGGCCGTCTGGGCGGCCGCCAACAGGAACGTACCCGTACCAAGCGCCGGGTCGAGCAACCGAACGTCTTTGTCGGCGAGACCGAGTTCCTTGCCGAACGCGTCCTTGAGGGTGTCATTGACGGCATGGACGAGGTAGTCGACAAGCGGCCGGGGCGTGTAGTAGACGCCCTTCTGGATCCGCTCAGCTCGATCGTAGGCGGCTAGGAAATGCTCGTAGAAGTACAGAATTGGGTCTGGCTTGCCGGCGCTCGGATGGCCGATGCTGTGAATGATCGCGTCTGAGGTCCCGGCCAGGAGGTGCAGCGAGTCGGCCAGCCACACGCCGATTGCTTGCGGCAGCCGACCGGCAGCGCGGAGAGGCTCGACCGCGGACCGAAGGATTGGAACGTCGGGAGGGATCGCCCGCCAGGCACTCTCGAGGTCACGTATCGGTCCCGATTCGAGGCGGGCCAAGAAGAGCGCGTACGTAAGCGTCTGAGCATATGTGTCGGCGAAATCGTCGGCTTCCATATCGGACATGAGGCTTTGTCGATAGAACTCCCAGAGCCGCCGGAGAGCTTCGCCCTCCTCTCGAGCGGGGTCATCCTTCCGAACTGGGTTCAGGAGGGTCCGAATTGCGTCTCGGAGGAGGGTGGCGCGGCGGGCGAGCCCGTCGGCAAGCTGCTCGGCGCTGGTGGCGGCGGGAGCACTGGCTGAGAAGAACGTAGCCAGTACATCGCTTAGAACCGTCAAGGTCGGTTGTGAGACTGCGTGCTTGCCTGCCACCAAGTGACCGGGCGTTTCGACGAGCGTCGCTTGCAGCCGGCCTACTTCGGGGCGGAATAGCGTGAAGCGCAGGAAGTCCGTTACGAGCAGGTTGTCGATGCTCGAGCGGTAGCGGGCTACCTGCTCGCTTTCTAGGACCCGCTCGAAGTCGGTCGCCGTCCCTGGGACCTTCGTTTCCCCGTAGCCGATGGCCGCCCCGTCAGAGTTGACGACCTGGAGGTCCGGCTGCCCGACATCGGCCAGCCGGAGCTCACCGTGTACCTGCACCTGGCCCAGGGCGAGGTCATCCGCCGCCGCTCGGAGGAAGCGGACCAGCGGTTCGCGATAGGTATGCTCGGTCGCGCCGGGCATGGCCGCCGTATCTCGCAGACCTTCTAAGTAGGCCCGAACCGTGCCCCTCTTAATCCACATGGCCGTAGCGTACCGACTGGCACCACAGCATGCTCGGCCAGAAGGTCTCGACACGATGCGTGCGTCGTGTATGCGAGTGCGCCCAGGCCACTCAAGCGCACCACGGCGACCCGCGAAGAGGCCGCGCGGAGCTAGCCAACGGGGAATTGCGCAGTGCCCTTAGCCGACGCCCCACTTAGCGTGCACGTCACGGTCGCCTTGGCCGTGCCTGGCTTCGTGGTCGAGGCGACGTTCCAGCTCCACGACACGATCCCGTCGGCTCCCGCGGTGGGAGTTGTCTTGAGGCCGCCCGCACCTGACTTGTTCCCAGAAGGCCAGATCACGACGATGGCGCAGGTCGCTCCGGGCGAGGTCTTCGCCGACAGAGAAGCGACGCCACCCAGGGGCGCCGGGTCGGGCAAAGACACGAACGTAACCCCAAACGCGACCGGCGGCGGGGTGACTACAGGCGGTGCCGGGGCCGAGGTGACCTGCGCCGTTGGGGCCTCCGTCGGGGCCGGGTTCGTGGGCGAAGCACCAAGCGGGATGCCGTAGTAGGCATGGACCCAGTGATCCCCGATATCGCCCTGCGCCTGAGCGAGCGTGATCGTGCCCGCGCAGATCTCGTCCTTGAGCTTGGTCTCGAAAGCATCCTTGGTGTAGGCCCCCGTCGGTCGTCCGTCGGGAAGCGAGTCCGTGTACGGCTCGGGCCACAGGTTGCGCGCATCAGCCGGAGCGCCACCGAGTTCGAGCGAGATCAGGTGATCCTCCTCGTAGGACGAGGTCCTTGTATCCGTGTAGCCGTATTGGCCGATCTGCTTGACCTTGAGGGCATTGGTGAAGGACTCGGAAGGCCTGATCGTCCCGGTCCAGCCCGAAACGCAGATGGTCGAGTCGATGGTGGCCTGGGTGACCGCAGGATTGAGCGCACCCGGAGTCAGGCTTGGATTGGGTTCACCCGGTAGACGGTCAGCTGATGAGCCACCGCTCGAAGGGGGCACGACGCCCGTGGCGGTGGGGACAAACGAGGCTCCCGCACTCGCCGCGGACTGGTCGCCGACATCCACACTCGACGCGACCGGGGATGGAGAAGCAGTGACGGAGGGAGCGCTTGCGCTGGGCGACGGCGCAACGGTCGGGCTCGGCGATGTGGCGGCGGTTGGGCTCGCGGATGGACCCTTCGCGCTCGCTGCCAACAGAGGGGTCGATGGACTTCCCGCGGCAGACGAACCTGGTGCCGTGACGCCGGAAGCGCTCAGGACCGCGAGATAGACAACCACAAGAGCGATGGATGCTCCGACGCGCAGCCGGCGATCTGGTCCGCCTCTGGCAATCCGCCCGAGCACCCAGTAGCTCGCATCGAACACGAACGGGCCGAAGAGGACGTAGCCGAACCCGGCGCAAACGAGAAGGGCGCCGAGCCCTGCCTTCGTTCCCGTCGATCCGGACCGCAACCTCGGCTCGAACCAGCGCCAGGATCTGGTGCCGATCGGCATTAGGCACCCTGCTCCGCAGCTTCAGCTCGCGCGACGGCGACCCACCGGGACCGCCCTATTCTGCGCGGCCCGGGGTAGCGTGCGCACTAACCGCGCATCGTCCGGCTAGCCACCGAAACACCGGCTGCGTCAATGAGTATTCTCATCGACGGAGGGCGTACGTGCGGTTCTTGTCGCTCGGCTATGAGTTTCGCAGTCCGAAGGTGGAGAACGCCGCCTTCCGATCGAGTGTGTCCGCGCTTGACTTCGCCAGCGTGATCTGGGACCCGGAAAGGACGCTCGAGGGGTACTCCGGCTACCCGGAGGAGTACCAAGGTCTCCCCGCCTTTCGCGAGGGGCGCGCCCAGGTGCTGGCTGCCGATCTCGCTCGGCGGAAGGCGGAATTCGTCGACTTCCTGGGGCTGGGGAGGACCCTTGTAATCATCACTCCCGCACCTTGCGCATGCATGGTGGAGACAGACACGGAGTACTCAGGCACGGGGCGAAACCGCCAAACGATTCATATGTACTCGAGGCTGGACCTGCTGGCATCCGTCAGCCCTGTCAACTTCGCGACACAGAAGGCCGCGGGCCATCAAGTCGACCTCGTCGCAGGGGAGCCGTTCGCAGCGTTCTGGAGGCGCATGCGCCCGAACCTACTCTATCGGGCGTATTTCACGAAGACGCCTGGAACACCTTTGTTCGTCGTGTCAGAGACCAAGAAGGCCGTTGGCGCTTACGTGGGTGCTCACGGCGGCAACGTCCTCTTGCTGCCAGTGCTCGGATACGCTTCTCAGACAGCGAGCGAGCGGGGCAGGGTCGACGTCGAGTTCTGCGACGCCCTGGAGGAGCTGATAGGAGGACTTGGTGAATCTCCTACCGCATTGCCAGCGTGGGCGCATGAGCTGCGGGTCGGTGGCGAGGACGCCGCCCGGGCCGCAGTGCTAGATCTCGAACAACAGGTGCAGGACGCGGCGGACCGTCGAGACATCGCCGCCGCTAGGCTGGCCGAGATCGAGGCGGTGAAGGCGCTGGTGACCGAGACGGGCAAGCCGCTGGAGAAGTTGGTGAGGAAGGCCTTCGAGGGGCTCGGCTGTCGCACAGAAGATGGGGACCCTGGGAGGACCGAATTCGTGCTCAGGTGGGGCCGACGGACGGCGGTCGTGGAGGTAAAGGGGGTCGCCAAGAGCGCCAAGGAAGCTGACTCAGCCCAGCTCGAGAAATGGGTGTCTGAACAGTTCGCGAAGGAGGGAAAGCGGCCAAAAGGGCTCTTGATCGTGAACGGGTTCAAGGACACGCCGCTACCGCAGCGAGAAGCGCCCGTGTTTCCGAACCAAATGCTGAAGTACGCGGTTAGCCGAGAACACTGCCTGCTTTCGTCAACTCAACTTCTCTGCGCGGAGCTCGACGTGGTCGAGCATCCCGAGCGAGCGAAGCAGGTTATGGCATCCATTTTCGCGGCGGTTGGCGTCTATCCCGGATACCTCGACTGGAGGCAATTCCTACTCAGCCAGGGTGGCTCTGACAACTAGCGAAGTCCTTCAATCGGCGTGCTTGGGGTCGATGCTAGTGCGAGGGCGCTGGCCAACGAGGCAGCGAGCTATCCGCCAGAGGATGCTCAGGGTGTCCACGGTGGTCTAGCCATCGGCGGACGAACGCACGAACCGCCCCGCGACTCCCATCCTAAGGTGACGGGCCGTGCCAGCCAATCCGGCGATGTCAACCACGACGTGGTCATGGTGTGGCTCCCCAATCACGCTGGCGAGCCGATTGGCGAATGATGTGGTCGCTCTGGAAGCCCGCCTATACCCTCAAGGGTGCTTGAAGCGCGCTAACTAATCAACGACGGTGCAGTTGGGTACTATGCCGAGCTACCCACCGACGAGGCCCGCGTCCGGTGAATTTGGCCCCCTGTCGGCCGACCCTCTGAGTTACGCCCCTCGGACCGCAGAGGAGGCATCGAGCCCAATGGCATTGCCGATGTGGGCGCGTACTTGTCGCAGAGTGTCCTTTAGAAGGCCGCCTTTGCGGGTGCCCGCAAGCAGGTCGCTCTTCAGCATTGGGAAGATCATGTCGGCTTGCGCCAGGCACTTGAGTTCGGTGCCGCCGTTGCCCTTCTCAATCGTCACGTCGTGGGGCGCCCAGTACGTGTCCAGCTTGGCTGTCAGCAGGACGACGAGCACGGTGTGGAAGTACGCCTGCCGGCAGTCGTCCTTGCACGACACCACAAGGAGCCAACGCTTCTCGCGCGGCGGCAGCTGAGCTTGCGTTGACGGCAGGTTGACCTTCGAAGGGTCGACCGTGTAAATGTCGCCCGGCCCGACTGTCGCCGAGGCCGAGGCTCCTGGATTGGGAGCGCTAGCTCCTTGAGCCACTAAGAGCCCGCTCGACGTAGGGGGCCATCGCTGCCATGGCTTGACGTTGGGCGGCTCCCCGCGCCTGCAAGTTGGGCTCTCGCTCCTGAGCTGGCTCAAGATCGGCCGGCTCCGTCATCAGACCGAAGTCGATCGGGGTGTCAAGGAGCTTCACGCCTTCGCGCCGTTCTCTGGCCTCGATGAGCAGCATCGGAGTGGTGGAGTAGGCGAGCGCTTTCACCTCGTCGTCGCTCAGGCGCGCGGTCATTTCGAGGATGCGATCGAGCGTTTCGGTTTCATCTGTGCCGAGGTCAGCTGCGTACCTCGGGCTCGGCCCCCTCTTGATGAGATGGACTTGTCGGCCTTTCTTGGTGGGGATCTGCTCTTCCTCGATCTCGTGACTGGCCATGTTCGCGAGAGAAGGCAGCATTGCCTTCGTCATCGGGCCGAACTTCTGGCGGACCCAGGGAGCGCCAGTGAGGGTGCGCCCGTTGTCCAGGTAGAACTCAAGGTCAGCGAGGTAGAGGAGCTTGTGAAGACGAGTCATGGGTACCGAGCCGGCGCGGTCGAGCACGTGAAGGATTGCTCGCCGGAACGGGGTAGGCTCGTAGGCAGCCACGTGTACATAGTAGCTGGGAAGCGAGAGCGTGCAAGGCCGAAACCGCAAGGGTGTTCGAAGGAGATAGTCCTGTCGCCCTCCCTAGCCGGCGTATGGCCTTGGCTGGTCCGGCTGCCATCCTGCGGTGCCGCGCGCAGCCGATGGTGCCCGCCACTCCCTCCACGATCGAATGCCATGAAAAGGCTATGAGAGGAGCCCCGCCGGTGACAACGTTGGGTTGTCAAGGCAACCAGCACCGGGAGGCTCCACGCCATGTTGTACGCCGGATTGGATCTGTCACGCCAGAGGCTTGATGTGCATGTTCTCGACGAGGAGGGCCGGACCATCGAGGTGATGGCCGTTCACCCCGACGCGGACGCCCTGCGCACCCTCGCCGCTCACGTCCTGCGCCACGGTCAGGAGGTGAGTGCGGCCATAGAGTCGAT
>JBEKVD010000045.1:0-23043 GCA_049514315.1 Candidatus Limnocylindrales bacterium | reverse complement strand
GGCTCGGGGGGTCCCGGTGGCCAGGCGGGCTCGATGGGTTCCTCGGGCGGCTCGGGCAGTTCCGGCGGCCCGGTGGATTCGTCGGCCGGTCCTTTGGGCCCGGCGGGCTCGAGCGGCGCGGCCGGCGAGAATGCCTCCGTCGGCTCGAGTTTCAACCCAATCGTTCGCTACCTCGCCGACGCCCTCCGTTTCTACATGGAGTTCCACAGCCGGTTCGACGGCTTCTACGGAGCCTTCATCCACGACCCGCTCGCGCTCGCTACCGCCCTCGATCCAACGCTCGTGCGGACCGAGCCCCTCACCGTGGAGGTGGAGCTGGGCGGACGGCTGACCACGGGCGAGACGGTGACGGACTGGCGTCGAGCCTGGGGCAGGCCCCCGAACGTGGACGTGGCCGTGGAGGCCGATTCGGCCCGTTTCATGGCCCGTTTCGTCGAACGGGTCGGCGACCTGGCCGCTCGGCGGGCCTCGCGCCGCTAGACCTGGCGGTTGCCCGCCAGACCTGCCAAGCTTCTTCGGCGCGGCACCCGACCATCCGACCTGGCCGCGCTCCGCACAGGAGAGCAGGAGAGATGGATCCGCTGCGACGCTGGGTAGCTCGCCAGTTCACCACCCGAGTGATCGTCCTGATGCCGGTCGCCATCGCGATCAACATCGTCCTCGGGGCCACGGTGCAGGAGGCCCTCAAGCTGCCGATCTACCTGGACTCGATCGGCACCATCCTCGTCGGCGTCCTCGCTGGTCCGCTCGCCGGCGCCCTGACCGGGATCCTGGCCAACCTGATCTGGGGTTACCTGCTGCCGGCGCCCATCACGCCCAACACTGCCGGCCCGTTCGCCATCACCGCCGGCGTCATCGGGCTCCTGGCCGGCATCTGGGGCCAGTTCGGCCTCTTCCGGCTGCGCCGCAGCGGGGCGATCAACGTCGCCGGAGCGGTGGTCGCGTTCGTCCTGGTGGGTGCGCTGGCCGTGTACACGTATGCGCGCGCCTACGCCAGTCCGGAAGCATTCAACAACAACGTATCGGGCAACTCGGACATCACGATCGACCAGTCGAAGGTCTTCTTCCTGGCCGTGATGCTCGTCTACGTCGTCCTCGTGGCCTGGGCCATCTTCCTGCGCCGAAACGTCGGCGCCGTCTTCGCCATCGGCGCGGGCCTCGTGACCGGGATCGCGGCGGCGGTGATCTCGGCGCCGATCGCCGCGGTCGTGTACGGCGGAGTCACCGGCAGCGGCACGGACGCGCTCGTGGCGGCCTTTCGGGCGGGCGGCGACAGCCTGTACCAGGCAACGCTGAAACAGGGGTTGCTGTCCGATCCGATGGACAAGATGATCACCTCGTTCGTGGTCTTCTTCATCATCGGCAGCCTCTCGCGACGCTTCGTCGCCCGCTTTCCCAACGGCGAGAAGGCGCTCGGAGACGAGGCCGAAGCCGAAGCCGGAGCCGAAGCCGGAGCCGGAGCCGAAGCCGGGGCGCCCGCGGCCTCGGATAGCTGATCCCACTTGTCCAGCGCGTCCGTCGCCACGGGTTCAGGCCTGCCGGAATACGTCACCCGTCGCCCGGGCGGCTTCTATCGCTCGACCAACCCATCGACCAAGCTGGCGATTGCCGCGCTCGAGGTCGTCGCGGCCTTCGCCGTGCCAGGCCTGCCGGGTCCGCTCCTGGTTCTTGGGGCGGTCCTGGTGTCCGGGCTGGCCGCCCGACGGCTGCGCGGCCTGGCGGTCCTGGCGCTCGCGGCATCTCCGATCGTCGGCTCCATCCTGTTGGTCAACCTGTTCTTGCTGCCCGGCGCCAGCGATCCGATAGCCCGGCTCGGGCCGCTCGCTCCGACGTGGAGCGGGCTGTGGTTCGGTCTGCAGACCGTCGCTCGTCTGCTGGTCTTCTCGACCGCCATCGCCCTGGTCTACCTGACGACGGCCGTCGACGATCTGCTGGCCGACCTGGCGCGCCGCGGACTCGGTCGGCGGGCCATCTTCGTTGTCGGCGCCGCGGTCCAGATGGTGCCCCGGACGATCGGGCGCGCCGCCGAGATCGTGGACGCCCAGCGGGCCCGCGGCCTGGATACCGAGGGTCGGTTCTGGCAGCGGGCCCGCGGCGTGGTGCCCCTGGCGGCGCCGGTAGTCTTCGGCGCGCTGACCGAGGTCGAAGAGCGGACCATGGCTCTCGAGGCGCGCGCCTTCTCTGCTCCCGGTCGCCAGACGTTGCTCCGAATCCCCGCCGACACTGCCTTCGACCGGGTTCTGCGCTGGGCGGCCGTGTTTGCGCTGATCGCGGTCGTCGGCCTGCGCGTGGCCGGAAGGCTCGGCTGAGCCGTGGCGATCGAGCTTCGCGCCGTTCGCTACCGGTATGCGGGAGCGTCGAAGGACGCTCTCCAGTCGATCGACCTGCGCCTGGAGCCCGGCCGCGTCCTGGGTGTCGTCGGCGCGAACGAGTCGGGCAAGACGACGCTCTGCCTGGTAGCCGGCGGGTTCGCCCCGGGAGTGGTCGGGGGGCGGCTCGAGGGATCCGCTCGGATCGACGGCGTGGAGACGACGTCGATACCGACCCACGCGCTGGCCCTGCGCTGCGGACTGCTCTTCCAGAACGCGGCCACCCAGCTCTCCAACACCACGGCGACCGTCTTCGAGGAAGTGGGCTTCGGCCCGTGCAACCTGGGCCTGGTCGTTCCCGATGTAATCGAGCGAGTCTGGTGGGCGCTGAAGGCAGTTGGGGTCGAGGATCTCGCCCCGCGCGACCCGGCGCGGCTGTCCGGCGGGCAGGGGCAGCTGGTCGCGCTGGCCTCGGTCCTGGCGCTGCGGCCGCGGTACCTGATCCTCGACGAACCCACGAGCGAGCTCGATCCCGCCGGGACGGCGCTCGTCGCCGACGCCCTGGCCAGGGTCGCCTCCGAGACCGGGGCGGGAATCATGCTCGTCGAGCACAAGGCGGAAGTCCTGGCCCGCATCGCGGACGAGGTCATCGTCCTCGGGGAAGGATCCGTGGCCCTCGCCGGACCGGCGGCGGCGGTGCTCGCCGATCCGATGCTGGCTGAGCTGGGAATCGAGCCGCCGGAACGGATTGGGCTCGAAAGGGATGTTCGCGCCGCGGGGCTCGATTGGCCCGCCGTACTGGCGGAGGCTCCCGCGTGAGCGGGCACGATCGCCGTCTCGACCACTCGGCTCCGGCTGCTTCCGCCGGAGCAACCGCCGATTCCGGCTCATCTGGCTCCGCCGGCGCGGGAAACGGTTCGACCTGGTCGGGCTCGGCTCAGGCCGGTCGTTCGGCGGCGCCTTCGTCAGCTGATCCGGCGGCGCCGTCGGGCGCCCCCTCGGCGGCACCCTCCATCGAACTCGAAGGAGTTTCGTTCTCGTACCCGGATGGCACGCCGGCGCTCGAGAACATCGAGCTGCGGATCGATCCCGGCGAGCTGGTCGCGATCGTCGGCCAGAACGGCTCCGGCAAGTCGACGCTGGCGCGTCACCTGAACGGCCTCCTTCGGCCGACGGCCGGACGGATCCTCCTGGGCGGTCGGGATGTCCGAGGACTGCACGTTGCCCGCCTGGCCGAGCGGGTGGGGCTCGCGTTCCAGAACCCGGATCGACAGCTGTTCGCCGGTCGTGTCTCGGCCGAGGTCGCTTTCGGTCCGCGCAACCTGGGACTGCGTGGGGCGGAGCTCGACGAGCGGGTGCGGGCCGCGCTGGATGCGGTCGGCCTGAGCGCAGAGGCGGCCTCGAACCCATACGACCTGGGATACTCGAGGCGCAAGCTCCTGTCCCTCGCTTCGGTCCTGGCGATGCGGACGCCGATCCTCGTGCTGGACGAGCCCACAACCGGACAGGACGCGCGGGGTGCGGCCCGCGTGCGGGCGGTCGTGGCCGTGGCGGCGGGGGAGGGGCGGACGGTCATCGCGATCAGCCACGATATGCGGTTCGTGGCCGAGTGCTTCCGGCGGGTGGTTGTCATGCGGGCCGGGCGCGTGGTCCTGGACGGGACGCCGGACGTCGTGTTCGGTGAGGCGACGTGGCCCGAGCTTCGGGCGGCGTACCTGGAGCCTCCCTTCGCGGCGCTGGCCGGGGCGCGGCTCGGCCTGGGCGCGACACCGTCGGCGGCCTCATTCGTGGCTGCGCTGGGACAACGGGCGAGGAACGCGTAGCCTGCGAGGCGGTCACCGCAGTCGACGGCGGCAGCTCGGTCTCGACCTCGACGGGGCTGAGACCCGGCGGCACGCCGGTTCGTGGTCGCGAGACCCTCTCCGGCTACAGCGCGCCGTCGAGCTGGGCGAAAGCCCGAAGCAAAGCGGCTCGTGCAGCGGCGGCGGGAAACGGCGACAGCGGCAGCGCGTCCTCGACCGAGCCACCGTCGAAACGGACGCGACGCGCCAGTTCGGCCAGGGCCGAAAGGTCGGCCAGCTGCCCCTCCACGAACTCCCGCGTGACCGCCTCCCCGTGTCCCGGCACCACCGTTCCGCCGGTAACGTCGAGCATCCGGCCCAGTGTGCCCGGCCAGTCGAGCGGATACGAGTCCTCGAATGAGGGCGGAGCGCCTTCCTCGACCAGGTCGCCGGCGAACAGCACGTGCGCATCCGGCACGACCGCCACGATGTCGTTGTCGGTGTGACCGCGTCCGAAATGCGTGAGCTCGACGTTCCTCCCGCCCAGCTCCAGCCATACGCTCGCACGGAAGGTCCTGGTCGGCGGCGTGATGCGAGTCTCCAGGTACTCCTCGGCGGAATCCGGCATCGCCTCGACCAGGGCCAGCCGGGTCGCCCGGCCGTCGTCGCGCAGGCGTGCGGCGCAACGTTCGTGGCCCCACATGTCGGCCGGCAGGAAGGCGAAGTTGCCGAACGCGTGGTCGAAGTGGTGGTGCGTATTGGCAACGATCAGCGGGCCCCGTGCAATTGGACGGATCTCGTCGGCCAGCTCCCGGCCCTGCCGTTCCGAGGCGCGGGTATCGACCACGAGCGTCGCTTCGCCACCGACGACAAGCCCGACGTTGACGTTGAAATCCCCGAACCGGCGAACGAATACCCGATCGGCCACCTCGCGCCAGGCTCCAGCGCCGCGGGGAACGCCACTGCTGGGGTCAGCGCTCATCGGCCGCCGGCCGGCGTCACGCTCGGTTGGACTTCGGCGCTCACGCGACGCTCGGCTAGACCTGTTGGGCGCGGCCCTCGTCCCGATCGGCCGCCGGCGCCGATGCATCGTCGGCCAGGGCGTGGGCCACCGTGTCGAGCGAGAGCAGGGCGCACTTGAGGCGTGCCGGGCTGATGTCGATGCCGATCAAGTCGAGGACGTCTTCGGGGGTCATCTTCTGGACCTCTTCGACGGTCTTGCCCTTGATCTCATCGGTCAACAGCGACGCGCTGGCCTGGCTGATGGCACAGCCCCGACCGGTGAACGCGACTTCGCGCACGACCCCATCGGAGATCCCGAGCATCATCGTGATCCGGTCGCCGCAGAGCGGGTTGGAGCCTTCGTAGCTCGCCGTGGGCTCGTCGAGGATGCCGAAGTTGTGGGGCCGGCGGTAGTGCTCGAGGATGTAGTCGCGGTAGAGGTCGTCCATCGCCGTCGAGGATAGCGTCAGCGCTCGAAGATGCGAGTGACTTCTCGCAGCCCGACCGCCAGGGCGTCGATCTCTTCCGGGATCGTGTACACGTTGAAGCTTGCCCGGGCCGTCGCAGCCAGGTCGAAGCGCTCGTGGAGCGGCATCGTGCAGTGGTGGCCGGCGCGAATGCAGATGCCGGACCGATCAAGGATCTGGGCCACGTCGTGCGGGTGGATGCCCGGCAGGTTGAAGGAGACGACGCCGCCGCGCTGCTCGGCCTTCGGCCCGTAGATCTCGATGCCGGGAATCTCGCGCCGCAGGGTTTCCATGGCGTAATGGGTCAGTTCCTGCTCGTGGTCGCGGATGGCATCCAGGCCCAGGCCCATCAGGTACTCGGCCGCGGCGCCCATGCCGATCTCGGCCGCGATGTCGGGCGTGCCGGCCTCGAACTTGTACGGGATCTCGTTCCAGTCGGAGCGGCGGAGGTGGACTTCGCGGATCATGTCGCCGCCCGACAGGAAAGGCGGCATGGCCTCGAGCAGCTCGCGTCGCGCCCAAAGAGCGCCGGAGCCCGTGGGCCCGAGCATCTTGTGGCCGGAGAAGACGTAGAAGTCGGCGCCGATCGCCCCGACGTCGACCGGCATGTGGGGCGCGGCCTGCGCCCCGTCGATGAGAACGAGCGCCCCGGCGGCATGGCCCATCTCGGTCAGCTCGCGGACGGGGTTGATCGTTCCGAGCATGTTCGAGACGTGGGTGAAGGCCACCAGCTTCGGACGCAGGTGGAGCAGCGCCTCGTACACCTCCAGGCGGAGCAGGCCGTCGTCGGTCAGCGGGACGAACTCCAGGTCGCCGTCCTTCTCCTGGGCCAGGATCTGCCACGGCACCAGGTTAGAGTGATGCTCCATCTCGGTCAGGACGATCGTGTCGCCGCGGCCGATGTTGCGGCGGCCCCACGAGTACGCGACGAGGTTGATCGCCTCGGTGGCGTTGCGGACGAAGACGATCTCGCTCGCATCGGGGGTGTGGAGGAGCCTGGCCGTGGAGGCACGGGCCGCCTCGTAAGCCGCCGTGGCCCGCTCGGCGATCTCGTAGATGCCGCGATGGATGTTCGAGGAGTACTCGCCGTTGTAGCCCTCTACGGCGTCGATGACCGCCCGTGGCTTGAGGCTGGTCGCGGCACTGTCCAGGTAGACGAGCGGCTTGCCGAAGCGGTTGGCCGTGGCCAGGATCGGGAAGTCGGTCCGTAGGCGGTATGCGTCGATCCGGGGCGGCGCCGATTCGGTCCCAGAACCTGCCGGTTCGGTTCCGGGGTACGCCGGTTCGCTTCCGGGGTACGCCGGTTCGATCTCAGCAGGTGCCCCTCGGGTCCCCCCACGTGCCGCCTGGGTCTCGCTAGGAGTTGTGGCGGACTCGGCCATCGGTTCGCTGTCCTAGTGGGCCCGCGCAGGGGCGTCGCTGCCGGCGAGCGCCGCTTCCGGCGCCTCGTCCGGGGCCTCGTCGGTGACATCGCCCTCGAGCCCCGCCGCGGCGAGGACGGGCGCGTAGCCCTCTTCCTCGAGGCGCAGAGCCAGCTCCTTGCCGCCGCTGGTGATGATCCGGCCGGCCGCCAGGACGTGGACCCGGTCGGGCGTGATGTAGTTGAGCAGGCGCTGGTAGTGGGTGATCACCAGCACGCCCATGTTCGGGTTCAGCATCGCGTTCACGCCCTCGGCGACGATGCGCAGGGCGTCGATGTCCAGGCCCGAGTCGGTCTCGTCGAGGATCGCCATCTCGGGTTGCAGGACGGCCATCTGCAGCATCTCGAGCCGCTTCTTCTCACCGCCGGAAAAGCCCTCATTGACGTAGCGCGCGGCGATCGACTCGTCCATCTTGAGCAGCGCCATCTTCTCTCGGACGAGCCTGCGGAACTCGCCCATCGGGATACCGCCCCTGACCGAGTCGGTCGGATCTACCGCCGGGTCCGGATTGAGGCCGGAGCGGCGGGCGTTGATAGCCGAGCGCAGGAAGCTCGCCACCGACAGGCCGGGAATTGCCATCGGGTACTGGAAGGCCAGGAACATGCCGAGCCGCGCCCGCTTGTCGGCCGACATCTTGAGGACGTTGTGGCCCTGCCAGAGCACCTCGCCGGCCTTGACCACGTAGGCCGGGTGGCCCATCAGCGCGTATGCCAGCGTCGTCTTGCCGGAGCCGTTCGGACCCATGATGGCGTGGACTTCGCCCTTGCAAACCATGAGATCGATCCCCTTGAGGATCTCATGATCGGGGTTTGCTGCCGGGGCCACGTGCAGGTCGCGGATGACGAGGTCTTGATCGCTCACGTTGGATCGACTGCTCCTTGGTCGGGTTGGGGTCGCTCAGCCGGCGAGGGTGGCGGAGTCCACCTTACCCGACGGCGCGCGATCTGATAGTGCACCAAGAGCCGGCCCGCCCGCGCGGCCCGATCCGGCCGCGACGGGGACGAGGTCGGCCAGGGTCATCGAGTCGAGCGCTCCGGCGATGGCATCGTGGACCCGGACCCACATGAAGTTGACGGTGCAATGGCCGCTCCGCGCGCACGTCATGTGATCAGGGTCGTCCGTCGCGCAGATCATCGGCGCGATCGGCCCCTCGAGCGCACGCAGGACCTCGCCCATCACCACCTGGTCGGGAGCACGCGTGAGCTCGTATCCGCCGTGGGCGCCGCGAGTGCTCTGGACGAGATCGGCGTCGCGGAGGCTGATGACCAGCTGCTCCAGGTACGCCCGCGGCAGGTCCTCCTGCTCGGCGATCTCGGTCAGGCTGGCCGGACCGGAGCCGTAGCGGCTGGCCAGCTGGGCCATCAGGCGCACGCCGTACTCGCCCTTCGTGGAGAAGGACACTGCTCCGGTGCTGTGGTACGTCCTGGTAGCCAGTTTGGTGCTCCATTTCCGCAGAAACGTTCGCTCGTGACGGTATCTGCAGCTGCCGACCGGGGCGGCCGAGCCGTCTCGGAAGGTCCGGCGTGGCGCTCGGGGGGACGCCTCGGACACCTTTCGGTCGCAGGCGAGCGCCACGACCTGTTTACGGCTGCAGGTTGATCTTGGGGGCGGGGCCGCGATGGTCACGCCTACGGCCAATTCCGACAAAAACCGTCGGAAATGAGTATAGACGCGGCACGAGGTGTGTCAAACGTTCGGGGAGGCAGTAGTTAGAGCGTCCGGAAAGTTGCCGCTCCCCACCCTGTCGAGAGATAGGCCGGCGCCACGGGGTGCAATCAAGCAAGTTCAGGTCTATGGCACGAAGTAGCCCGTGACATCGAAGACGAGATCGGTCTTGTTGCCGGCGCTGGACATGTAGGTGGCGCTAAGGGTGCCGGTCCCACTCAAGGCCACGGCCAGATTGTTGGCTCTGATGTCACCTTTGAGGAAGTTGATCGTCGAGCTCGTCGGGCTCGCAACCGAATCCGGTCCAAGGTAGACCGCCCAGGCGTTGGTTTCGTTGACCACGGTGACGTTGCCCGTGACGGCCGTAGCGCCCGAGGGCACGCCGCCACGACCGGTCACCTGGAAAGTGGCGGGACTGTTCGCGGACAGCTTGCCCGAGAGGCCGTTGCCGGATCTCGTGTCGAGCAGGCGGGCCGGGGTTATCGCGTAGTAGGTGGCGCCACTCGCATCGGGTGTGAAGTAACCGGTCAAGTCGAAGACAAGGTCGGTCGTGTTGCCTGGCGTGGACATGTAGGTCGCCGACAGGGTGCCACCCGAGCCGAGGGCGACGGTCAGGCCGTTGCCTATCACCTGACCGGTGCCAAAGTTGATCGTCGAGCTACCCGGGTTCGGGACCGAGTTAGGTCCAAGGTAGACGGCCCAGGCATTCGTTTCGTCCACGACCGGTGACGTTGCCAGTGACGGCGGTCGCATTCCCCGGGATGCCATCCTGCCCGGCGACGGCGAAGGTGGCGGGGGTGTTGGCGGACAGCTTGCCCGAGAGTCCTGTGCCGTTGCGGGTGTCCAGCAGGCGGGCCGGGGTCATCGGGTGGTAGGTGCCAGGGGCGGCGGTTGCAGATGAGTCGGGGCGACAACCTAGATCGGCGAGCATCCGTTGAGTAGCCGCTTCTTCGGCCGGCAGCCAAACGCTGTTGAAATCGACATTGCGGTTGAGACCAGACCAGTACTTGTCGTAGCAGGTCGAAAGGCGTGCCTGGTCATTCCAGGGAAGAGATCGTTCCCTGACCGCCCTGACCAATAGCAGCGCGGCGTCCGACCGTCGCACTGGTCCGGCCGGGCCCTTCCCACTGCCTCCAGGTTCGCTCGTTTCTCCGTCTCAGATTCTCCCGCCACGACCACACAAAGGCACGGGGCGACGCCTCTCATCAGCGCTTGTGAGAGGAGACGATCGGGCCATTGACATCGGGTACCCCGGGACGCAACGTCAAATCGGACGAGGCTGCGCGTCCGAATGACCACCGTCTTGGTGGCCGCCGCCAGCGACTCCTCCAGGTATCAGATGACCGAACTTCGACGAGGTGGTCCTTCTCCAGACCTTCACAGCAGCAGCGTTGAACCGCACACCCGCGGCGATGTCGCCCCGGGCGCGACCTGCGGTCGCGGTGACGATCCCGAGGATCTCCAGGCTCGATCCGAGGCGACCACGATCCCCGTCGCAGCCGAGTCAAACGGGCCTTCATCCGAGGGGGGCGTCTCCGAGCCCGTTGTCGCCGCAGCGGGAGCTCGACCTGACTCAAGCCTGAGGCGAGCCCAAGAATCGGTTCTTCGCAGCGAACGTCGGCGCGAAGAGACGCTCGACATCACCGAGCGTAAGCGACCCGCCGGCGACGAGCGCGACTCCTTGGCGGCCGCAGTGGAGCAGTCGGCCGACGGCATCGTTATCACCGATACCGATTGGCGGATCACCTACGCCAACGCCGCCTTCGCGTCCAGCGTGGGCCGGGTCCCGTCCGACCTTGTTGGGATGAGGGCGCCCGACGTAGCGGCCATTGGCCTGGACGAGACGACGCTCGCCGACATGGTTCGCACGGTGAGCGCCGGGCATCGATGGTTCAGAGAGGTCGATCACCGGAACCCCGACGGGACGTTGCGTCGCATCGAGGCCAACATCTCGCCAATCCGCGAGGCGAATGGCGAGGTCTGGAGTTGGGTTGGGGTCATGCGCGATCTCACCCCCATCCGTGAGGCTGAGGCCGAGCGAACCCGCCTCGCCAGCGCCGTCGAGAATGCAGCGGACCTAGTCGTGATCAGCAACCCGAACGGGATCATCGAATACGTGAACCCCGCGTTCGAGCGGATGACAGGCAACTCAGCGGACGATGTGCTCGGCCTGCCGAAGGCGAGCGTTCTCCGGAGTTACGTCCATTCGCCCGAGTTCTACGCGGGACTGGATGGGGCGGTCAGGCGCGGCGAGCCCTGGGCGGGCATGATCACCGTCCGTCGCCGGGACGGGAGCCTGTTCGAATACGAAGCCTTGTTCTCGCCGATCCGGGACCCGAACGGCAACCTCGTCGGCACTGTCGAAATCGGGCGCGACAGGACGCACGAACGCGAGATGGAGGCCGACCTGGCCCTCGAAGCGGAAGTGCGAGGCCTGCTGGAGACAGCGCTACGAGGAGTCCCGTCGGGGGCGTCACTCGAGCTGGCGGCGCAGGCCCTGTGCGATGGCCTGGGCCGTATGCCGGGCATCGCGTTCGCCGCCGCCTTCGCGTTCGGCAAGGACGACCTGATCACCGCCGTGGGCCACCATGCGCCGCCGGGCTTCCCGGAGAGTCACGGACTCGGTTCCCCCCCCGGGCGGCAGGCTGGCACCGGCGCGTGCCGCTCGGTCCGTGGGTGGAAGCCTGGGAACCGGATTCGGAGGACGGCATCTGGGGTCGAGCGCTCACGGACTTGGGCACCCGGGCGGTCGCGTTCTGGCCGATCGTCCACGGCCTCCATGCCGACGGCGCCGTAATGGTGGCTGCGACGGACGAGCGATTCGCCCGCATTCTGCTCGACAGGGGCCCGACTGTTTTCGACCTCAGCACTACGCCGAGCGCCCTGTTGGCCGAGCGACTGCATGCCCGTCGCCAGAGCGCCGAGCTGCGCGGATCCCTCGAGCGCATTATCGCGGAGCGCGCGTTTCACCCCGTCTTCCAGCCGATCTTGGATCTCGAGTCGCGCGAGGTCGTCGGCTACGAGGCGCTCAGCCGGTTCGACTCGGGCCAGCGCCCGGACCTGTGCTTTGCCGACGCCTGGTCGGTGGGTTTGGGGCCCGATCTTGAGATGGCCACGATCGAGGCCGCGATCGCTCAGGCGAAGAGGCTGCCCTCCGGGCGGTGGCTCGATCTCAACACCTCGCCGCGTCTGCTGGCGGATCCCAAGCGGCTGCGCGGAGTCCTGCGGTCCGCCGATCGCGCGATCGTTCTCGAGATCACCGAGCACGAGCTCATCGACGACTACGCGGCGGTACGCGAGGCGGTCCGAACGCTTGGGAATGACATGCGCCTGGCGGTCGATGACGCGGGCGCGGGAGTCGCGAACTTCGGTCACATCATCGAGCTGAGACCCCACTTCGTGAAACTCGACATCAGCCTCGTACGGCGCGTAAACGGCAACCTCGGGCGTCAGGCGATGGTTGTCGGGATGCGCCACTTCTCCCGCACCGCCGGCTGGCGCCTGATCGCTGAAGGCATCGAGACCGAGGAGGAGGCCCGCACGCTGACTGAGTTGGGAGTCGACTTCGGACAGGGTTACCTGTTCGGGCACCCGGCGCGAGCAGACCTCTGGATTACCGCGGCACCGAGTGCAGCCCCGGGGCGTGGTGAGGCGCGATCCGCTGAAAGCCGGCGCGGAACCCATTACCCGCGCCATTCACGCATCGGGGTTGAGGCTGGTGCGGCTGAGCGCGGAGTCGCACCATGATCACCGACAGAACTCACGCCCCCGCCGAACTCCCGACGACCGAGCTCGCGCCGGCGCGATCACGGCGCTGGTCGTGGCCGGGCACACGGGAATGGTCGGAACGCTCACGCACTGACCTGGATCGGCTGTTCGGTCGTTACGCGGTCATCTGCGCATGCGCCACCGTCGCGATGTTCGCCGCCGTGCTCGTGGCCGCCCCCGCCCGCGAGCGACCGGGCCTGCTCCTCATCGACGGGCTTGCGGGTACCACCGTCATGCTGGCGATCTGGTTCCTAAGGCAGGGCCTCTCGTCAAGGCTGTTGCTGATCGCGGGCGTCGTGCTCATGGCTCTGGGGATCGTGGCGGGCGCTACGCTGACGGACGGTCTCGATGGTGCTGCGGTTATGCCGTTGGCTGGCGCCCTCCTCGTCATCCCGATCCTGCGCGGCCGCCGCCTGTTGGCCATGTTCGTCCTTGCCTTCGGCGCGAGCATGGTCGGCGAGGTCGCAGCCTACGTCGTCGGCGGGATGACGCATCTCGCTGGCCTCGTGAGCGCGCCCATGTCACTCGCGGAGTCGGGAGTCATGCTGGCCTTCACCTACGGGCTCGTCTGGTGGGTCAGTAACGAGTGGCGCACAACCAGCGCGCGCAGTGCCCACGCGCTGACGAGCCAGCGCCAACTGCTCGCGCTAAATGAGCGCCTCCTCGCGACGCTTGACCCCGAGAAGGTCCTCAACCTCATCGCCGACTCTCTCAAGTCCGTGGTGGCATACGACAACCTGACGATCTACCGCATCGATCGCGACGCGGGCCTGCTCCGCCCCGTTCTGGCGCGCGATCGGTTCGCGGCCTTCATCCTGGAGAACACGTTCCCCATCGACCGTGGCATCACTGGCTGGGTCGTCACGCACGGGGAGCCGCAGTGCGTGAACGACGCCCTACACGATCCTCGGATGTCGCTCATCCCAGGCACCCCCGCCGAGGAGGAGTCGATGATCGTAGTCCCACTTCTGATCGACGGCCAGGTCGGCGGCACCCTCAACGTCGGTCGAATGGGTGGCGTAGGGGCCCACTTTCAGCCGAGCGAGTTCGAGGTCGCCCAGCTGTTCGCCAAGCAAGCGTCCATTGCCCTCCAGAACGCGGACGCGCACCACGCCGTTTCGACCCGCGCCGAGACCGACGCGCTGACCGGGCTGCGGAACCGCGGAGCGTTCGAAAGAGACATCGCCGCGCTCCTCGCGGACCAGAGTGGCCAGCCGCTCACTCTCCTTATGCTCGACCTGGATGGCTTCAAGACGTTCAACGATCGGCACGGCCACCCCGCCGGCGACTCGCTGCTCGGCGCGGTCGCCCGGGCGCTCAACGCGGGGGTCCGTGCCTGCGACCGTGCGTACCGCTACGGTGGCGATGAGTTCGCCGTGCTCCTGCCGGGCGCGGCTCCTGGGGTTGGGGTTGAGGTCGCGGGGCGCATCACAGCGGCGATCGCAAGGCTCGACTTGGCCGCCGGCGTGGCCATTACCGCGAGCGTTGGCGTGGCCTGTCAACCTGATGATGCTGCGACCCGCGATGGCCTGGTTGCTGCGGCTGACGCTGCCCTGTACCAGGCCAAGGAGTCGGGCTGCGGTCGCGTCGCAGTCGCCGGTATTTCGGGTGCCCCGTCGACGAGTGCAGCTTGCTCCAGCCGCGACGACGTCAGCAGCGGCGCAGAGGTAGACGCATCGGGGTCGTTGGCCGCAGTGTCGCGACACTGACCCGGCTTCTGGTCGCGCGCGAAGAACAACGCTGGCGTGCCTCTCGTGAGTCCCTCCGGAATCGCTCTGGCGAGAGATCCTGGCACCCGGCAAGGGTGATGGTGGTCCCGGGCGCCTGACGTGCTGGCACTTGACCGGTCCGGGTGACGAGGGTCCCACGGGATCGGAGCGTGAGGGGCCAGCGCGTAGGAGTTGATCGGATCGGGGTTGGGGCCTCACCCTGGCGTAACTCTCCGCTCGGGAAGCAGACACTCCCACGCTGAGTTGCTCCGGCTCGGAGCCGAGAGAGTTATCCCAGATCCAGCGTCGAGTGAACACCTATCCGGCATTGCCCTCCAGTGGCGCCGGCCAGGCTGATGCGGTGCCCGACGGCCGGCCGTCTGGGACGCGGGACCCGGGCGCCCCCTGCGGCGGCGGTTTCGGCTCGCGACTGTCAGCCTGGGTGAGTAGGATGGACGTGCTCGTCCGCCATCGGGTTTCTGGCCATCCCGACGAGCAGGGGCGGACCCCGATCGTCCCGTCCGGTCCCACCCGCTGATGGGGTGTACCGACGTGGAGCGCGCGTCGCCGGGGTCGGTCGATGCGGTCTGTTGGGGATCCGCGAGGGAGAGTCTCGGATCTGCCCGGTACCGAGAGGAGAGGGTTCGATGAAGTCACTGCTGTCGGCCGCTGTTCGCCCCGATGCGGCGTTTCGGAAATCGCGCCGGCCGTCCGTCCGGCTCCTGGGCCTGACCCCGGCGGCGCTATTGCTGTGCGGGTTCTTCACGGCCTGGGCCGGGCCGCTGGCGCCACCTGCCGCGGCGGTCACGCCGAGTGGCACGGTCGTCGCCTGGGGCGGCAACCAAGACGGGCAGACGACCATCCCGGCCGGCCTATCGGGCGTCATCGCGATCGCTGCAGGTATCTATGACAGCCTTGCCCTGAAGTCGAACGGCACGGTCGTCGCCTGGGGCGATAACAGCTACGGGCAGACGACCATCCCGGCCGGCCTCTCGGGCGTCACCGCGATTGCCGCTGGTGGCTACCACAACCTTGCCCTGAAGTCGAACGGCTCGGTCGTCGCCTGGGGCGACAACAACGCTGGCCAGACGACCATCCCGGGCGGCCTCTCGGGCGTCACCGCGATCGCCGCTGGTGGCTCTCAAAGCCTTGCCCTGAAGTCGAACGGCACGGTCGTCGCCTGGGGCGATAACAGCTACGGGCAGACGACCATCCCGGCCGGCCTGTCGGGCGTCACCGCGATTGCCGCTGGCACCTTCCACAATCTCGCCCTGAAGTCGAACGGCACGGTCGTCGCCTGGGGCAACAACGCCACCGGCCGGACGACTATCCCGGCCGGCCTCTCGGGCGTCATCGCGATCGCCGCTGGCTATAACAGCCTTGCCCTGAAGTCGGACGGCACGGTCGTCGCCTGGGGCGACAACAGCTTCGGCCAGACGACCATCCCGGCCGGCCTGTCGGGCGTCATCGCGATCGCCGCTGGCGGCTTCCACAACCTCGCCCTCGTTGCTGCCCCGACCGTCTCCCCCATCACCGGCTCCACCTACCACGCCATCAGCCCGGCCCGTCTGCTCGACACCCGCTCCGGCAACGGCCTCTCGGGTCCCTTCAACGCGAACAGCCCCAGGACTTTCGGGGTCACCGGCCGGGCCGGTATTCCCGCCGGTGCCACCGCGGTCACGGGCAACATCACCGCGGTCGACGAGACGGCCGGCTGGGCCGTCTATCTAGGACCCGACCCGACAGCGAGCCCGGGCAGCTCGACGATCAACTTTGGCGCCGGCGAGGTCATCGGCAACGGCCTGACCGTCGCCCTACGGGCTGATGGCACCCTGTCTGCCACCTACATGTCCAGTAGCGGCAACACGACCGATCTCGTGTTCGACGTGACCGGCTACTTCGTGCCGGCTCTGTGGGACATGTGATCGCCGGCAGGTTCGAACCACGATTACCCGCCATCCGTGGAGCGAGGGCCAGGCACCGTCCGTCTCGATCGGTCCCCGCGTTCGGTGGGGCCAGCCCGGGCGCCCTGCCGGTTGCTGCTCGCTGATCGACCGCGTGCCCTTGGACGTAGCCCTTGGACGTAGCCATAGTCCCCCGTGGGAGAATCCCGGCTGTCCGCGGGAGGCTTTGACGCGGTCCACATTCAGGCGCCGAGGCGCGCCGAGCACCCGCGAGACAGACCCGCGAAGCATCGCCGCAGGTCGAGGGTTTGCCCGGCCCGGTTCGCCCTCGTGGCCGGGGAGCAGTCGTCGGGCGCGGCGCACGGAGCATCGGAGACGAGGAGACAAGGTGGAGTGGGGAACGCATCGCATTGGCCCGGGGCTGGCTGCCCTCGGCATCGTCGCGGCCCTCCTGGCCGGTTGCAGCTCGAGTACCGCGACTCCCGCCCCGGCCACCGGGGCCGCCACGAGCGGGGCGCCTGCGGGCGGGTCGGCCGTCATCACTCCTCTCCCGACGGCGACCCTGCCGCCGGTCGAGGGCCCCGACCCATCGCCGAGGGTCGCGGCTTTCTACTACCCCTGGTACGGGACCGACCACTGGCAGGGCGGCGGCCTGGGAGCGTCGTTAGCCAACGACGACATCATGTCGGACTACTACCCGGTGCTCGGGCCGTATGACTCGCACGATCCCAGCGTTGTCGCCCAACACATAGCCTGGCTCCGCGCCGCCGGGATCGGCGTCATCGTCTCGTCGTGGTGGGGCCGCGGATCGCGCGAGGACGGCACCGTTCCGGTCGTCCTGGCGATGGCCGAGCGCTACGGGATCAAGGTCGCCTTCCACATTGAGCCGTACGGCGGGCGCACCGCGGACCAGCTCGTCGACGACGTCGCGTACCTCTACGCGCAGTACGGGTCCAGCCCGGCGTTCTTCCGCACCGTCGCGGCGACCCCCTACGATCAGAAGACGGCTCCCCAGGGCCTGTTCTTTGTGTGGGCTCCGAGCGAGAGCGGCGACGGCGGCCAGGCCGTCGAGGCCGACTACTGGCGTTCGGCCGTCGATGCGATCCACGCCTCCTCCCAGGGCGGCCTGGTCGTGGGCGCTATCACGGACGCCTCGTGGATCGACGGCGCCCACTTCGACGGCCTCTACGACTACACTCCCCCGCTGCCGCCCACGAGCGGGGCGTTCGACTGGGCGCGGTCCGTTCCACTCGGCGCCCTCTACGTGCCGAGCGTCATCCCCGGCTTCTCCGCAAAGCGGGTGGACTATCCCTCCTCGACCTATGTCGCCCGTGACGTCGGCGCGACCTACGACGCCGAGTGGCAGGCAGCCCTTGGCACCGGCGTGGAGCCCTTCCTGGTGACGATCACCTCGTTCAACGAGTGGCACGAGGGGACGCAGATCGAGCCGGCCACCCCGGGCCACGTCGCCGGGACCGGCCGCCATTATTCCGACTACTCCCCGCTGCCGCCGGATGGTTACCTCACCCTGACGCGGACGTGGGTCGACCGGTTCGTCGCCATGACGTGGCCGCAGACATTCCGGGCTCGGATCAGCATCCGATCCACCTCGGACTGGACCACCGTCCGGGTCGCGGGCGCTACGCTCGAGCGGCCCACTCTCTTCAGCGTCACCGGTGCGACGACGAACGCGGGCTACGACGGCACGCAGTTCGCCTTGAATCAGCCGCTCGACGCCGCGACGGCGGACAAGGCCGTCTCGATGACCTGGGACGTCCTCCTCAGCGGCGTGACACCCGACGCCACGCTCTCGATCGAGATCGAGCGCGGCAATCTCGGGTCCACGACCGTGACGCTCTACAATTACCTCGGAGCCCAGCCCGTCGCCGTGGAGTCAGTCAAGTGGGCCGGGCTGTCCGGTGGGATGAACCCAAAGACGGTGAAGTGGCCGGCGCGCCTGGTCCTCGAGCCTGCTCCAGCGAGCAGCTGAGCGCCGCGGCCGACGGACGCCTGGCTGGAGCCTGCACGGAACGGCGGTGCTCGTGCGGCGGGTGAGGGCCAGCGGGTCGCGCAACGCGAGTAGCATTGGCCTGCATCCCCGCGTGACGAGCTTATCCGTAGAGCAACGCGAGGATTCATCGTGTTGGCTGGCCTGCTGGACCGTAGGGGGTTGACCGTGAGGATCTCAAGCGTCGCCCGGAGGATCGCGGCGGCCGTTGCACTGTGCGCTCTGGCTACCACGTCCTTCGGAGCGGCTCCGTCGGCCGCCGGTGGAGCCGGGACGCAGGATGGCCATGGGATGCAGGATGTCCAATTGAGGCCGGTCTGCCCTCCGGCAACCCCGGGCACGGCCGAATGTCTCGCGCTTCGACGCACCGACATCGCGGGGCCTCCCGGAGCAGCGGTCTCACCCTTGACGACACTGCAGCCCTACTCCCCCGCTGATCTCCAGAGCGCGTACGCGCTCCCGTCCGGGAGCGGAGGCTCGGGGCTCACGGTCGCGGTTGTGGCGGCATACGACCTGCCGACGGCGGAGTCGGACCTCGGGGTGTACCGAAGCCACTTCGGCCTGCCCGCCTGCACAACCGCCAACGGCTGCTTCCGCAAGGTGGACCAGAAAGGCGGAAACAGCTATCCGGCTGCCGATGGAAACTGGGGCATCGAGATCGCCCTCGATATCGAAATGGTTTCCGCCATATGCCCCAACTGTCACATCCTGCTCGTCGAGGCCAGCGACGCTTACGACGCCAACCTGGGGACGGCGGTCAACACCGCAGTGTCGCTGGGCGCCGTTGCAGTGTCGACCAGCTACAGCGGGCCCGAGGCGAGCGACGAAACGAGCCTCGACGCGTACTACAACCACCCCGGCGTGGCGATCACGGCCGGGACCGGAGACTGCGGTTACGACTGCGAGACAAGTTCCGGCCAGGACTATGCCTCCGTCGGGTACCCCGCGGCCTCGCCCTACGTGGTCGCCGTCGGCGGCACGAGCCTGACGCGCGCCGCGAACTCCCGGGGCTGGACCGAGTCGGCCTGGGGCAGCACCGCGGAAGCAGCGGGAGCGGGCAGCGGCTGCTCCCTCTACGAGCCCAAGCCCTCCTGGCAGCACGACACCGGGTGCGCGACCCGAACCGAGGCCGATGTCTCGGCCGTTGCCGACTCATCGCCCGGTGTATGGATGTACGAAATGGGCAACTGGTACTCCATTGGTGGCACCAGCGTCGCTTCGCCGATCATCGCCGCGACCTTCGCCCTGGCCGGGCGGCCGGCGGCCGGAACCTATCCGGCGAGCTACCTCTACGCAGATCCCGGCGGCCTGAACGACGTGGTAGGTGGCAACAACGACGTCACATACCACACCTGCACCGTCACCTACCTCTGCAACGGCGTCGTCGGCTACGATGGCCCGACCGGGCTGGGCACTCCGAATGGCACGGCTGCCTTCACCGCGCCGGTCGCTACGTCCAACTCCGCCCCCGCCACCTACCACCCGATCGACCCCGTCCGGCTGCTCGACACTCGATCCGGCGACGGCCTCTCGGCCAGACTGTCGGCCAACACCCCGGCCACGTTCCAGGTGAGCGGTCGCGGCGGCATCCCTGCGGGCGCCACCGGCGTCACGGGCGACGTCACCGTCGTCAATCCGACGGCCTCCTGGGCGGTCTTCCTGGGACCCAACCCAACGCCGAACCCCACCAGCTCGACTGTCAACTTCAAGGCGGGTGAGATCAAGGCCAACGGCCTGACGGTGGCCTTGAGCGCGACCGGTACCCTGAGCGCGACCTACATGTCAACCGCCGGCAACACGACCGATCTGGTCTTCGACGTGACCGGCTACTTCACACCCGATGCGAGCGGGGCCACCTACCACCCGATCGACCCCGTCCGGCTGCTCGACACTCGATCCGGCAACGGCCTCTCGGCCAGGCTGTCGGCCAACACCCCCGCCACGTTCCAGGTGACCGGACGCGGCGGCATCCCGGTGAACTCGACGGCAGTCACCGGCAACGTCACTGCGGTCAACCCGACGGGTTCCTGGGCGGTCTTCCTGGGACCCAACCCAACGCCGAGCCCAACCAGCTCGACGATCAACTTCAAGGCGGGTGAGATCGTCGCCAACAGCCTTACGGTGGCCCTGGGTGCGGGTGGCACCCTGAGCGCGACCTACATGTCAACCGCCGGCAACACGACCGATCTCGTCTTCGACGTCACCGGCTACTTCACGGCCGATGCCAGCGGCAACAAATACGTGCCCCTCACTCCTGCCCGGCTGCTCGACACCCGATCCGGCAACGGCCTTTCAGGCAGGCTCGCTGCCAACACCCCCCGGACTTTCGCGGTGACTGGTCGCGGCGGCGTCCCCGCGGGCGCGACGGGCGTCACGGGCAACGCCACCGTGGTCAATCCGACGGCCCCCTGGGCGGTCTTCCTCGGACCCAACGCTACCGCGAGCCCGACCAGCTCGACGATCAACTTCGTCGCGGGTGAAATCCTGGCCAACGGCCTGACCGTCGCCCTGGGCCCGGGTGGCACCCTGAGCGCGACCTACATGTCGGGCTCAGGCAACACGACGGATCTCGTCTTCGACGTGACCGGCTACTTCACGCCGTAGCGCCGACGCTGGCTTGACCCCACGTCGCTTGCCGTCGGCCGGGGTTCCGAGGGGTGGGCCGGGCCGGCAGCGTCCGGACACTCACGCCATCGTGTTGGGCGGGCGCGGAGGCAATCTGGCGGGCCGGCAGCGCTTGCGCGACGACGAGCGGCACAGTCCACGGGACCGGTGTCCGGGCCGGCAAGGGTTCGACGCGTATCCCAGGTTGACCGGGGTCGTCGACTACGTCAGCGGAAGCGGGGCCTGGGGAGAGGCTTGCCGGCCGCCACTCAGGTGCCCCGCACGCCAATCGCCGCCGGCCGCTTAGGGCAGCAGGGCAGCCTCGAGGACGCCGGTCGCTGACCGGTAGACGTAGACCGTCCCGAGCGAGCCACCGTTCTGGCGATCGAATGTCACGGTCGCGACGGGCGCGTCCGAGGCAGTGCAGGCGGCCGCCGGGGCTCCGGCCGGACAGCTGTCGACCGGGTGGACGGTGAGACTGTACATGAGAGCGCGCGACTGGCTGCTCAACGCCCCCTCGGCGGCGAAGACGATGTCGATCTGCTCGGACGACACGCAGGGTGGCCCCATGTCGGGCCCGATGCAGATGATCAACGGGTTGTGGGCTATCCCACCGGACCCCTGCCCGGTCGGGGTCGGGTTCGGAACTGCCGTCGCGTTCTCGAGCGCAGGGGGAGACTGACTCGGGGAGGCGGACGCGAGCTCGGTCGTGCCGGCCGACGCCCCGGGGCTCGCCGGTTCACCAGGCGAGAGCGATGGCGAGCCGCTCCCCGCGGCGTAGGACGGGGAGGACTGCGCGGCGCCTGCTCCCCCCGGGCTCGCAACTGCCGGCGAGCCGGTCGCGACACACCCGGCCAGGAGTAACGAGGAGAGGGCGACGGCCAGCGCGTTCCGAGCGGACCATGGGAGCCGGCCTCGGAAGCTTCGGATCTTGCCGGGAAGGTTCTGGTGCAATGTCGACTTCGTCATGCCCAAGAGACGCTCGGGATGACCGGATGGTTCCGAGGGCGCCGCCCGGGTGGAGCGGCGCCCTCGGGCTATCGCTGGCTGACCTACAGATTCATGGCCAGGAACGGAACGAGAACGTTGGCCTTGGGCGTGCCCAGGCCGGTCACCGCATCCCAGCCCACCTTGGTGTTGTAGCCGGTGATGGCGGAGGAGCTGCCGATCTTGGGCCAGTTGTTGTTGCCGCTGGTGATGTCGTGGAACATCGAAGCGTAGAGATAGGGGGACGCGGCGATCTGGTACAGGGCCGGGTTGATAAAGCCGACGCGTCCGTGGTTGATCGAATCGGTGAGCGCCACGAGGCCGGCCCACTGCGGCGAGCCCGCGCTGGTGCCGCCGAAGTCGTACCAGGTGCCGTCGAAGCAGGCCAGCACGCCGCCGTCCACGCCGCCGTCGTAGGCGACGTCGGGCACGCCGCGATGGTTCCCCTGACCGGACACGCCAGGCTGATACGCCGGGCGAGGGTAGACGGTACTGAAGCCGCCGCCGCTGCACCCGTACTTGTTGGCCGGGAAGCAGCCGCCGCTGTAGTTATCCGCCCAGGCGCGCTCCGACCCGTAGGCACCGGTCGTGAGATTGGCCGTCAGGCTGGTCCCGCCCACGCCCGTCACGAGCGGGTCGTCCGCCGGCCATGAGGCACTCCTCATGTAGTCCGTGCCGCTGCAGTTGATCTGCGCTGCGCCCTCGTCCCCGGACGACGCGAGCAGGGTGATGCCCTTGCCGGTGGCCTCCTGGTAGATGCTGTGGAGCGCCGACACATCGCTCGACGCCGCTGGGCACTCCGCCTCACCGAAGCTCTGCGAGATCACGTCGCCGAGGTTGTTGTCGACGGCGTACTTGGTGGCGCTGTTGAGGTCCTCATCAGAGTTGGAAAGGGCCAGGACGAGGTCGATCGTGGCCGCAGGGGCGATGGCGTGGGCCCACTCCACGTCGAGCGAAATCTCGCTCGCCCAGCCCGGGTTGTAGCCGCCATCGCCGTCGGGGTAGATGATGTTGAAGGCCTGCGGGGCGGGGAGCCCGAAAGTGCTGTCGAAGGTCGCCAGATCCGAGACGATATACGGGTCATCGAACGCGTCGACGATCACGATCGTGCGGAGCTGGCCCAGGACGCCCATGTGATAAAGAGTGTTGAAGCCGTAAGCGGCCTGAATCTGCTTGGGGGCATAGCAGTGGTACGCATGCGCAGGCTGCTGGCAGGGAAAGACTCCGGCAACGGCCTGCCCCGCCGCAACTGCAGGCGGGTTGGCACTGACGCTCGGGAATGCGACACCGGAGGCGGCGACAGGGGCCGGGCTCACCAGCAGCAGGCTCCCGAGGAGAGCCGCCGCTACCCCGATGCCGGACAGCTTGGGACGTATTGAGACCATGTGTCTCCCTCCATATCGGAGCGCCGGAAATGC
>JBEKVD010000044.1:0-23475 GCA_049514315.1 Candidatus Limnocylindrales bacterium | reverse complement strand
CGCCTTCGGTCGCGGTGCCGTCGATCGGGATGCCGTAGGTGCTCTTCCATAGGTCGAAGATGGCCTGGTAGTTGACCCACTCCGGCGGGATGCCGGTCTGGTAGATATCTCCTTCGGCCTTGGCGGCCGCGATGAGGGATGTCAGGTAGAAGCCCGAGGCCGCCGGGGACCCCGCGGCCATCGTCGCCGCCATGGAGGGAGCCATCGTCGCGGCGGCCGGCGTCGCGGTGCTCGACGCGCTGCTGCAGGCGGCGACGATTACGCCGATGGCCGGCAGGCTCAACCCAAGGCCGACCAGGCCCTTCAGGAACCGCCGGCGGTCGATCTGCCCGGAGGTGAATGCGCCACTGAGTTCGTCAATGCGAGAGAGCAATGGGTCGTACGCCACGGAGATCCTCCTTAGATTCGGTCCGGGTCAACGGATCGGATCGCGTTCCGGCGGCCTCGCTCCAGAACAGCCATCGGGCGGCCGACAACCGCGAGACGTTGGGGCAGCCAGCGATAGCCTCCCCACCCGCCGTTAGGTCCGTGTTAACGCCACGTCAACGTCTGGTGCAGCCGGCCGTGGCGCCGGCCCTGGGGTCACATGGGTGCGGCAGCGCCGATGACCTGATAGCCTCTTCGTAGCGGCGGCCCCTGCCGCAACTCCAACCGCATCGCGAGGGCGTGTCGGCTTGTCTCAGGGCACCGTGCTGGGGTTGATCGCGATATTCGCGCTGGCCGTCTCGTTCGACTACATCAACGGCTTCCACGACACGGCCAACGCCATCGCCACCTCCGTGTCGACGCGGGCTCTCAAGCCCGAGCACGCGATCGTGCTGTCGGCTACCGCCAACTTCGTGGGTGCCCTGGTCTTCGGCACGGCAGTCGCGACGACGATCGGTTCCGGGGTTGTCCAGGACAACATGATTCTCGGAAACGGAGCCACGGTCCTCGCAGCGGCCCTCCTCGGAGCCATCGCCTGGAACCTGATCACGTGGGCTCTCGCCATCCCGAGTTCCAGCAGCCATGCGCTCGTCGGTGGCCTGATCGGTGCCGCGATCGCGTCGTCCGGCCCAAACGCGGTCCAGTGGGGCAACTTCGCCGCAAAGATACTGGTCCCGCTCGCGAGTTCGCCGGTGATCGGGCTGCTCGTCGGGCTGGGCCTGATGGTCGTCATTCTCAATGTCTTCGTTCATGCCAACCCGCATCGCATGAACGATCGATTTCGTCGACTGCAGATCGTCTCGGCGACGTACATGGCCCTGAGCCACGGCACCAACGACGCTCAGAAGACGATGGGAATCATGACCCTCGCCCTGTTCAACGCCGGAGCCATCTCCAACAAGACGGTCCCGACCTGGGTCATCCTCCTGGCCGCGACGTCGATGTCATTCGGCACGGCCGCCGGCGGCTGGCGGATCATGAAGACGATGGGCCAGCGGGTGGTCAGGCTTGACCCGGTCCACGGTTTCGCGGCCGAAACAACGGCGGCCACGATCATCATGGGCGCGGCGCAGCTCGGTATGCCGGTCTCGACGACCCATGTCATCTCGAGCGCAATCATGGGCGTAGGAACGAGCGAGCGGGTGAACGCCGTCCACTGGGGCGTGGCCAGGAGCATCGTCACCGCCTGGGTGCTCACGATACCCTGCGCCGGCGCGATCGCGGGCTGCGCCTTCCTGGCTCTCCAGGTGCTGGGCGGCCCGCTCGGTGCGCTCACGCACCTGTTCGGAGTCTAGGACTCTACCCGCCTGGCGGCGCCCGGCACTCCGGGCGACCGCCGGGCCGCCCGTGGACGACGCGGTCAATCCGCCTCGGGGCGCCTCAGGACGTAGCCGACGCCGCGGACCGTTTCGAGGTAAACCGGGCTGGCGGGGTCGGCCTCGATCTGGGCCCGCAGCCAGTGAACGTGGACGTCTACCGTGCGCGTCTCGCCGGCGTAGTCGTAGCCCCAGACGTGCTCGAGGAGCTGGTCGCGGCTGAAGACGTGGCCGGAGTTTCGGAGCAGGAAAAGGAGCAGGTCGAAGGCCTTCGGCTTGACCGGCAGGACCTCGGAGCCGCGCATCAGGCGGCGCCCGGCCAGGTCCACGCGAACCCCGCCGAGATCGACGACCTCCGGTTCGGCTGCCAGCGCCTGCGTCTCCGAACGCCGCAGCAGCGCCCTGATCCGGGCCAGGAGCTCTCGGAAGCTGAACGGCTTGGTGACGTAGTCGTCCGCCCCAAGCTCGAGCCCGACGACCTTGTCGACCTCGGCGCTCTTCGCGGTAAGCATCAGGATGGGCACCCCGGATTCGGCTCGGATGACCCGGCAGACTTCGGTCCCGGCTATCTCGGGCAGCATCAGGTCGAGCAGGATGAGGTCGGGATGATGGCGCCGGAACGCGGCCACGGCCTCCCGTCCGTCGGCGGCCTGGACGACGACGAAGCCTTCCTGCTCCAGGCTCTCCGCCAGCGTCTCACGCAACGTCGGCTCGTCATCGACGACGAGAATCGTTCGAGCCATCCGGTGGTCTCCTCCTAGCGGCCGGCAGACGCCGGGGCCACGAGTTTCTCGATTGCCCGGTCGAGTCGGGCCAGCGTCCGCTCGTAGCCCAGGGCAACCATCGTGTCGAACAGCGGAGGGGTCGCCGTCCGGCCGGTGACGGCGACGCGGATGGCCATGAAGAGATCGCCGGCCTTCCAGCCGCGATCCTCGACGAGGCGGCGGAGCGGCGGTTCGATCTCATCCGCCTCCCACGCGATCAGGCCGACATCGGCGATGGTCTCGCGCGCCGCGGCCAGCGCGGCTGCGGTCGTGACCGCGTCCCACCGCTTCGGCACCATCGACGCGATGTCCGGATCGAGGTCCCGCACGAACAGGAAGCCGATCAGCTCGCCCACCGCCGCCAGGGTCGGCAGTCGTTCCTGGACGACGGGGAGGAGCGCGGCCAGCTCATCGTCGGACGGCAGCCAGTCGATGCGGCCGGCATCCAACTCGACCTGCAGGAACGGCCGAAGCCGATCGATCAGGTCGGCGGCCGGCAGGCGGCGGATCCACTGCCCGTTGAGCCACTCCAGGCGTTCCCGGTCGAAGACGGCGCCGGCCTTGTTCACGGCCGAAAGGTCGAAGCGATCGATCAGCTCGGTCATCCCCAGGACCTCCTCCTCGGTGCCGGTCGACCAGCCGAGGAGCGCCAGGTAGTTGTCGAAGGCCTCGGGGATGAAGCCCTGGGCCCGGTAGTCGGTCACCGCGGTCTGGCTCATGCGCTTGCTCATCTTGGTCCTGTCCGGGTTCAGGATGAGCGGCAGGTGACCGAACTGGGGAACCGGCGATCCGAGCGCCTCGAAGAGCAGAATGTGCTTGGGAGTGTTGGACAGGTGGTCCTCGCCGCGGATGACGTGGCTGATGGCCATGGCCGCGTCGTCGACGGCCACCGTGAAGTGGTACAGGGGCGTGCCGTCCGAGCGGACGATGACCAGGTCGCCGCCGAGGGCACTCGTGTCGAACTCCACGCGACCCCGAACCAGGTCGTCGAAACCGATCGTGCGATCGGGCGGAATGCGGAAGCGCACCACCGGCTGGCGCCCCTCGGCCTCAAAGGCGGCCTGTTGCGCCGACGTCAGGTGGGCGCAGCGGCCGCTGTACATCGGCGCTCGACGGGCGGCTCCCTGGCGCTTTCGCTCGGCTTCGAGCTCGCCCGGAGTGCAGTAGCAGTAGTACGCCCTGTCCTCGGCCAGCAGCCGCGTTGCGGCCTCGGTGTAGCGCTCCAGTCGCTGCATCTGGCGATACGGTCCATAGGAGCCGCGCTCGAGCTCATCGCCGATGCCGGGTCCTTCGTCCCACCTGATGCCGAGCCAGTGGAGGCCATCGATGATGTCCAGCTCGTAGGCCTCGGTCGAACGGGCCTGGTCGGTGTCCTCCAGGCGGAATATGAACGTGCCGCCTGCATGGCGGGCGAACAGGAAGTTGAACAGCGCAGTGCGGGCGGTTCCGAGGTGCAGGGGCCCCGTCGGGCTGGGGGCGATTCGGACGCGAACGTCGCTCATGGCCTTAGTGTACGGGCACCGAACCGGAACCTCCGGCGGCGGCCTACAGCAGCTCGCCGACCGGCGCCAGCTCGAAGGCAGCTACCGCCTCCCCCACCGGCTCACCGCGAGGATCGACGGCTACGGGACGGAGATAGCGGCCCAGGACACGCAGCGCCGCCGTGTCAAGCGCACCAACCTGCCGGAGCGTCTCCACGGATGCGGCCGAGGCTGCCCGATCGAAGCCGCCGCCATCCTCGATCTTGACCGCGACCCCCGAGGCGGCACGCCGGCCGTGGCCGGCCAGCAGCGCGAAGCCACGCAAGCCCTCGGCACCGCCCTTGGCCAGGATCCGGCCCGGAGCGGCCTTCATGATCGACGTGTCGAGCCGGTCGCGGCTGCCGGCCACCATCTCGGGGTTGGCCAGCATGGCGTCGCGAATCCGGCACAGGGCCGCGGCCAGGCTCGAGCGAGCGTCGGGGACGGGAATGCCGGCCGGGTCGGCAAGAAGGGCGAAGGCCCGAGCAACCTCGTGCAGAGGAAAGGCGTAGGTCGGCACTCCACAGGCGTCGGTCGAAAGGATCATCATCTCCGGCGTCGTCGCGAAGACGCGAGCGACCGTGGCCGCGTACAACCGCTGGACCGGGTGGTCGGGTAGCCAGTAGTCCTCGAGCGGCCACGCATTGATCCGGCAGAGCAGCAACAACGACGCGTGCTGGCCCGAACACATGTGTCGGATGGGCCCGGGCTTCTCGCCGTCGCGGGCGAGGCGGGCGGCGGTCAGAGCGTCCAGCGGCCCGCCGCCCCAGCCGCATCCCAGGTAGTGCTGCAACACGCCGGACCGACGAAAGACGGCCTGCAGCGTCCGAACATGGATATCCTCCCCCGAATGCGAGCCTGCCATGACGGCCAGTTCGGCGTCCGAGAGGTCGAACTCCTTCACGCCGCCGGCCTCGACGAGGGCCACGAGGCCGAACGGCTTGACGGCCGAGCGCAGGTTCACAATGGTGTCCGGGTCGCCCAGGACGCGGCGGACCGAGCCGTCGATACCTACTTCCACCACTGAGCCTCGATGGCGACTTTCGACCACGCCGCCTCGCATCTGGCGAACCAGGACGGGTGGCGTCCGGAACGGCTCGGGAGCGCGGGCCGGGGGCATCTGCCCGCGCACGTTCTTCACCCCGGCAGAGCGGCCCGGCGTCGATGCCCCCCCGGTTGCCGGTGGGGCGGCCGGCTCGGCGGCATTCGACGAGGCGGGCTTCGGCGACTGGGAGGACGGGCCCGGGTCGGCGCCGAGGTCAGGTCGGGGGCGCAACGGAGACATCATCCCTCTCAATCTCCGCCCGGCCCGGGCGGCCACGTGGCTGGATCACCGGCCGGGTAAGCATTCGGCGCCACCCGGCGAGAGAGACTCGCGACCGAGGCAACCGGGCCAACCGGGGCGCGCCAGAAGAGCCCGGCGGCCACCGATCCAACGAGCGCCACCTCGGCCACCATGAACAGGATGAGCTGCTCGGCCACCCACGGCCCAACGACGTGGGCATCCCGCCAGGTGAACGCGGCAGCGAAACGGACCAGGGCCCACAAGCCGAGCACGGTCAGGAAGCGACGCCCGCCGGTCAGGAACGCCCATTGCCTGCTCGGTGCCAGCCTGGCCTGGCCAGCGATCCGCCACGGCCCAACCCGGAGCCGCAACAGGAACGGCAGGAGGAGCACGAGGACGGCAAGCGCGAGATCCAGCCCGCCCTCGATAGCCTGGGACGGCACCGCCGGGAAGCTCGGGTTGGCGCTGCCCCACGGTCCCGGCCCGACGTAGCTCGTCGCCACCGGCCCGTTGGAGTAGCTCCCCTGCCCCGTCCCACCCAGAACCATGGCCAGCTTGCCCAGTCCGAGACCGAGCAGGACCGGAATTGCGGCGACACCGAGCCAACGGCCCACCGGCGCAGCCAGGAGCAAGGCGACGGTGATGGCCGTCAGCGTGCCCAGGACTACCGCCAGTGTCAGGCCGAACCCACCCTGCCCGGGGTCTGCTATGGCGCCCGGGTTGGCCGAGTAGTAGTCAAGGTGCACCAGGACGTAGTCCAGGCGCCCGCCGATCACGGCTCCCGGTACGGCGCCGAAGGCGATCAGGACAAGGTCGTCTCTTCGCAACTTCGGCGCGGCAGCGCCGGCAGCTGCATCCGACCCGTCCTCGACTGGGCGAGACCAGCCCGCGCTGAGGGCGGCGAAGACCATGGCGAAGAGGATTGCACCGGCGATGGCCAGCGTCTCCAGGCGGATGGACGGGCCGATGACGGATGTCGACGGGTCGAAGTCGAGACGGACCATGGCGAGCACCTTCCGAGTTTACCGGTACCAGCCTGCCCGAGTGGCGCATGAGCGGAGTCGGGGTTGCCGGAGACCGGCATGGGCGGAGAGGTCGGTCTCGCTGCCGACGCGTGGCCGCATCGGATTGTCGGCAATACCGGCGACGACTCCGGGCCCTGGCCGGTCAACGGGGGGACCTCGCCGATGACCCGCGGGAGCTGCCTCCGACGGGCTCGGGCGGGAGCCCGGATCCGCCCGCCTCGCAGCCATCTGGCACGAGCCCGGCGCTGGCTCAGTCAGCCGTCCGGGGAATGCCCGGCAGGACCGGGACGGCCGGGTTTCTCCGAGCCGGAACGACGATCCGGCCGCGATGCCGGCCCCGCCCGAAAGGTCGTTTCAACCGATCAGGCTGGCGCCCCGTGCATCGTGTCGACCAGGCTCTTCACCGCTCCGGCAGAAGCTCGCAGGGCGTCCTGCTCGGCCGGCGTCAATGCCACCTCGAGGATCCGTTCGACGCCCGACGCGCCCAGCACGATCGGTACGCCGACGACCAATCCGTCGATCTCGTACTCGCCCTGGAGAAGGACGGCGCACGGCAGCACTCGCTTCCGGTCGTTGAGGATCGAGTCGACCATGTGCAGCACCGACGACGCCGGCGCGTAGAAAGCGCTGCCCGCCTTCAGGAGCGCGACCACCTCGGCCCCGCCGTTTCGCGTGCGATCGACCAGCTCGTCGATTCGATCGGGCTTCATGAGCTCGGGCAACGGGATCCCGGCCACCGTCGAGTAGCGCGGCAGCGGGACCATCGTGTCACCGTGGCCGCCGAGCACGAAGGCCGAAACGTCGGATGCGGAAACCCCAAGGTCCTGGGCTATGAAGGACCTGAACCTGGTGCTATCCAGGACGCCTGCCATGCCGATGACACGCTCGCGCGGGAAGCCGCTGGCTTCGAGCGCAACGTGAACCATGGCATCGAGGGGGTTGGTGACGATTACCAGGATGGCGTCCGGAGAGTAATGCGCGGCCTGGCTGACGACTCCCCGGACGATGCCCGCGTTCTTGAGGAGCAGGTCGTCGCGGGTCATCCCGGGCTGCCGGGCCAGGCCGGCCGTCACGACGACAACGTCCGACTCGGTCGTGTCCGCGTAGTCGTTGGTGCCGTAGATCATCTGGTCGTGGTGCTGTAGCGGGGCAGCCTCCACGAGATCGAGCGCCTTGCCCTGGGGCAACCCCTCGACCACGTCGATCAGGTAGACGTCTGCGACGCCTGCCTCGGCGATCCGCTGGGCGGCGGTCGCTCCGACGTTGCCGGCTCCGATGACCGTTACCTTGCGCCGACAGACCGGCATCGCGAACCTCCTCGAGACGCCGCCGGATAGTTGCCGGCGGTGAGTGGCTTGGTGGACGCCGACCGAGATCGAACCGGCGCGAGCGGGATGGTACGCCGGATCGGCGCTGCAGGCATATCGTTCTGCAACTGCTACGCCACGCAGGACGGCAACGGGTGATGTGGACCCCGGACCGGCGCTCGCCCGGTCGGACTGATGGCTACGCCCCGGCCACCTGGTGCTGAAGCTCCGAGAGCAGCGACGCCAGCCGGGGCGGCAGCCTCGATCCGAACCTCGAGTAGTGCTCTTCGATCGCCGCGGCTTCGCCCACCCAGGCCGCCGGATCGTACGACAGCAGGGCGGCCAGGTCCGTCTCGGCGATGTCCAGGCCCGAGGTATCCAGCGATCCCGCGGCCGGCAGGAACCCGATCGGCGTCCTGACGGCGTCCTCTTCGCCGGAGCACCGGCCGAATATCCACTCGATGACGCGGCTGTTCTCGCCGAAGCCGGGCCATATGAAGCGGCCAGTCGCGTCCTTGCGGAACCAGTTCACCAGGTAGATGCGGGGCAGAACGGCACCGGCCCTCCGCCCGATCTCCAGCCAGTGATTCCAGTAGTCGGCCATGTTGTAGCCGCAGAAGGGCAGCATGGCGAACGGGTCAAAACGCAGCTTGCCTACGGTTCCGAAGGCGGCCGCCGTCATCTCGGAGCTCATGATCGAGCCCAGAAAGACGCCGTGCTCCCAGTCGAACCCCTCGCGGACGAGCGGCACGGTGGAGGCGCGGCGGCCACCGAACATGATCGCGTCGATCGGCACGCCGGCCGGGTCCTCCCAGTTCGGTGCGATGGCCGGATCCTGGCCGGCGGGCGCGGTGAAGCGGGCGTTGGCGTGGGCCGCCGGCCTGTCGCCGCCCGGTGCCCAGTCCTGGCCCGTCCAATCGATCAGATGAGCGGGCGGCTCCTTTGTCAGGCCTTCCCACCAAACGTCGCCGTCGTCGGTGAGGGCGCAGTTCGTGAAGATGCAGTTGGCGTTGACCGTCCGGATCGCGTTCGCGTTGGTCGACATCCCCGTTCCAGGAGCCACGCCGAAGAAGCCCGCCTCCGGATTGATGGCGTAGAGGCGGCCGTCCGTCCCGAACTTCATCCAGCAGATGTCGTCGCCGATCGTCTCGACCTTCCAGCCGGGGATGGTCGGCTCGAGCATGGCCAGGTTTGTCTTGCCGCACGCCGAGGGGAAAGCCCCGGCCATGTGCTTGACCCGGCCATCGGGAGCCGTGACCTTGATGATCAGCATGTGCTCGGCCAGCCAGCCCTCGTCGCGGGCGATGACCGAGGCGATGCGCAGGGCGTAACACTTCTTGCCGAGGAGGGCGTTGCCGCCGTAACCCGAACCGTACGACCAGATCTCGCGGGTTTCGGGGTAGTGGACGATGTACTTCGTCTCCGGGTCACACGGCCAGGCGACATCCTTCTCTCCGGCGGCCAGAGGCTTGCCGACGGAATGCACGGCGGGCACGAAGTCGCCGCTCCTGACTATCTCGGCCAGGGCCGCCTCGCCCATGCGGGTCATGATCCGCATGTTCACGACCACGTATGGCGAGTCGGTGATCTCGATCCCCAGCCGCCCGATCGGAGATCCGACCGGACCCATCGAGAACGGGATGACGTACATCGTGCGGCCGCGCATCGAGCCCTTGAAGAGCCCGGTCAGCGTCGCGCGCATGTCCCGGGGATCGCGCCAGTTGTTGGTCGGACCGGCGTCGTCCTCCGTTTCGGAGCAGATGAACGTCCGGTCCTCGACGCGGGCGACGTCGGACGGGTCGGAGCGTGCAAGAAAGCTGTTTGGCCTGAGGTCGGGGTTGAGTCGGACGAAGGTTCCGGCGTCAACGAGCGCATCGCAGAGACGGCTGTACTCCGCGTCGGAGCCGTCGCACCAGTACACGGCGTCGGGCGTCGTCAGGGCCGCGACCTCGTTCACCCAGCGAACGACCCGATGCCCCTCGGGCAGACCCTCCGGTTGCCCTCCAACCCTGGCGCCACTTGTGGTCACCGTCGTCTCCTCGCTGTCCCCCGGGGCAGTGTGCACCTCGCGCGACCATACCCACTCGAGGCTGGGCCAGCGAAACGGGTTGGGCCGTGCTCGTCTCTGGAGAGGCGTCGATATTCGGGGGTTGACGGATTGTAAGGAGTCCGAAGGCGGTCACGCAAACAGGCCGACTGCGCAAGCACTGCCCGGCCGGCCCAGCGGCGCCAGGCTCGCCTCTCGCCAGCCGGCACGAGCCGCCGGGCACGGTCGACGTGAGCGGATTCCGTCGATAACCGGGCACGGTCGAGGTGGGCGGATTCCGTCGATAAGCCGCAGATAAGCCGCAGGCCATCAGCGGTCTCTAGCGTTCGCGCTGGAGGAGGTGCAATGCAGTGGACTCCGTTGACGCGGCCCGGGCAGCCCTTTCGTCCTGGGCAGGCAACCTGGATGAGCGCGGGTTCGCCCAGTTTGAAGAGCTTGCGATGGCGCGGGCGCCCCTTCGGCGGCTCGCCGACACGGCCCCGCCCGCCCGAGGGCGCCCGGGCCTGCCCGTGGACGACGGGCCCGCGCGCCACGGGCCGGGTTCCCGAAGCCGGCCCGGGAAGCGCTGGTAGCCCGGCACCGCGATTGGACCGCGTCCAAACGGACCGAGGCTAGCTCTCTGGCGCGGCGCCGGCCAGTTCGCCCGATTCGGGCGAGTCTTCTCCCGAATCGGGCGCGGGCGGGACAGGCGGTTCGGGCGGGGCCTCGGGCTGCATGAGCACAGCCTCGATCCCCACACCGGCAGCGGTCTCCGGGTGGCCCTTCGCCCAGCGATGGCGGACGACGATCGTGACGATTGCCACCGCGGCGGCGCCGAGGCCCACCAGTTGCGCCGTCGCGAGCCCGAAGAATGTCCAGTTCCAGCCGCTGCGGAACGTCTCCAGGACGCTCCGTTCCACGCCGTACCAGACGAAGTAGAGCAGCCCGACGTCGCCGGCGATCAACAGCCGGCCGCGGGCAGTGAAGCGATTCCACAGGAAGATCATCACGAAGACGCCGACGAGGCTCAGCATCGACTCGTAGAAGAAGAGCGGGATGAAATGCTGTCCGAGCGTCGCGTTTGGATCGGAGCCGGGTGGGCAGGCGTACTCCGCTACGCGGTACTGGCACTGGATGGCGATACCCCAGGGCAGAGTGGTCGGCGGCCCGTAAAGCTCCTGGTTCATGAAATTGCCCCACCGGCCGACGACCTGGGCGATCAAGATGCATGGGGCGATGATGTCGCCCCACCGCCAGAACGACACGCGATAGTGGCGGACCAGCCAGATGACTGCAAGCGTGCCGGTGGCCAATCCGCCGTAGATGCCCAGGCCGCTGTAGGGCGGGAGGACGATCTGGGCCAGGTGGTCCTGGTAGTAGGCCCACTGATCGATGACGTGATATGCCCGCCCACCGATCAACGCCGCGATGGCGATCACGATCAGGCTGTCGACGATCACGTCGGTCCGCTCACCTCGCTGGCGGGCCAGGCGGAAGGCGAGCCACGTCGCGACGACTATCGCGGCCACGTAGCCGATGCCATACCAGCGGATCTCCAGGGAGCCGACTGACAGGGCAACCGGGTTGGGCGTGAAGTCGATCATGGTCGGCCCAGTGTACCGGGCCGCGCGGTCCGGCTCCCGGCGCGCCCGCGAACTCTATACTGGCCGGGACGCGGGGTCGCGATCCCTGCCCCGACGCACGACGGACCCATCGCGTCATCTCGCCTGTCGGTGACTCCGCCCATGGAAGGGCCCGAAATGCCTTTCTACTTCTACTTCGGTCTGCTGGGTCTGGTGATCGGCGGTCTCGTCACGTGGTTCTTCCTGGCCGACCACCCATTTGAGTCATTGGAGACACCGGGCGGTCCCGTCGATCCCGTCGAAGCTGCGCTTCTCGCCGAGGAGATGGCGGCCGACGGCAGGCCTATCGACGAAGCCACCGTCGTCAGGCTGCTCGATCTGCACGGCGCCTACGTGGATGGCAAGATCCGCGAGGCCCAGGCCGCGGCCGAGGCTGCGCGACTCCAAACCGAGCGAACGCACTCCGCCCGGGAGTCGACCGGAGAGGACGCCGGCTGACCGGCCTCGACCAACCCTGGCCTCGACCCGGCCTGGCCTCGACCCGGCCTGGCCTCGACGGCAGCGGATCAGGCCACGGTTCCAACGTGCAGCGCCACGGCGCCGAGGGCCAGCCGCTTGAACGACACGGCCTGCAGGCCGACGGACCTCATGGTGGCCGCGATCTCCTCGGCGGCCGGGAATCCCGCCAATGACTGCGGCAGGTACGCGTAGGCGGCGCGGCGTCGAAAGGCCGCCCCGACGACCCGTCCCATGACGTGGAACGCGCCCGTGTAGACCCGGCCCATGAATCTCGGCCTGGGCACCGAGAGCTCCAGGCAGACCACCCGGCCGCCACCACGGACGACCCTGGCCATCTCACGCAAGCCCACCTCGAAGCTGGTGAGGTTCCGCAATCCGAAGGCGATGGTCGCCGCGTCGAACGAGCCGCCTTCGAACGGCAGGTCAAGGGCGTCGCCGGGCCCGAACTCGACGCCGGCCAGCGCCCCGAAGGCATGCCTGGCCTCGTCGAGCATCGCGGGTGAGAGGTCGATGCCCACGACACGACCCTCGGGACCCACGGCCGCCGCCAGGGCGGCGGTGAGCTTGCCCGTGCCGCAGGCCACGTCGAGCGCTGCGTCGCCACGCTTCAGCCCGGCTGCTCGTACGGCCTCCCGCCGCCATCGACCGTCGAGGCCGGCCGTCATCAGCGTGTTCATCCGGTCGTAGACCGGCGCGATGGAGTCGAACATCGTCGTGACACGAGGGGCCGGGACGCGGTTTCCCGTCCGGCTGCCCGCATGGGTCCCGGTGCCGGCACCGACCGGGCGACCGGCAGGCTCGCTTGCGCCCGTCACGACGCGGAGGAACCCGGCAGAGCCTCCGGCTCGCGCGCCGGGCGAAGCGGGCGCCGCTCGAACGCGCTCGAGAAGACGACCTGCGTTTCGGTGGTGAAGACGTGGGGGACCTGCTGGATCGTGTGCAGGACGCGTTCAAGGTGCCGCGTATCGGTCGCTCGCACCTTCAGCAGGTAGTCGGCCTCACCGGCGATGTGGTGGCACTCCTCGATCTCGTCGATGGCCACGAAATCGCCCGTCATGTCGGTGGCGATGGTGCCCGGCACCTGTTTGATGAAGATGAACGCGAGAACGCCGTATCCGAGCAGCGTGGGGTTCACCATGGCCGAGTAGCCGTGGATTACGCCTCGCGCTTCGAGCTTCTTGACTCGCTCGTGGGCGGAAGGCCCGCTCATGCCGACCGCCTGCCCCACCTCCGCGTACGACTCTCGCCCGTCCCGCTGCAGGAGCTCGAGGATCCGAGCGTCGGTCTCGTCGATCCGTTCGAAAGCGCCCATCTCTCCTGTGTATCCTCGAACAAGTACGGTTGAGACGTCACTCCGCGCCTCGCGTTCAGCCTATCCGATCCCTGGAGAATCGACAGCGGCACGCTCCCAGGTCACCGGCCCGGAGCGCCGGCGAAGCGCTGGCACCGTCGGCCGGGCCTATTCCGATCCGGCGCCGGGGCTGTCTGCCCCGCCCGTTGCCGCCCCCTCGCGATCCTCCAGGGGCGTCGTTCCCAGGGGCGTCGCTCCGGGCCGCCGACGCTTCCTCGGTCCGGGCATGCTGGCCTGTGCTCGCTCGAGGACGACCCGGTCCGAGGCCGGAGGCAGATCGGGGGCCGCCTCTCGCCAGGCTGCATCCGCCGCCTCGTCCCGGGCGCCGGTTCCCGTGGCCACGACCGCGAAGATCGCCAGGCCCACGCCGAAGCCCACGAGCGCCGCGACCTCGCGCGGGCCGTGGAGCCAGAGGCCGATGTACAGCCCGAGCGGGACCCCGATTGCGGCCGCGGCGATGAGTCCCCGTAGTCGCTGCAACTCAAGTCCTTCCAGTGTCCGAGTCCACGCCGGAGGAAGGCGCTTCACGTCAACGATGCGCTTCGCTGAGCTCCCAGGCTCCGCACTCGCCGGCTCCAACCGAGAGCGCCAGCTCCAACGGGCCGACGGCGCCATGCTAGCGCGCCCCGTGGAGCACGCGCATCGGCCGGCGTCTGGCGGACGGTGCCCTAGCGGTTCACCGCGAGCGGGCCAGCGGGCACCTCGACCAGGACTCGCCCGCGCTCCACGATCACGGGGTAGACGGCCAGCGGTAGCTCGGCGGGCGGATCGATGACGTCGCCATCGACGACCGAGAAGCGCGACAGGTGAAGCGTGCACAGGATCGAGTCGCCGGTCAGCACGCCCCGGTCGAGCTCGAAGTACTCGTGCGAGCAGACTCCCTGGGCGGCGTGGAACGTGCCGTCCACGTTCGTCACCAGCACGAATTCGCCGTCGACGGCGCAGAGCTTCATCGTGCCCGGCGGAACCTCCGCGACAGCGCAGAGGTCGATCCGACGCACGCTGCCTGCGGGCCCCGTCATCTCGCGCCTAGGCCACAGCGGCTTCCGGGCGGGCGACGATTCGAGCGGCCCACTTCGCCTCGAGCAGCTCGCGCAGCCGATCCTGGGCCGACTCGAGCGGGACGCGCGCCACCACCGGCTCGAGATATCCGAGGACGATGAACTTGCGCGCCTCCTCAGGATCGAGGCCGCGGCTCTCCAGGTAGAAGAGCTGCGTCTCGTCGATTGGGCCGACGGAGCTGGCGTGGGCGACGCGGCGGCAGTCGGGCTGGTCGATCTCGAGACTCGGGATCGCTACGGAGCGCGCCTGCTTTGAGAGCAGCATGCCGAACTCGCCAAGGTAGCTATCGGTGCCGTGAGCCGAAAGGTCGATCGTCGCGAGGCCCTTCATGTAGACCCGCGATCGGTCGGCCAGGGCTCCTTTGGACAGCAGGTTGCCGGTCGTATCCCGGCCGACATGGCGCGTGTACGAGGTCAGATCGAAGAGCTGGTCGGCCGAGCCGAAGACGATCTCCGCCTGCTCGACCGTCGAGCCGTCGCCTTCGAGCCGGTTGTCGATTCGGCTGCGCACGACTCGACTGCCCAGCTGGGCAAGGGCCCAGCGAACGGTCGCACCCCGTCCCAGCACGGCCGAACGATGCTGGAAAGCGATCTGCCGCAGCGAGAGATCCTGCAGACCGGCGAAGGAAAGGACGGACCCCGCGCCGACCACGGCCTCGGTCGTTCCGGCGAAGAGGGCCTGGGCTTCCGTGGGAGCGACCTCCGACGAGTCCATCGAAAGCTGCTCCTCCACGACGGAGACCTCGGCATCGGCTCCGACTGAGATGACCGTCCGCGAGAAGATGGCGGTGCCCGGCGTGCCGGCTACCCAGCGCAGGGCCACGGGCCTGTCGAGCCGGACGCCATCTGGGACGCGCAGGAGCAAACCCTGCGACCACATGGCCCGGGTCATCTGCGCGAGCTTGTCGTTCTCGGGTAGCGCGCAGCCGCCCTCGAGCAGGTGGCGCAGCAACTCCGGGTCGCGGGCGCCCAGGTCGTCAAGCGTCTCGAGGATCAGCCCGGCCTCGCGAGCCTCCTGCGAAATCACGAGCGCCGTCACCCGGTTCTCGGTGATCTCGGCGAAGGCGGCCGCGCCCCCCGGGAGCCCGGCGGTGGCCGCACCGGCAGAGACGGCCACCGAACCGGAGTAGGACCGCACGTCGGCCAGATGGGCGTTTCGCAGGTCCACGTAGCCGGTGTAGAGCGGGTTGTTCTCCATCGGCAGAGCCTCAAACGCCGCGAGTCCGGCAAGCCGATCGTCCAGGAGCCAAGCCGGGTCGCCGGCGGTCGAGGCAACGCCGCGGACGGTAGCCTCATCCACGAACGTGAGAGTCAGATCTGCCGGCCCCACGCGTGCCGGCGCGATCGCGGGAGCGGCGACTACCCCGGCGGCGGGCGCGAGCGGGGCTCCCTCAACGGCGGTCATCCGAGCGAGCCCTCCATCTCGAGCTTGACCAGCCGGTTGAACTCGATCGCGTACTCCATCGGGAGTTCCTTGGTGAAGACCTCGAGGAAGCCCTGGACGACCAGGTTGGTGGCCTCGTTCTCGGTCAGGCCGCGGCTCATCAGGTAGAAGACCTGGTCCTGGCTGATCTTGCCGACGGTGGCCTCGTGGGTCATCGTCGTGTCGTCTTCCTGGATATCGATGTAGGGGTAAGTGTCGGAGCGGCTGCCTTCGTCGAGCAACAGCGCATCGCATCGGACGCTGGCCACCACGCCGGTGGCCCCCGGTACGACCCTCAGCTGGCCGCGGTAGGTCGTCCGGCCGCCGTCCTTCGAGATCGACTTGCTGATGATCCGGCTGCGCGTGTTCGGGGCAAGGTGGATGGCCTTGGCGCCGGTGTCCTGGTGCTGGCCGCGCCCGGCGACTGCCACGGAGATGACCTCGGCCGTGGCTCCCTCGCCGCGCAGGAAGATGCTCGGATACTTCATCGTTAAGCGAGACCCGGTATTCGCGTCAATCCACTCGACGGTGGAATGGGCGTAGGCGTGGGCCCGCTTGGTGACGAGGTTGTAGACGTCGTTCGACCAGTTCTGGATCGTGGTGTAGCGGACCTTGGAGCCGGGCAGCGCGATCACCTCGACCACGGCGGCATGGAGGGCGTCGGTGGTGTAGATGGGGGCCGTGCAGTTGTGCACCGCGAAGCCACGCGCCAGATAGGCGTTTGGTGCGGTCGCCATTTCGAGGTTGTAGACCCAACCCTCGTAAGGGCGCGAATCGACCTTTCGGATCGGCACCCAGAAGCAGTTCCTGCTCGCGTCGAACCACACTTGATGCGTGGTCAGACCTTCCTCGAAGTGGAGGCCGTACTGCACGGAATGGGAGACCTGGCGGCCATCGGGCATCGTCTCCCCGTACGCCTCACAGACCTGAATGCCAGCGTAGACGCCGGAACGAGCCAGAATCTCCTGCAGCTGGAATACGAGCGTTCGGGAAACGCTGGCGGCTCGAACAAGGGTCCGTCCGCTGGTGCGGAGGTGGCGGCTGCCGTCACCGAGCAGGTACGCGTCGACCAGCAACTTTTGGCGCGCCGCCGGCAGTTCCATGATGTCCGAATGGAGCTTCTTCTCCGCAGACCCATGGCCGACGTACTTCCAGCACTGGTCCACCAGCTCGCGCGAGTACACGTAGACGCGTGCTTCGTGCTTGGCTGGATTCTGGAATACTCCCGCCGGCTTGCCGGACAGGGTGGTCATCAGACGCTGCGCATCGGCGATCTTCTCGCCCTCGCCGATGTGGAACGAGAGCGTCACCGTAGGAACGTTGGACACGCCGTTGAAGAAGGCGCAGCCTTCGGCAGTGTAGTAGCCCAGGAAGCGCAGGAGGTCGTCGGAGATCTCCGGATGGTCGAGCTGCCTGGTAGCGACCGGGAAGCACAGCAGGTCGCCGACTTCGAGCTCGCCCGCCGGAACCCACTCCGGCTCGGTTTCGGGTAGCACGGCGGCCTTGACATCCCAGCGGGACTTCGGCCGATTCGCGCGCCGCCGGGCGATGCGCTCGCGCCGGATAGACCAGACGGGATGCTCCGGCGTCAACTCGAAGCCATTGCCGACCGAGACGGGCACGATCTTGAGCATCTCGCCCGAATAGCTGCGCCGCCTCACGGACGACACCTCGGCCTCGACGCCGGCGCTGTTCAGGACGCGCGTGCCGGCCGGCACGGTCTCGATGGCCACCATCTCGTCGCCCAGGCTCACGAGCTCGCCTTCAGGCAGGCAGCCCTCGATGTAGTGGACCTTGGCGCCCTCGTCCACGATGATCAGCGTCCGCTCGAACTGGCCGGTGTTCTCGGCGTTGATGCGGAAGTACGCCTGCAGCGGCAGCGGGACCTCGACGCCCCTGGGCACGTACACGAACGACCCGCCCGACCAGACCGCGCTGTTCAGGGCGGCGAACTTGTTGTCCTCGGGCGGAACCACGGTGGCGAAGTACTTCTTGAAGAGCTCCGGGTACTCCTTGAGACCCTGGTCCGTACCCATGAAGACGACGCCGATCTTGGACAGCTCCTCCCGGACGCTGTGGTAGACGACCTCCGAGTCGTATTGCGCGCCCACCCCGGCCAGGAACTTTCGCTCGGCCTCCGGAATGCCCAGGCGTTCGAATGTCTTCTTGATCTTGTCCGGGACGTCGTCCCAGGACTTCTCCTCGCCCTCCGACGGCTTTCGGTAGTAGACGATCTTGTCGAGGTCGATCTGGTTCAGATCGCCGCCCCACTGGGGCATAGGCCGGGTGAGGTAGTGGGCGTAGGCGCGGAGGCGGAAGTCCAGCATCCACTGCGGCTCGCCCTTGAAACGGCTGATGGCCTCGACCGTCCCCCTGGTCAGGCCGTGACCGGTCTCCTCGAGGTAGTCAACCTCGTCGTGAAATCCGAACTTGTACTCGCTCGAGACGATCTCCGGGCCGGTGGCCATCGCGCTCCTTGAACGGGTCGGCGGTCCGAGCGGAGGGGGGGACGCCGGACCGCCGCCGTAGTGACGTGCTAATTCCGACCACTATTATCGGGATTACCGCGCGCGGCGTCAAACGGCTGGCCGTGTGCCGGGTGCTTCGCGGCCGGGCGCCCCGCGACCGGGTGTCCCCTGCCGGGCGCCCAATGCCGGGCGCCTCACAGCAGGGTGCCCGACAGCAGGGTGCCCGACCGACTCGCTCGTGCTATCCTGCCGCCGTCCGGCGGTTGGGCTCGCCCGGTGTTCCTGGTGGCCCGCCCGACCCTCGAATCCCGGACGAGCGCGGGTTATGTCGTCACGGCCCCGGCTTCTCGTTCGAGGAGCGCGCAGGGCCCGCATCCCAGGTCGCGACCGCTCCCGCCCCACCCAGCCAGGCCCTGCAGGGCGGGCCGAACGCTTCGGCGAGGCCAGGGCAGCGCGACACGAGAGGGATAACTTGAAGCGACCTTCTCCCGTGGCGGTGCTGGCGATGGCGGCAGCCTTCGTCCTCGTGTTCGATGCAGTCGTTGTCATCGCGGCCCGAACGCCGGCGGACCCGGGGCTATCGACCGCACCATCGATCAGCGCGGCTCCGCCGGCCATCGCTGAAGCCTCACCGACCCCCGACCTGTCCGATGCCGCGGCATGGCCGAGCACGTTCACCTACGCTACGGACCCGCCGACGCCCACTCCGACGCCCACGCCCACGCCCACGCCGACGCCCACACCCACACCGAAGCCCAAGCCCAAGCCGACGCCCGTGCCGACGATGAGGGACACGGTCTGGAACGCGCGCACATACGTCAAGAACCGCGTCGGGGCCAGGGGCTACGACTGCATCAACGCCATCTGGACGGCGGAATCGGGGTGGAATCCGCGCGCCGGGGACCCCAACGGCGCATACGGCATCCCCCAGGCATACCCGGGTGCGAAGATGGCCGCATTCGGATCGAACTGGCGCTACAGTCCCCTGACGCAGGTCAAGTGGGGCCTCTGGTACATCAACAGCCGATATGGGTCTGCCTGTGCCGCGTACACCTTCTGGGCGGCTCACGGCTGGTACTGAGCCGCCTCGAGAGGGCCCAACTCGACAGTGGTCGAAGTGACCGGAACCCGCCGGCGAAGCGCCCCCGGTTCGCTCAGGCCACGCCGGACCGAGCGGCCGCGGGCTGATAACGAGGGCAGCTGAAGATGGAACTCTGGCCGGGTCGACCCTTCCCGCTGGGGGCCACCCCAACGCACGACGGCACCAACTTCGCGGTCGCGTCGAGCGTCGCCGATGCCGTGGTGCTGTGCCTCTTCGACGAGACCGACAGGGAAACGCAGATCCCACTCATGGAGCAGGACGCCGGCATCTGGCACGGCTTCGCTTCGGGCGTGGAGCCGGGTCAGCGCTACGGCTTCCGAGTGTGGGGCCGGTACGAGCCCGCGCGGGGCCTCCGCTGCAACCCCAGCAAGCTGCTCCTCGATCCCTACGCTCGGGCGATCGTCGGCGAGGTCGTCCCCGGTGACGCGGTGCTCGGCTACACGCCAGGGGATGTCGACGCCCAGAGCAGCCTGGACTCGGCGCCGTTCGTGCCGCGCGGCCTGGTGGTGGGCGGCGACTTCGACTGGGGCAGGGATGCGCCGCCCGCGATCCCCTACTCCGACACGATCATCTACGAGACGCACGTCAAGGGCTTCACCGAGCTCCATCCCGGCGTGCCGCCGGAGCTACGGGGCACGTTCGCGGGCATGGCCTCGAAGGCGGCCGTCGATCACCTGGCCGGCCTGGGAATCACGGCGGTGGAGCTTCTGCCCGTCCACCACCACGCCGACGACGGGTCTCTGAGATCGCTGGGCCTCGTCAACTACTGGGGCTACAGCACGCTCGGCTTCTTCGCCCCGCACGCCGGCTATTCGGCCGAAGTCCGGGCCGGGCGACCCGGCGGCCAGGTGGCCGAATTCAAGGGCATGGTGAAGACCCTGCACGCCGCCGGCATTGAGGTCATCCTCGACGTCGTGTTCAACCACACCGCCGAGGGCAACCATCTGGGCCCGACCCTTTCGTTTCGCGGATTCGACAACCGGGCCTACTACCGCCTGGTGGAGGACGACCAGCGCTACTACTTCGACACCACGGGCACGGGCAACTCCCTCAACGCCGACGATCCAACGTGCCTGCGGCTGATCATGGATTCGCTTCGCTACTGGGTCGGCGAGATGCACGTCGACGGCTTTAGGTTCGACCTGGCCGTCACGCTTGCCCGCGAGCACGGAGGGTTCGACCGCGTGTCGGCTTTCTTCGACCTGGTCTCCCAGGATCCGATCGTCTCACGGGTGAAGCTGATCGCCGAACCATGGGACCTGGGCCAGGCTGACAGCTACGACCTGGGCCGCTTCCCGTCCCTGTGGAGCGAATGGAACGGGAAGTACCGCGACACGGTGCGCGACTTCTGGCGGGGCACGGCTGGGACGCTGCCCGACCTGGCAACTCGCCTGACGGGCTCCGCCGACCTGTACGGCCCATCGCGCCGCCGGCCCAACGCGTCGATCAACTTCATTACCTGCCACGACGGCTTGACGCTGCGCGATCTCGTGTCCTACGAACGGCGGCACAACGAGGCGAACGGCGAGTCGAATGCGGACGGCACGGACGACAACCGATCGTGGAACTGCGGCGTCGAAGGCCCGACCGACGACCCGACCGTGATGGAGCTGCGCGCCAGGCAGTCTCGGGCGTTGCTCGGGACCCTTCTCCTGAGCCTCGGGGTACCGATGCTGCTCGGCGGCGACGAGCTCGGCAGGACGCAGCGCGGCAACAACAACGCCTACTGCCAGGATAACGAGATCTCGTGGTTCGACTGGGGCTCCGTCGACGGCGACCTGCTGGCCTTCACCCGGGCCCTCGTCGCCGCCAGGCGCCGCCACCCAGTCCTGCGCCGCCGCCGTTTCGCCAGCGGCGCATTCCGCGACGACATCGAGTGGTTCACGCCCGCCGGGTCCGCCATGACCGATTCCGACTGGGGCGCCGGTTGGACGAGGTGCGTCGTGGCCTATTTCGACGGCAGACGTGACGCGGACCGGGACGACCGGGGCCGACCGGTGCTCGACGATGACCTGCTGCTCGTTGTCAACGGCTGGTCGGAATCGATTAGCGTCACCCTGCCCAACGTGGGCCCTCCTCGCGCATGGCAACACGAGTTGGAGACGTTCTCCGGACAGGTTGCCGCGACGGATGGACCGACCCTGAGGGCCGGCACCGCGCTGGTCGTGGAGCCACGCTCGCTGATCCTGCTGCGCGCGCACGACCCGGCGGAAACCTGAGGCGCAGCCCGCCGGCGCCCGGCGCCGATCGGATACATGCCGGCCCCTGGCGGCCGCATCCGCCACAATCGCACCATGCCCCGTCAAATCAGCATCGCCGTGGCGCGCCGGTTTCTGGCCATCCGTCACCTGCTCGCACCCCCGCGCGCCCTGCCACCCACTTCGGAAAGTGTCCTGGCAGTCGTCGATCGCCTCGGCTCGCTGCAATTCGATCCGCTCCACGTGGCCGGTCGCAACCACGACCTGGTCCTCGGGGCCCGAATCGCGGGCTATCGCCGGGAGCTCACCGACGAGCTCCTGTACGACCGTCGCCTGCTGTTCGAGGCGTACAACAAGGGCCTCAGCCTCCTGCCGACGCGCGAGCTGCCCTACTACCGCATCACGTGGCAGGACGGCGCCGACGGCCGATCCGGCGAGCTCGTCCGCGAGCGGGCCGGGCTCGCCGAAAAGATCCTGGCGGCGATCACGGCCGAAGGGCCCAGGTCGTCGGCCGATTTCGAGCGCGAGGCTCCGATCGACTGGTGGTGGGGACCGACCGGGGCGGTCCGGGCGGTGCTCGAAGCTCTCGCCGTTTCCGGCAGGCTGGGCCTGGCCCGAAGGGAGGGCAATCGCCGCTACTACGACCTCACAGAACGCTTGTACCCTGCCGATCTCCTCGAGACACGCATCCCGGAAGGCGAGCAGCTGCGCCACAAGCTGCTGTCTCGATATCGCGGCCACGGTCTGCTGGGGGCCAAGGGGAGCGGCGAGCTGTGGCCGGGCACCGGCACTGCGGAGACCCGAGCGGCGCTTCGTCGCGAGTTGCAGGATCGCGGCGAGATCGTCGCCGTCGCGGTCGAGGGGATGCCTGGGGAGCGCTTCGTCATCGGCGACGAGCTGCCACTGCTGGCCCAGGCCGAGAGAGAGATCGCCGAGCCCGGCACCGAATACGACGGGGCCTCCGATCCGCCGACGACGCCGCCTGGCTGCAGCTTCCTCGCACCGCTCGACCCGCTGATGTGGGACCGCGGCGCCCTCGGCCCACTCTACGGCTTCGAATACCGGTGGGAGGTGTACACGCCTGCGGCGAAACGCCGCTGGGGCTACTACGTCCTGCCCATCCTGTTCGGCGACCGCCTGGTTGGCCGCATCGAGCCGCGGATCGACCGTCCCGGAAAGTCCGTGCAGATTCTGGGTCTGGCCTGGGAGGCCGGCTTCGACCCCATCGCAACGCCCCGCTTCGTGGGCCCATTCTCGGCGGCCCTCGCGGCCTACCTTGCGTTCGCCGCGGCCGACACGCTGATACCTCCTGCCGGGGGAGTTCATCGATCGCTCTTCCGCGGCGTCGCCGAGAGCGTGCGGGTGAAACCCCTGCGGAGCGACGGTCGCGCGGTCCGGAGCGTGGCCGCTCATGATCATCGAGCCACATCCGAGTGAAGTCGACGACCGTCCCGGCGTTCGGTTTCTGCGAGTCTAAGGGCGTCCCTCCTCGCGGCGAGTGAGAGAATCGGCCCCCATTCAGCAGATGAGAGGAGCCGGCAGTGGCCGCACTGCGACGCGCAACGGTGAGATGGACTGGCGATCTTGCGTCCGGGTCGGGCCGGCTGAGCGCAAGCACGAGCGGCGCCTTCTCGGCGCTTCCCGTGACCTGGGCCTCGCGGACCGAACGCGCCGACGGCCGAACGAGCCCCGAGGAGCTTCTCGCCGCCGCCCATGCGAGCTGCTTCGCCATGTCGTTCTCGAGCGAGCTGACAAAGGCAGGTTCGCCGCCCGAGTACCTGGATGTCTCGTCGGAGATCAGCTTCGACCGGGTCGACGGCAGGTGGACGGTGGTCTCGAGCAAGCTGGCCGTTCGCGGCCGGGTGCCGGGCCTTGACGAAGAGCGCTTCCGGTCCCTGGCAGCGCAGGCCAAGGACGGCTGCCCGATCTCGCGAGCGCTGCAGGGCAATGTCGCTCTGAGCGTGGAGGCCTCGCTCGAGAGCTAGTGCCTCATGCCGCAACGTCGGGGAGCGAATGGTGGACTTCGGCGTTGATGCGCCAGGGCTTGGCGGGACGAGCATTCCGATTGTGCCAGCGCAGGTAGGCATGGATGGCTCGGTCC
>JBEKVD010000043.1:0-23927 GCA_049514315.1 Candidatus Limnocylindrales bacterium | reverse complement strand
CGATTGCGTCGCCCATCAGGAAGACCCGCACCGGCGTACCTTCGACCCTGGATAGGGCGAGCGCAAGCCTCAGGCCGTTGTAGGAGCGTTCGGTGCCGTAGGGCGGGTCGTTGAGGATCAGCAGCGTCGACACGGCTGCATTGTCCATCAGTCTGGCTCTCGACGCCCATGGGCGGCCACGTATCACGGGCGGCCACGTATCACGCCTGCAGAGGCCGAGACTGGCCAATCTCAGCGATGACCGGGCGGGAGGGGTCGCTGACGGGTGCAGGGTCCAGACCCCAGACGCAGCCGCTCGCTCCGCCGAAGCCGGGATCGCCGCCCCTGAGTTGAGCGGGAGGGCGCTCTGAAGCTACCGCCGGCCGGTTGCCGACAGCCCCTTCGAGCATGGCGTATCGGCGGCGACGTCTTCGTTCGTCAGGCGACCAGGACGTTGGAGGCTGCCCCAACAACGGCTACCACGGTGTAGATCGCCAACAGCGCCGCTCTGGTTCGGGGCCGCCGGCGGAACGCCACTACGGTCACGGCGAGGACTAGCACCATGAGCATCTTCGCCAACAGAGCTCCGGCCGTCTGGCCGAACATATGCGGCAGGGGGCTCGTTTCGTTGGCCGGTATCAGCGCCGGGTTGACCCGGAGAAATGTCGCCAGGTCGGCCAGATTGGCCACGACCGCAGCCACCAGTAGATTGTTCACGTCACCGGCTCAACATCACTGGCGAGATGGATAGTCCCGAGGCCAGCATCGTAGCCAAAAAGTACTGGCGGGTCCAGTACTTCGGTACCATTGCGCACCGTCACCTGGCGTGCCCGCGGGCCCCAGGATGTGCCGGGTGACCATGCCGCCGTGCACGGAGTGCGCGGGCACGGGTTCTACCGTTGGCGGGGATCCTCTCCCAGGTCCCCGCCGGTCGGGGCCTCGAGCCGTCGCGCAGCCTCGCTCGGCCGCAGGTTCGCACGACCCACTCTGAGCTCGTCGAGAAGGTCGCTGTACGGCGCTGGATTGAACAAGCCAAAGACGACTGCTATTACGGCGACCGAGTAGAGCCGCGCTTCTGCGGCGAGGACGGCAATGAGCCCGCTGGCCACGAGGCCGGCGGCCAGCCCGATCGCCCGACCGGCTCGCCCGAAGACCGCGCCGGCAAGGTGCCCGAGCGCTCGCCCTCCGTCCAGGCTCGAGATAGGCAGCAGATTGAAGATCGCCCAACCGAGGTTGACGAAAGTCCACAGGAAGAGCGGCATTCGAATGGAGCTGCCGGCATCGCGGAAAGCCGGCCCGACTGCCAGCGTCGCGGCCCCCAGGACGAGACCCACGCCGGGGCCGGCGACGGCGACAACCAGCATTTGCCGGTCCGACAGACCCGCGGCCGCCTCCGGGTCGTTCGGAACGGTGAAGCCGCCAAGGAACCAGAAGTCGATCGACGACCCGACGCCGAAGCGACGGAACGCCACAGCGTGGCCCAGCTCGTGGAGCAGAAGGGCGATGAATCCCAGGACGATCCATTCGGCCAGGAACTCCGCCGTAAGCCCCGACAGGACGCCCAGCCCCAGGAGCCCGACGAGGATCCAGGGTCCGATCGTGACCGGGATGCCGGCGACCCGGAGAGTGATTCCCACGGACTTGCTCATTGGAACCCCGGGATTCGGGACGCGCCCAGACGTGCGACGTGTCATGGCGCGTCCGGGTCGGAGGACAAGACTAGCCGGATTGCGAAGACGCCCGCTGGGCTCGATCGGTCCGTCCCGGGCAGCGCCTCGCCTGCCCTGGTTTCCGGAGAAGCGGGCGGGACCGGCCGCAAACGGCGGGCGGCCGGGGCATCGGATGCCAGATCGTCACGCCCCCGGCTTCGCGATCTGGTAGGGGAGGGAGGACTCGAACCTCCAACCGAGGCTGTATAAGAGCCGTGCTCTGACCAATTGAGCTACTCCCCCGTCGGACCCGATCGTACACCACGCGGCGGGGGGCGCAGGAGCCGCTTCTAGTCCACGCCGCCGCGAAGGACCTCGATCTGGGGGCGATGCGGGATCGTCTCGGGCGTGTTGCCGGCCACGAGGGCCACGCCGTCGCGGAAGCGGCGCAGCTCGCCATCGGTGTTGAAGAAACCGACGCTGATTCGGATCGCGTCCAACGGCGGGATCGTCCGGGCGATGCACAGCGTCCGCTGCGAGAGCTCCTTGAGGGCCTCAGATGACTTCCAGCCGGCGATTCGGAACGTGACCAGGCCGGCCATGTTCTGGCGCGGCGTCAGCACCTCTACGCCTGGGACCTCCGCCAGCATCGCAGCCGCCGCACCGGCCATTCGGGCGATGCGCTCGTGTATCCACCTTAGCCCGACGAACATCGACAGCCAGGCCGCGCTTCGAGCGAGGCCGAGGACCGAAGGCTGGTGGTAGCCCGAGCCCTCGAACCTACGAGCGTCCGGCCAGAGCTTCCCGTTCGCCATCAGATCAATCGATTCGAAGCCCCAGTATCCGGCGAACGTGGTTCGCGGTCGGTCGAGCACCGACCCGGCGCAGAAGACGGCGCCGATGCCTTCGGGCCCGAGCAGCCATTTCTGACCGGGGACGGCATAGAAATCCACGCCGAGATCGTCGACGGAGACCGGGATCGCCCCGACCGACTGGGCGCCGTCGACGGCGACGAGCGCCCCGCGGGAATGCGCCCGCTCGGATATCTCGCGAACCGGCAGGCGCGCGCCGGTAGCCCAGGTGACGTGCGACAGCGAGACCAGTTTCGTGCCGGGGACGATGGCCCTATCGAACGCCTCCAGGATCGCCGCCGGATCGCCGCCCATCCCCACATCGGCGATTGCCAGTTCCACGCCGCGCCGCTCGCGAATCGCCCACAGCGGCCCGAGTCCGCCCGCATGCTCCAGATTGGTGGTCACGGCCCGGTCGCCGGGCCGCCAGTCGACCGCGGCCGTTGCGATGTTCATCCCGTCGGTGGTTGCGTGTGTCAGGGCGATGTGGCTCGCATCCGTGGCCAGGACGGCCGCCACCGCCGCCCGCGCCTCCGCCATGCGCTCCAGCGAGTCGGCGAAGTGATCGACGTCGGCCCGGCCGGTGCGCAGCTCCCGGGCCTCGGCCTCGGCCATGGCCCGGGCGGTGTCCCTGGGGAGTGGCCCGGCCGAGCCCGTGTTGAAGTAGATGCCCGCGGCCGTGGATGGAAGCGCCTCGCGGATAGCCGGAATCTTCTCGTCGTCGGGGAGGAACGGAGTCACTACGGCCCTAATGATAGGCGGACCCGGTGCCCGCACCCACCGCGATCTCCGGGTCGCCGGTTGCCGCTCAGACGGCTTCAGTCAACCGAGCCTTTGAGTGTCTGGCCTCGGCCGTGACCAGGTACTCGGCGCCGTGCTGCAGGTCGCGGTAAAGCCGATCCACGGTCGCCAGGGTGTCGATGTCGGTCGGGCCCTTGTCGGGTCGGAGTCGAACGATGCGCGGGAAGCGCAGGGCGAAGCCCGAACCGTGCCGGTTCGAACGCTGGATCACGTCGAAAGCGATCTCAACCACCACGGCCGGCTCGACCTGCCTGTACCGCCCCAACCGGCGGACCGTGTGGGCTTCGAACCAGCGGGTCATCTCGGCTATCTCCGCGTCGGTCAGGCCCGTGTAGGCCTTGCCAATCGTGACCAGGCCATTGGTCGACCCATCGCGGACGGCGAACGTGTAGTCGGACAGCACGCCGTGCCTCTTGCCGTGTCCGGCTTCGACGCCGACCACCATGCAGTCCAGCGTCGCCAGGGCGCGCTTCATCTTCAGCCAGCCGAGACCGCGCCGGCCGGGAGAGTAGGTACCCTGCGGATCCTTGACCATCAACCCTTCGTTGCGACGAGCACGGGCCTCGCTGAAGAAGCGATCGAGCGCCTCACCCGAATCCGCCGAGACGAGATGCGACAGCGCAAATCGGCCGCCGGCCCCCACGGTCGGCAACCCGAGCGCCTCGAGGCGGCCGCGTCGCTCCGCCAGCGGCACCGACAGCAGCGGTGTCAGGGCAGCGGCCGCCGTGCCGTTGCGGCCCGGGAGTCTGTCCTCGGGGTGGCGAGGCGGGCTGCCAGCGGAGTCGCCCGGGAGCCCGCCGGCGGAGCGCTGGCCGTTGTGCAAATCTCCTCCGCTGGCGGACCGTGGGCCGATGGCAAGCAGGTCAAAGGCGACGTACACAACCGGCACTTCCGCCTGCAGATCGGCCGCAGGCTCCTTCCGGCCCAGCCGCACCTGCAACGTGAGAAACGGCAGGACATGGCCGCCGTCATAGGCCAGGATCTCACCGTCGAGGATGCCGTCCCAATCCAGCGGACGAGCCGCCTCGACGATCTCCGGGAACTGCCTGCTGATGTCGTGCAGGTCCCGGCTGTAGAGCCGCACGTCGGATCCGCGGCGGTGAAGCTGGGCGCGGATGCCATCGTACTTGTCCTCCACCCAGACCGTCGGACCCAGCCGCGAGACGATCTCGGCGGCGTCCTCGGCGGCCGTGGCGAGCATGAACTTGATGGGGTGCATGAGCCGGAGGCGAGCCTCGTTGAGGCGCCCCTCCCTGGCGAGGACCGCGACCTCGCCCGTGTCGCCGGTGAGCATCACGGCCGCGCCCACCTCCACCTGGGACCGCCCGAAGGCTTCTGCGATGGCCGTCTCCAGCAGCCCCTCGCGCAGCCCGATGCGCAACTCGCCGGTGAGGATCTTGACGACGTACTTCGCGGTGAGCGCGTCGCAGCGCCGCAGCAGCGCGGCGAGTACCTCGGCCCTGGCCGCCTGACCCGGCGCGGCTTCGATGGCGGCGAAGGCATCGGCCACCTCGCAGAGCGTCGGGGAGCGGCGCGGATTGGGCGGGTCGGGTCGCCCGGCCAGCACCTCGGCCGCGGCCTGCCCGAGGTCCGAGGAGCGGTCGTAGGCCTCGCCAAGGGCGCCCGCGGGCGCCCCCGTCAGCTGGCCGACGACAGCGGCGATCGTCGCCCAACCCAGACCGGCTGCGCGCTGATCGGCCTCCGCGAAGGGCCTTCCCGCCAGAAAGGTGGCCGCTGCGCGCAGCTCGGGGGCCGGCAAGGGCGCCAGGTACCGCGCGAGCAGCGAGGTTTTCTCCGATGTGCGAGTGGTCCCGGCGACGCGTTCGGCCAACTCGCTCCAGCCACGCATGGCGGCGATGGTATACCTTCGATGCGTGAAACCCGCTCGACCCGTCTCGACCGATCCACACCGTCGAACCGGAGACCGAAGTGGCCGCAGAGCCTGAGCGCGAGTCCTGGCGTCCAGAGGCCATCCCGGGCCGGCTGGTCGTCCTTCGCCGGCACCGGCCCGAGAACCTGCGCGCTTTCAGCCGCTGGTACTCGGACCCGGAGGTAGCCCGGCTCACGCGCTACCAGCAGTCGCCGCTGACGGAAGACGAAGTCCAGCGCTTCTTCTACTCGCGCATCATGGGCTCCGACTTCCTGACCATGGCCATCCACGTGGGCGACACCGACCGGCTGATCGGCACGTGTGCCTTCAGCCAGCTCGACGGCGACAACGGATCGACCCTGTATCACATCACCATCGGCGAGCGCGACGCCTGGGGTAAGGGTTACGGCACCGAGGCAACGGAGCTGATGCTGGCCCACGCGTTCACGCGGCTGGCGCTTCACCGCGTGGCGCTGGCGGTCTTCGAGTTCAACTTGCGGGCGATACGTTCATATGAGAAGTGCGGCTTCGTGGTCGAGGGCAGGGCGCGCGAGGCCATCTTCCGTGACGGCCGATTCTGGGACGAGGTCCACATGAGCATCCTGGCCGGGGAGTGGAGGGCTCGCAACCGCGCCCGGCGCTGACGCCATCGCTCGCTTCTGGACCCCTCGACTGCCCGACAGCCCCCGCGCCCTAGTGGTTCGACGCAGCCGCCTGCTTGGCCACGTACGCGTCGATGACGCCCTGGAGCGTAGCCCCCCGGAGCTTCTCCAGGATCGCGCTTTCGGCGGCGTAGAACACGTCGTGAACCCCACACTCGCCATCCTCACCGCAGGCCGTGCCGCGCATCACGCAGATCCGGCGATGGGGATCGCCCTCGACCGACTCGATCACCTGGAGAAGCGTGACCGTCGAGGCAGGCTGCGCGAGCTTGTAGCCGCCGGCGCGACCGGGATGGGCGTCGACCAGGCCGGCCCGCGTGAGGTCGCCCATGATCTGGGGCAGGAAGCGGGGAGGGATGTCCATCTCGTCCGCGATCTTGCGGCTGCTCAGGAGGCCCTCGCCGACCATGGTGAGCGCCAGCATGGCCCGGATCGCATAGTCGCTTCGCTTCGTCAGATCCAGCCGCATGATCGAACAGTATCGCTCGGTCCGAGGGAGGCGAGACCGTGCCGTTCGTCCCGCCGCGTTGTGACGGGTGGCGGAAAATACACCGAGTTTGTGATGATTTGACCAGCAGGGCCGGGGATCGCGGCTCCTGCGCCGGGTGTCGCGGCGGTCGCGACCCGGCATGCCGGCTTTGCCGTCTACGTCGCCGGGCCGTTTTGCACGTCGACTTCCGTTCCCGTCGGCCAGCCGCAGTCCCGTTACGATTGTTGGGTGAGTGCGAGCCAGCTGAACCCGTGGCGTCGAGTGTCGCGTCGCGTCGCCTACGAGAACCCCTGGATCGAGATACGCCACGACGAGGTGATCCGACCCGACGGGCAGCCGGGCATCTACGGCGTCGTCCACTTCCGCCACCTGGCGATCGGCGTCGCGCCGCTCGACGCGATGGACCGTGTCCTGCTCGTCGGGCAGTACCGCTACACCCTCGACCGCTACTCATGGGAGATCCCGGAGGGCGGCGGCGGTTTCGACGAGTCGCCCGAGGAAGCAGCGCGCCGCGAGCTGGTCGAGGAAACGGGCTACGGCGGCGGCCAGTGGCGAGAGTTGTGCCGGGCGGAGCTATCCAACTCGGTCACGGACGAAGTGGCAATCCTTTTCGTCGCCACCGGCCTCGAACCGGGCTTGCCCTCGCCGGAGGGAACGGAGCAACTCCAGCTTCGATGGGTGCCCTTCGACGAGGCGATGGCAATGATCGGTCGAGGCGAGATCGCCGACGCCATGACCATCCTCGCCCTTCAGCAACTCGCCCTGGAGCGAGAGACCGGGCGCCGCTGACGCCCGGCAGCCGTCGACCCTCTCGACGCCCGGCGGGCGACGGTGTGCCGGCGAGGAGTGGGCCGAAGACCGGGGCCCCTGACGACCTCGGGCGGTGGGCCGGTTATCCCGAGTTCTGCTTCGGCCGAACTGAGGTCCGCCTCGGGGCCGCCCGATGTATGATCTTCGAGCATGCAGAGTGCATAGGGATTATGCGTAGCCCCGCTGCCCCCGGCTCCGCCGGCCGCGCGCGGTGACGAACCGGAGGCGCGTCATGGTCGGTCCCGACGCAAGGGGAGCGGCGAGGAAGACGGAGAGGGAAAGCGGTTCATCCGTTCCCGACATGCAGTCGCCCGACGTGCACTCGCCCGGCTCGACGTCTCCCGGCACGCACTCGCCGGTCTCGCCTTCCCCGAACGCCGCTCCCGAACTGGCCGCCCGGTACGACGAGACGCCGTTCGTGAACCGGCGCGACCCCGCCCGTTTCCTCGGCCCGGACGGCAAGCCCGCCGTCAGCCGCCGCGCCCCCGTCTGGTCCGACGTCCCCGACGAGCGCTGGAACGACTGGCGCTGGCAGCTTTCCAACCGTGTCAGCACCGTCGAGGAAATCGGCTGCCTCCTCAGACTGACCGAAGACGAGCGCGACGGTCTCTCAGCCACGGACAAGTTTCGGGTCGACATCACGCCCTACTTCCTGAGCCTCATCGACCCCGACGACCCGAACGACCCGATCCGCCGCCAGGTCATCCCCACCGCCTGCGAGCAGGAAGCCTTCACGGCGATGATGGAGGACTCGCTGGCCGAGGACCGCCACTCCCCGGTTCCAGGGCTCGTCCACCGTTACCCGGACAGGGTCCTGATGCTGGTCACGACCCAATGCGCGAGCTACTGCCGCTACTGCACGCGGTCGCGCATTGTGGGCGACGCAGCCCAGAACTTCAATCGCGCCGAGCACGAGGCCCAGCTCGAATACCTGCGCCGCACACCGCAGGTCCGCGACGTGCTCATCTCGGGCGGCGACGGCCTGATCCTCGCTCCAAAGCTTCTCGAATCGATCATCCGCGGCCTCCGCGAGATCCCCCATATCGAGATCATTCGCATCGGCTCGCGCGTGCCGGTCTTCCTGCCTCAGCGCATCGACGACGAGCTGTGCGAGATGCTCGCGAAGTACCACCCGTTGTGGATGAACCTCCACTTCAACCACCCCAACGAGCTCACGCCCGAAGTCGCCCGCGCCTGCGACAGGCTGAGCAGGGCCGGCATTCCGCTGGGCAACCAGTCGGTCCTGTTGGCCGGCGTCAACGATTGCGTCCACATCATGCGGGCCCTGGTCCACCGGCTCGTCGAGTTCCGGGTCCGGCCCTATTACATCTACCAGTGCGACCTGGTCGAGGGTTCGGGCCACTTCCGAACCCCGGTCGGCAAGGGCATCGAGATCATGGAGGGGCTGCGGGGCCACACCTCCGGCTACGCGGTCCCGACCTACGTAATCGACGCGCCGGGGGGCGGCGGCAAGATCCCGGTCATGCCGAACTACCTGATCAGCTACTCGGACCACAAGGTCGTGCTGCGCAACTTCGAGGGCTACATCACGACTTACGAGGAACCGGCCCGGTACGCGCCGCATGATCGCTCTGCCTGCCGGTACTGCCAGCACCCGCGTCCCGAGCCTGGCCAGGGCGGTGTCGAGGGACTGCTCGAGGGCAAGCAGATGTGGATCGAACCGTTCGGCTTCGAGCAGGCTCACCTCCGCGGCCGGACGGAACCCCATCGCCTCCAGGATCCGTCGAAGTGGGTGCCCTACGGCGTCGGGGCGATCGAAGGCGCGGCCGGGCAGCCGATGAGCGCCCTGGAGCCGGGCCCAAGCGCTGCCGCGCCGCGCCAGCCCGCCTCCGAATACCCGCCCGGCGAGGAGCCCCGCCCACGGGAGGGCGACCCGACCGGCTGGTCGAACGGCGAGCTGCTCTAGATCGGCCGCACCGAGTTCCGGATCTTCGGCCGCCGCTCGCGCCGCGGTCGGATCCACGCACCTCGACTCATCCGCGCGAAGCAGCCTTGATCCTGCGCGCGACTGATGCAGCGACCGCGCCCGCTGGGGTACCGTGCGACCATGCAGCGAGCAATCGCGAGCCCGTGGCGGCGACTTGGGCGGATCCACTGGAACCAGGACTATGCCGATATGGCTATGGCCCTGATCCTGACCGGCGTGGCGTTCTACACGGCCGTGCACGACCACTACCGTCTCGATGTCGTCAGCATTTCGCTCCTGATCCTCCAGACACTGCCGATTGCCGTGCGGCGCCGCAACCCGATGGGGATCCTCGTCATCACCGGGTCGGCGATCACCCTGTACAGCCTGTTGGGCTACCTTGGCCCAAATGGCGTAGGGGACTCGACCGGGGCTTACGGTGTGGTCGTGGCCTTCTACACCGTGGCCGCGAACGAGCCCCGGCGCCGCGCGATGGTCGCGGCCGCAGTGACAGCCGGCTTCGTCCTTGTCAGCTTCGCTGCATATGCCGCATTCGATTCGATTTCCGGTTGGACGGCAAACCTGAGCCTCACGTACCTCTCATTCGGCCTGGCCTGGCTCATCGGCGACAACCTGCGCGTCCGCCGCGCGTACACCCGCCAGCTCGAGGACCGGGCGGCCGAGCTCGAGCGCGAAAGGGAGGAGAAGGCGGCCCTCGCCGTGAGCGAGGAGCGGGCCCGCATCGCCCGGGAGCTGCACGACGTCGTCGCCCACTACGTCAGCGTCATGGTCGTCCAGGCCGCCGGCGCGCGACGTGTCGTGGACAGGGACCCGGCCACGGCCAAGGGTGCGCTGGAAGCGGTCGAAACCGCCGGACGGACGGCCTTCGCCGAGATGCGACGCATGCTCGAGGTCCTGCGCGCGGACGATTCGGGCATGGGCCCTCAACCGGGTCTCGGCGAGGTAGAGAGGCTCATCGACCAGGTTCGCGCCGCCGGCGTACCCGTGGAGTTCTCGATCGAGGGATCGGCCTGCTGCCTGCCGGCCGGCATGGATCTGGCGGCCTATCGAATCGTCCAGGAAGCGCTCACCAACACCGTGAAGCACGGCGGCAAGGCGGCGGCTCGAGTCACGATCCGATACACCGACGACATCCTCGAGATCGAAGTTACCGACGACGGCCGCGGCGCCGCGGCGTCACTCCTCTCAGGTGCTGAGGGCGGCGGCCACGGCTTGATCGGCATGAAAGAGCGGGTCTCGCTTTTCGGTGGGGTGCTCGAGGCCGGTCCGATCCTGGCCGGCGGCTATCGGGTCTTCGCCCGGATGCCGATCGAGCCGGACGACATCGCCCGGGCCAGGTCCGAGAGAGAGGCGTCGCTGGCGGCTCTCAAGGAGGCAGCATCTCACGATCGGCACGAGGGCGCCCCTCGAACGCCGCACCGGTCGCAGCCGCTGGTGAAGCGCAGATTCGTGCCGCCGATGATGGTCCGTGTTCTTCCCCCGCACCCAACCGAAGGGACGGGGCATCGCGGCCGCAGCGAGGGAGGGAGCGAGCTGTGACGACACGCGTGCTGCTGGTCGACGACCAGCCGCTGCTTCGGACCGGGTTCCGGATGATCCTGTCGGCCGAGCCCGATCTGACAGTCGTCGGCGAAGCGGGGGACGGCGCTTCGGCCGTCGAGCTGGCTCGCCGCCTCAAGCCCGACGTGGTCCTTATGGACATCCGCATGCCCGGCATGGATGGGATCCAGGCAACGCGCGCCCTCGCGGGCCCGGGCGTGGAGGAGCCGATGAAGGTCCTGATGCTGACGACCTTCGGCCTCGACGAGTACGTGGTCGAGTCGCTCCGCGCCGGGGCCAGCGGCTTCCTCCTCAAGGACGCGCCTGCCGAGGACCTGGTCGAGGCCATCCGGATCGTGGCCGCCGGCGAGGCGCTGCTGGCTCCGTCGGTGACTCGCCGCCTCCTGGACCGCGTTGCCAGCCGGCTGCCGCCCGCCAACGAAGACACGATCCCGGCTCTCTCCGAGCTGACCGAACGCGAGCTCGAGGTCCTCAAGCTCATGGCCCGAGGCATGTCGAACGCGGAGATCGCCGAGAAACTCGTGGTTTCCGAGACGACGGTCAAGACCCACGTCTCGCGAGTGCTGTCGAAGCTGGACCTGCGCGATCGCGTACAGGCCGTGATCCTCGCCTACGAGACCGGCCTGGTCTGAGGGATCGGAGCGGCCGCGGGCCCGTCGGCGATCGGGATCCGTGACGGCTCGAGGGTGTCGGTTCCGATCGATTGGGGCCACAGGACCCGCACGAACGGTGCTGCCGGCTGCGTCCATGCTCACCGGGTGGGCACATCCGACCACTCTCAATGTCAGCGGCGCTCGACCTCGTCGTTCCTGCTCGCTCCCGTGGGCAGAATCGTGTCGAGTGGGATCCTCGAGGTCGGAGCAGCACTCAAGGCGAGCAGATTCGACCGCCCACGCGTTCACCAGCCCTCCGACCGGTCAAACGTGCTCACAGTGTGAGCAGACCAATGCCATCGGGCGGCGACTCGCGATCTCTGCTCAGCGGATGGGCAAGAACGACCGAATCGGGCGTGGAGCCAGCTGGCCGGGGGAATCTGCCTCCGGGTCGCCGTCGACCCGCCACGCCGTCATCCTCCCCAGGCCGCGCATCGGGCCCCTTTCTCATCCGGAGGTATGACGCCAGGTTCGATCCGTTGGCCTCCGCTACGAGTAACGCGCACCGGCCCCACCACCCACTCAGACGTATAGCGGCCGCCTTGAGCGGCCGGCCAGGGAGAAACAACGATGGCAATCCTCGAAGGCCGCAACCTCCGCAAGACCTACCGACTCAGCCGAAGCAACAGCGTCCAGGCCCTCAAGGGGGTCGAGATCTCGATCGAGGCGGGCGAAATGGTTGCGATCATGGGCCCGTCCGGCTCGGGCAAGAGCACCCTCATGCACATCCTGGGACTTCTCCACGCCCCGGATCCGAACCATGGCCCGGCCCCCGAGCTTCGCCTGGCCGGCGAGGACGTCGCCTCACTCTCCGACAACGCTCGGACGAAGATCCGCGCTCGACGGATGGGGTTCGTCTTTCAGGACTTCAATCTCGTTCCCACTCTCACCGCTCTCGAGAACGTGCTTCTCGCCTGCGACTACGCCGGCCTCAAGGGCAAGGTCGCCCGGCAAGCGGCGGTCGAAGCCCTGGGCCTGGTAGGGCTCGCAGATCGGGCAGGCCACAAGCCGTCCGAGCTGTCGGGCGGCGAGCAGCAGCGCGTCGCAATCGCCAGGGGCCTGGTCAACAAGCCGGAGATCATCCTGGCCGACGAGCCGACCGGTAACCTCGACTCGGACCGAAGCGCCGAAGTCCTGGCTCTCCTCCGCCAGTTCAACCACGAGCACGGCCAAACGATCGTGCTGGTGACCCATGACGCCGAGGTGGGCGACGCCTGCGATCGCGTCATCCGGATGCGAGACGGGCACATCCGCGACGCCGGCCGGCGCGCCGCGGCCGCGTTGGCCGCCGAGGCTTTCGCGGAGTCCGCCGCATAGAGCCGGCAATCAGCAGGGACTGGGCGGTCCTCCGGCAATCGCAGCAGTCCACGGTACTGCGGGCATCTGGACGGGCGACCAGGGGCTCGTCAGGCTAGACTTCGCCACGTGACGGAGAACCCCACCGACGACCCCAGGCCGCCCGCAAAGTCTCAGGCGCGCGCGAAGTCTCCTGCGCTGGCGGAGTTGGCCACGCCCACGACCAAGCGCGCTGCGAGGGCTCCTCAGCCCGCAAGAGCCGCGCGCCCGAAGGGCGGTGCCGCGAAGTCGAAGAGCGGGAAGTCGAGCGGCGCGACGAAGAGCGGCGCGACGGCGAGCGGCCCAGAGTCGAACGGCGCCCGTGAGCCGGCCAATCGCCACCCGAGCCTCGGCCTCGCTCCCCTCGACATGACGGCCGGCTACGCGGCGGCGGCCGTGAGGCTCCGAAGCATCGCAGCCGACATCTCGGCCGGCGCCCTCGAGGCGGCGACGAAGGCGGATCCGACGATCAGGACGCGGTACGACGAGGTCGGGCTGCGCCGGCTCCTGCGGGACGGCGAGCTGCTGGTCGAACGCCTGGCGATGTGCCTTGCCGGGGGCGAGGACCGGCGGCTGACCGAATACGCCGAATCGATCGGGCCGATCTACCGCCGCCGGGGCGTGCCGCTGAACGACCTGCGCGTTCTCTGTGCCGGGATCCGTGAAACGGTGGAAACCTATCTCGCAGGCGACGAGCTCATCGCAGCCGGGCGGTCGCTCGATGCGGCTGGAGCCGTCTTTGCGCGCAACGGCCGCCTCGGCGGCGACAGACACAAACGAAACGCGCTCCTGAAGTGGATGTACCGCGGTGTCTGACCGCGGCGTCTGACCGCGGCGCCCTCCAACTTGGCGCAATGGTCGCGGCCGCGGCGCCCTCCAACTTGGCGCAATGGTCGCGGCCGCAACCCGGAAACGGAGCTGACATGACGATCAAATGGGTGAAAGTCGATCCGCTGGTCATGGGCGGCGAGCCGTTCTGCTACAACACCCGCCTGACCGTTCGCCAGCTGCTGGAGTTGAGACGGGCCGGATACGGCGTGGCCCGGCTGCTGAGCGAGCACCCGGAGTTGCGCGTCGTCGGCATTGCTCAGGCCTATCGATACGCTTCAGAGCACCGCGACCTGTACCGCGAGTTCTTCGATCGCGCGGGCAGGCTCGCCGGCCCCGGCTTCAGCGACGATGAGGCGTCCGTCCTGCCGGCAGATCTGCGCGTCCCGGGCGTCGTCGTGGCAAGCGCGAGGGCCGCTGCTCGCGCGAGATCCTGACCCTGCGAGGTCGCGAAACCCGCTGACGTCGCGCCCCGGACCGTCGCGGATTCCACTATTCCGATGAAACTGGTAGGATATAGGACGCCATGAGCGACATCACCTCGGCCGTAGAGGCCACCTCAGCCAAGCCCACCGGCACCGCCGCCAGTCCCCCGGCATCGGCAGCCCAGGAAGCGCCCGCATTCGACCCCGCACGCAGGGCGGCCGAGCTGGCCATCCTGGACGCCCTTCGCTCCGTCGTAGACCCGGAGCTCGGGATGGACGTCGTGGAGCTTGCCCTGATCCGGCAGATCATCCTCGGCAAGGATTCGTCAGAGATAAAGATGATCCTGACGACGCCGTTCTGTCCCTACGCAGGCTCGATGGTCCAGCAGATCAAGGACCAGGCCGAGTCGGTGCTCGAGCATCCGGTCAAAGTAACCCTGCTGGCCGAACGCTGGGACCCCCGCGACGCCGGCCTGATGTGGTGACGAGCTAGATCGATCGAGGGGACGATGCCCGAGAAGCTCGAACGCAAGTCGGTGGTTGCGACCCGTCGAGGCGACGACGGCACGACCGGTCTGCTTTTCGGCGGCATGCGAGTGTTCAAGGACGACCCGAGAACGGAGGCCTACGGCGCGATCGACGAGGCCGTGGCGGCCCTCGGTCTTGCTCGAGCCGAGCTCGGCCTGAAGGCCGGCGACGGCACCCTACCGCTGGCGCTCGCCCGACTGCCGGACCTGGTGCTGCGCATCCAGCGGGAGCTCTTCGTGGCCGGCGCCGAGCTGGCGACCGCCCCGGACGGCCGGGACCGCCAGCTCCCGGGCGAGACGCGCGTGACGGCAGCCATGGTCGATGATCTCGATGCCCTTCTGGCCGAGACGGAAGCGGCGATCGAGCTCCCGCGCGAGTTCGTGGTCCCGGGAGAGACGCGCCTGTCGGCGGCCCTCGAGCTGGCCAGGACCGCTGTCCGGCGAGCGGAGCGACGAGCCGTCGCGATCGGGCGCGCGGAACCGATCCCGGGGGACCAGGTTGTGCCCTATCTCAACCGCCTGGGTGACCTGCTGTGGACATTCGCGCGTGCGGCCGAAGGGGCAGAGTCTCGACCGGCCACTCCATCCAGGTCGCAGCCACGGCGGCAACGCAGGGGGTAGGATCGAACGGAAAGACGGACGTCGATTGGCGCGGGCCACGTGATCGCTCGGCCCGCATTTCGATCAAGGCCTCGAACGGAGGAGACCGGTGAATAGCTCTCGATACGACCCGCGCGGCGGCTATGCGCCCGAGCAATTCGGCGTCAGGCCCGCCGCCGCCCTGTCGGTCGGATTCCTGTCCCAGGCGTTTACGTGGATGTTCCTGGGCCTGCTACTGAGCGCATTCGTTGCCTACCTGGTCCAGAACAGCGTCGGCCTGACCGACACCGTCCTGAACCTGTGGCTGCCCCTGATCATCGTCGAGATGGTCATCGGCGTTGGCCTGCAGGTCGCGATCCGGCGGATCAACGCCACGATGGCGCTGGGCCTGTTCCTGATCTACGCCGCGCTCAACGGCCTCACCTTCGGCGTGATCATCCTGGCGTACACGGTCCAGACCGGCTCCGCGGCCACGGTCGTGGAGGCCTTCGTCAGCGCCGCGGCGATGTTCGGCGGCGCCGCCCTCTACGGGGCCGTGACCAGGCGCTCGCTGACGAACATGTTCGGCTACCTGGCCATGGCGACGTGGGGGCTCTTCGTTGCCATCCTCGTGAACATGTTCGTTGGCAACGGCACGCTCGACATCATCATCTCGATCGCCGGCGTGCTCATCTTCACCGCCCTCACGGCATCCACGGTCCAGCGCATCTCGCGCGGGCAGTTCGCGGCCATGACCGGGTCCATAGAGAAGGCCGCCGTCATCGGCGCGCTGCTCCTCTACCTCGAGTTCGTGAACATCTTCCTGTTCCTGTTGCGGCTCTTCGGCGGCGGCGGCCGAAACTAGAGGCGCGAGCCCGGGACGCCCGGGCCTCACAAGCGGACGAACGCGGCCCCAGAGGCGCCGGGGCCGCGTCTCTTCCTGCGACGCCAGCCGGACGCGTCGGCCGGCCGACCAGGCGGGCCGGGGGGGGCGGCGGCGCCAGACCCGCTCTCGGGTGCATCATTCGCGTCGTGATTCCCATCGACCGCCTGCTGCGAGCCAGCCGGCCCGCGCAACTGGCTGCATCGATCCTGCTGGCCGCGGCTGTGGCGGCGTGCGGCAACTCGGCGCCGACGCCTTCGCCGGCGCCGTCCGCCGCCACGCCGTCCGCGACCCCGTTTGCCGCCGCCCCCTCCGCCTCGGCGTCGAGCTCGCCGGCCGCCACCCCAAACGTCTCCATCGTCCCGGTGCCGACCTCGCAGCTCGTCCCGGCCAGCTCGTTTGCCGCTCGCCTCGACTCCGCGAAGGCCACGGCTCTCAAGGCCGCCCTGGACAGCATCCGCAAGGGCGGCAAGTACCCGGGCGTATCTGCGGCAATCGTCTTTCCGGACGGCTCGATGTGGACGAGAGTCTCGGGCGCGGCGATCCTCTCGCCCGCGACACCGCTCACGACCGACACGCTCTTCTCGGTGGGCAGCGTCAGCAAGACTTTCGTGGCGGCGCTCGTCGGGCGGCTCGCCATGGCCGGCACGATCGGCCTCGACGATCCCCTCGCCCGGTACGTGCCGACCTTCCCCAACGCCGCCAGCATAACCATCCGCGAGCTGCTGAATCACACCAGCGGCATCGAGGATCTCTTCGACGTCCCGTCGATCTCCCGCGCGATCCTCGCTCAGCCAGCCACCTCGTGGACCGCAGACGAGGTGCTGTCGAAGGTCGGCAAGCTGACGTACTTCCCGCCGGGCACCGGCTACCACTACTCGAACACCGATTTCGTCCTGCTCGGGCTGGTCGTGGAGAAGGCCACCGGGCAGACCGTCGCGGACCTGGTCCGGTCCATGTTCCTGAAGCCGCTGGGGCTGGACCACACGTACCTTCAGACCGAGGAGCAGGCCCAGGGCCCCGAAGCTCACGGCTACATGACGCCCGCTTCACGGCCTCGGGACAACTCGGCCGGGACCATGCTGCCATTCACCGCCGAAGCCACGGCCGTCGGATTCGCCGGCGCCTACGTGTCGACCGCATCGGACCTGGCAACATGGGCGAACGCGCTGTACGGAGGCGACATCCTCGACCAGGCCACCCTGGCGTCGATGGTCGACATCTCTCCGACACTGGCCTTCAAGGTCAAGCCGCGCTTCCCGTACGGGTTCGGGTTCGAGGAGACGACCATTGCCGGCCAGGTGGCCTGGGGCCATCGCGGCCACCTCGACGGCTTCTGGTCGGCCATGGAGTACCTGCCGGCCGACCAGGTCACCGTCGTCGTGCTGATCAACGCCGATTGGGCCGACCCGATCGCGGCCTCAGCGACTCTCGCCCGCATCGCCGTCGGCTGACGCGGCCCGGGAGCGGAGGCTGCTCGTCGGCCGCTAATCGAAGAGCCCGGCGATCACTCGCCGAGCTCTTCTTGTTCTGGCGTGGGCCTCGCGGCCCGGTGCTATGCGCGACGAGCGGTGAAGCAGTCGCTGCAGTAGACCGGCTTGGTGCCGCTGGGCCGGAACGGGACCTGGGCTTCGCGGCCGCAGCTCGAGCACGTGGCCGAGAACATCTCGCGCGGGCCGGACGAGTATCCGCCGCGGCTGCCGCCACCGCTGCTGTGGGATCCGCCACCGAAGTCGCCGCGCTGGGCCTTGCGGGCCGCTCGGCAGGAGGGACAGCGGCGCGGCTCGCTGAACTGGCGATCCGCGTAGAACTGCTGCTCGCTCGCGCTGAAGACGAACTCCTGGTTGCAGTCCTGGCAAACCAGGGTCTTATCCGATGCGTACAAAGAACGCTCCTTGCTCGTGCGGCCTCAGCGACACGTCTGTCTCGCCGAGAACCGTTGAGAGGAGCGATCGTGGCAGCCGCGGGGTCCGGGGCCTATTGGCCCGTTGGGCGGAGGTTACCACGGATGGCGGCGGATTTGTCTACCAACTGAGCGCAATTTCGGATCCGGCCCGCCTGTAAGTGACCACCTGCTCGGGCCGACCTCCCCAGGAGGTCAGGCGTTCCCCCGCGCCAGGAGGTCCCGCAGGTCCTGGAGCGCCTGGGCAAGCCGATCCAGTTCGGCCTGCTCGAGCCCGGCGAAGCGCTCACAGAGCCAGGCCCGCGTTCGGGCGTCGCATTCGCCGAGGGTAGCGGCCCCGGCGTCGGAGATGCGCAGCTCGACGCGGCGACGCTCCTCGGGGTGCTGAATCCTCGTGAGGAGGCCGGCTCGCACGACCCGTTCGACCAGCTGCGAGGCGGCCGGCAGCGAAATCCCGAGATGCTCCGCCACGGGGGACAGGCTGGTGCCGGGATTGCGCCGGACGTAGAGGAGGAGCCGGAACTGGACCACCGACAGGCTGGCTGCGCGGCCGAGACGCATCTGCTCTCGAATGGCGCGCATCGACGGCGGGATCGTCTCGAGCACCGATACGGCAACCTGGTCGGGTGTCGTGTGTTCCACGCGTTTATGATACATTGCTTAACCTTACTAACTGTCCGGACCGGCACCTGGTTAGTCGAGCCGCCGTGTCACAGACAATATGGATGAAACCGATGCCTCCAGCAATCTCCACCCACGATTTGACCAGGCGTTTCGATTCCCTGGTCGCGGTGAACGCGCTGAACCTCGATGTACAAGCCGGAGAGGTCTTCGGGCTGCTCGGACCGAACGGCGCGGGCAAGACCACGACGATCAAGATGCTGATCACGCTCCTGCCACCGACGAGCGGCACCGCCAGCGTGGCCGGCCACGACATTCACCGGGATCCCCGGTTGGTGCGCCGGTCGATCGGCTACGTTCCCCAGCTGCTCTCATCGGATGGGGCGCTCACGGCGCGCGAGAACCTGATGACAAGCGCCCGGCTCTACCACCTGCCGGACGCGGATCGCAGCGCCCGAATAGCCGAGGCGCTGGAGTTCATGGGCCTCGAGTCGGCCGCGGATCGGCTCGTCAGGACCTTCTCGGGCGGCATGATCCGCCGCCTGGAGATCGCCCAGGCGATGCTCCACCGGCCGGAGATCCTGTTCCTCGACGAGCCGACGGTGGGCCTGGACCCGACCGCCCGGCGGGCCGTGTGGGGCCACATCCGTGGGCTCCGCCAGGCCGAGGGGACGACCATCCTCTTGACCACCCACTACATGGACGAAGCCGAGGAGCTGTGCGGGCGGGTGGGGTTCATGCATCTCGGCAAGCTCGTGGCCCTGGGAACGCCCGCCGAGCTGTCCGCGCAGGCGGGCCGGGGCAAGGATCTGGACGACGCATTCACCTATTTTACCGGCTCCGGGTTGGACGACGCCGGCGAGCAAGGAGGTCAGTTCCGTGACGTCACTAGGACGCGTCGCACGGCCCGCCGTCTGGGCTGAGCCGCCGGCGCCGATTCGGTTCCTCCTCGACGCGTGGACTATCGCCGAGGGCGAGCTGCGCAAGCTCCGCCACGATCCGACAGAGTTGCTAACCCGGGCCGTTCAGCCGCTGCTCTGGCTACTCGTCTTCGGGCAGGTGATGGCGCAGACGCGAGCCATCTCCACGGGCAACCTGGGCTATGAAGACTTCCTGGCGCCCGGCATCCTGGCCCAGAGCGCGCTCTTCTCGGCGATCTTCTTCGGCATCGCGGTCATCTGGGAACGCGACCTGGGCGTACTCCACAAGTACCTGGTGAGCCCGGCCGCCCGGAGCGCTCTCGTGACCGGCAAGGCGCTGGCCGGGGGGCTTCGGTCTCTCGTGCAGGCCGCGATGGTCTACATCGTCGCCGCCTTGATCGGCGTCCACCTTCGCCTCGACCCCCTGTCGGTGATCGGAGTCGTCCTGGTCGTGGTCATCGGCTCGGCCGCCTTCGCGACCTTCTCGCTGGTCATCGCCTGCCTGGTCCGGACCCGCGAGCGATTCATGGGCATCGGCCAGGTGCTGACGATGCCCCTCTTCTTCGCCAGCAGCGCGATCTACCCGATCTCCATGATGCCCGGCTGGCTCCAGGTGGTCGCCCACGTGAACCCGCTCACCTACCAGGTCGACGCGCTCAGAGGTCTCATGGTCCAGGGCGCGACCGAAAGCTTCCCGCTGGGCCTGGACTTCGCGGTGCTGAGCGCCACCACCGTGATCTTGATCGTGATCGCCGCTCGACTGTACCCGCGGCTGGCCCAGTAGGTCCCCTACTCCAAGCTAGCGACCGGTCGGTGGCCGGCTAGCGAGAGTCCCCACTCGATCGGTCGGTTGCGATCGGCTCCCGACGGGCCGACTCGCGGTCGGCGGACGCGAGTGCCTGGATCGCCCGCGCCTTCTGGGCGTCCACGCGGTCCAACGCGGCGGATACCTCAGCCCAGGCCCCTCGAAGCATCTCCAGGCGCCCACCCGGGCCCGAGGCGCCGGCTTCGAGCGCCGCCGCCTGGTCCGCCATCGCCCGGGCGGCCAGCCGTGCCGACTCGAGCTGCTCCAGGGCCGCGCGCTGGCTTGCCGCCGCGCCGGCTACCACCGCCGCCGTGCGCAGGGCGGCGGCCGTGGTGTTGATGGCCGAAGCCACGGCTCGAATCACCTCTGAGTTGCCGTCCTCGACGATGCGCACGGCCAGGTAGCCCTGGGTCACCACTGCGAGCTGGGTGACGATCTCCTGGCGCCGCCGCCGGACCACCGGCAGCACGTCCAGGCGCAGCGACTCCGCCGTGGCCGCGTCGGCTCCGGCAATCTCGTCGATGCGCGCTGCCAGCTTCTCGTCGATGCGACCTGCCAGGAAGGCGTACTGCCGGAGGGTCTCCATCTCCGTGGCGAGCGATGCCTCCTCCGCGACGAGAGCGGCATTGTCCTGCTCCAGGGCCAGCCGGCCCTCGGTGAGCGAGGCCAGCAGGGCCTCCAAGCGTGGCTGCGACCTGGCGAAGCGCTCGAAGTAGCGGTCGAGCTCTGCCATCTCGTCGCGAGGTGACCGCCCGCCGCCGAGCTTCATTCTCGTCGGATCCAGGTCCGCGGCAGCCTTGCGGAGGTCCGCCAGCTGGCGGGCCAGCGGGGCTTTGGCCGCGAGCAAGCCACGCATCGCCGGGAAGCGGCGATCCAGCAAGCGGCCGCTCATCGCCGCCGTCGCCACGAAGTCGCGCTCACCGAGATGGTCGATCGCCGCTATGGCTCGCCCGTACTCGAGGCTGCCGACGCCCATGGCCGTGATCGAGTGAAGGTAGTCGGCCGCGAGCCGCTCGATCCGCTCGACGGCCTCGGGAGCGATCGCGGGCGTGAGCGAGGCGTCGGACAGGCCGGTGGCGTCGGGCGTGAGCGAGGCGTCGGAGAAGCCAGTGGCGTTGGGGACGCCAGCGGCGCCGGACAGGCTGGCCCGCTCGGGTCTGCCGGCCGTCTCGGGTGCGGGGGCCGGATCGGCGGCGGCAGCGGCATCAAGCGTGCGCGGAACGTTGTGCTCGCCCGGAACGTTGTGCTCGCCCGGAACGTCGGGCGTGCCGGGAACACCAGCGGAAGACACGAAACCCGGCGGTGGCGGGACGGGCTTCGCCGGGTTCGATGGCACCTCGGGCCGGCTCACGGGGCCAACGGGGCGACTACCCCCTGGCCGCCCCGGGCGTCTTCGGGGCATCACCGGGCATGGACGCTTTGGGCGTCTTCGGGGCGTCCCCCGGCGCGGCGGCCTCCGGCGCCTTCGCGGCGTCCGCAGGCCTCGTCACGCGGCTGACCGTCGCCGGAGCCGGGGTCGCCGCTCGCGTCGGCTTCGGGTTCGCGGCGGAGCCCTCGCCGGAAGCCGACCGTCCATCCGGGTCGGTGAGCATCGGCGTGAGGGTCCGTCGAGCGACCGTCGCCAGGGCACCCGCCTGCTGGATGACCTCGGACAGCGCGCTCGTGACGCCCTGGGCGCCGTTCAGGACCGTGAACTGGCCGACGTGCGCGAAGGGCTCGGCGGCGGCCCGAACGATGTCCGGCAGGGTCTGAGCGATCTGCTGGGCGATGACCGCTTCCTGGTTCTGGCTGAGAGCCGCCGCGCGGCTCTCGATGCCGGCCGCCTCGGCCATGGCACGGGCCTTGATCGCCTCTGCCTCGGCAAGCCCGCGGGCCTTGATCGCGTCGCCGTCGGCCTGACCGTTGACGCGGGTGGCGTTGGCCTGGGCCTCGGCCTGGAGCTTGACGGCATCTGCCTGCGCCTGAGCCGCGAGACGGACTTCCTGCGCCGCGGCTTCGGCCTGGCGGATGCGGACGTCACGGCCGGCCGTGGCCAGGGTGGTCTGGCGGTATGCCTCGGCGTCGGCGGGCTTGCGGACGTCGACCTGGAGCTGCTGCTCGGTCCGATCGGCCTGGAGCTCGGCGACCCGGGTCTCCTGCTCGACGACTGCCTGGCGGGACTGGGCCTCGGCGAGGGGACCCTGCTGGGCGGCCTGCTTCTGGGCCCGGTCGATCTCGGCCTGGAAGCCGGCCTTCTTGATCTCCGTGCCCCGGATCGACTCGGCGATCTGCGCCTGGGCGTCCTGCTCCTGCGCAACCGCGTTCCGGTCCGCCTGGGCGCGGGCGATGCGGGCGTTCTGCTCGACCTCGGCCTGGTGCGGGACGGCCAGGTTCTCGATGTAGTTGGACGGGCTGGTGATCGCCTGGATCTGGAAGCTGTCGATGACCAGGCCGAAGGATTCCATCTCGCTCGTGCAGCGGTCGCGGACCTGCTGGGCGAACTTGTCCTGGTCGCTGATCATCTCCTCGACGGTCATGGAGCCGGCGATGGCCCGCAGGTGGCCGACGAAGACGTTCTGGACCTTCGATTCGAGCTCGGCTGCCGGGCGATCGAGGAAGCGGCGGGCGGCGTTCGCGATCGAGCGGTAGTCGTCGCCGACCTTGTAGACGATGACGCCTCGAAGGTCCAGGCGGATCTTCTGCTGGCTGACGCAGGGAACCGTCACTTCGCTCTCGTGGGCCATCAGCGAGAGGGCGCGGACCTTGGACAGGCCCGGCATGACCATGGCCCCGCCGCCGGTCACGATCTTGAAGCGCATGCTCTCGCCGGCGACCTGGCCGGCCGAATGACCGCGCGAGACGCCGGAGATGATCAGGGCCTCGTCCGGCTCGGCGATCCGCCAGGTCGACCTGAATAACATCACCACCAGGAGCAGGAGTACGAGGACGCCGACTCCGAGAACGAGAAGAGTCGTATCGATGGGAATCATCGCGGGAGCCTCACGGTATCGGTCGGGGCCACTTCAACAGTCCGACCCCCCAGGCTGCCGACCACGAGAACCTGGGTGTGCTTCTTGATCGTCGCTTCGGGGTCCGCCGCCGATGCCAGAAAACGCTCCGTGCCCTGCCGGACCTCGATCAGCACCTCGCCGAGGTGCCCCGGGGTGATGTCCGCCGTTACGCGCCCCATCTTGCCGATGACGTCGTACGACACGTTCCACTCTCCGAACGCTGTGAATGTATGCCTGCCCATGGTAATGCTTCCCGGCCCGGGGTCCGCTGAATAGCCGGGACCGAGGGGCCGCGTTTGCGGCGCGATCTGCGGCGAGATTGCGGGCGTTCTCACGATTGGTATGACCGCGCGAGCCGGCCCTTGGTTCGGTCGCCCGGGAGCGACTGAAACGAAACGCGGCCCGCCGCGCCTGCCACGGCTGCCGCGCGCCACGTCACCCCGGCAACCGGCTTCTCCCCAGAGGCAGGTCCGATCGAGACCGCCTCGCTGCGAGCGTTGAACATCCGCTCGGGAGCCCGCGCATTTCGATCCCTTCAAGAGGCCGCGAGACCGCACCGGTGGCCCACGACCGCCCGTTCGAAGCTGGTCCCAATGTGATCGTGCCGGGCAGGCTCGAGCGCGGCCATCCAACGGGGCCGGAGATGTACCCGGCGAGCTTGCCCGACCGCGGAGCATCGCGCAGGCGAGCGGATGGAGTCAGCCAGCCAGAAATAGGGTGATTGTCGTGCTCAGAACAAGCTAAGCTGATTAATCTAGCGCCGCATTTCCGGCGCTCCGATATGGAGGGAGACACATGGTCTCAATACGTCCCAAGCTGTCCGGCATCGGGGTAGCGG